>JBFJXW010000020.1:0-31226 GCA_041622895.1 Desulfobulbus sp. | reverse complement strand
GGGGCGAAAGATTTTTCGCCCCTACGGAAAAATCTCCCGCAATTTTATCATGAATGAATCGAATATCCCAACGGGTGCGGGGAGCCCGCATACACGGCAACCATGTAGACGTTTATGGTGTGGTATTTGAGGAGGATGTATACCGATCGGGTTCTGTGAGGTTTGCAGCAACGACGCATGATTGTGATTGTGTCGGCGAGGGCAAAATCGGCAACGGGTTTGTCGAGTCGTTGCATTGTATGGCGGTCGGGTTCGTTGGGATGGTGGGGCGAAAGATGTTTCGCCCCTACGGACAAACCGTCTGTTTGCAGATGATTACGAGCATTGCCGTGTCGTTTTGATTGGGAAATGATAACGTTGGATGATGAATGATCCGTCGAAGGAGGGGCGTTCGGGTTCGTTGGAATGGTAGGGGCGAAAGATGTTTCGTTCCGACAGGCCCCTCATGATTGAATCGAATATCCCGATTTGCATGTGCCGTCCTCTCCTGTGGGAAAACAAAAAGCCCGCATATCTGAGAGATATGCGGGCTTGTATGTCCATGACGAAAAAATCGCCGGATTATAAAGATGGTGCCGAAGAGAAGACTCGAACTTCCACTGGGAAACCCCAACTAGACCCTGAACCTAGCGCGTCTACCAATTCCGCCACTTCGGCACTGCGTCGGAGAATATGCTCGTTTAGCGGCTCTTTGTCAAGCATTTCTTTTTATGGTAAGCGGAATGTTTATGCGAAAAAGAAGAACCATTTGAGTTGCGCTTGCATGCGGCGCGGGCAACAGCAGAGGATAGTGTCACCGGCCGGGTGCGTGTTTTTGGGCAACCTCTGGATTTCAGGTGGCAATTCAGAAAAAAATGATCACTGTATACGCCGTTGATTGGTTTGCAAACGGACTGCCAGCGGTCTGCTTCCAGCTGATGGTATGAACTGTTTGCTTGTTTTTCCGTTTTGGAGTACATATCCCGTTTTCATGGTCGCGAGGTTCTCCTTGCCAGCCGGGAAATTCACTTTTTTGTTTTGCAACGAGCCCGTCGGTTTCGACGGCGGCTTCCATGGATATATATACTGACCTCAAAGATATTCGAATCCCTTTTCCACGGGCGCATGTGACCATCGGCAACTTTGACGGCGTGCATCTTGGGCACCAGATGCTGTTTGATCAGGTGGTGGCCAGGGCTCGCCAGGATAAAGGGACCAGCGTCGCTGTCACCTTTGATCCGCATCCGCTGAAGGTATTGAGCCCGCACGGTATCAGGCTGCTTTCGACGACCCCTCAGAAAATTGAGCTGATCGAACGAGCCGGTATCGATGTGCTGGTGATCATCCCTTTCAATCGTGAGGTCGCCGCGATCACGGCAATGGATTTTGTCGACCAGGTGCTTCTTGCACGCATCGGCATGCAGGATCTGGTGGTCGGTTATGATTATGCCATGGGCAAAGGGCGGCAGGGGGATACCGCCTTTCTGCAGCATCAGGGAGCAGAGAAAGGCTTTTCCGTGATGGTGATGCCCGCGCATTTTGAACAAGGACAGCTGGTTTCCAGCACCCGTATCAGGGAACTGGTTGCCGCCGGCAAGATGCGCGATGTGCGCCGGTTGCTCGGCCGCTACTATCAGATTCGCGGCGATGTGCAATGGGGACGGCAGCGGGGCGGTAAATTGCTGGGCTTTCCCACGGCCAATTTGTGTATCTCGGAAGAGGATCTGTGCCCCAAGCGGGGGGTCTATGTTACCCAGGTCATTTATGACGGCAAGCAATACGGCGGGGTTTCCAACATCGGCTACAATCCGACCTTCGGTGATACCGCGCTCGTCGCTGAAACGCATATTTTCGATTTCAATGCCGATATTTACGGTCGGCCCTTGAAAATCAACCTGCTCCGGCATCTGCGCGGCGAAATCACCTTCAACGGCATCGAGGAGCTGGCCTCCCAAATCCGTAAGGACATTGTTGTGGCGCAGAAGGTCTTGGCTAAAGAGCGTGAAAAACGTTTGATCGCCTATCATCGCAATCCGGAGGAGGGGGCACCCGGCCCTTCGGGTGGTGGCAGCATTCGCTAAGGGATCGGCAACGGCTGTTTTTGACTGTACCCCGCGAAAAGGGTGCCTCTGGCGACAGCTGTTTCAATTTACGGCACGCGCATCTTGCGTCCAGGCCGTTCATGGCTATAATGTTTGAAATATTCTCTGCAATTTGCCGGAAAATAATCGGCAAGGGCTTTACTCTTACGACTTAAAGAAGGTTTTTTTATGGCAGAAACACAGAAGCCAGCCGATCTTTCGGCTGTTATCAGCGATCTTGAAAAGGTGGTGCAGGAAAAGCCGGATAACGTTATGGCCCGGCATCATCTCGGTTTAATCTATCGGCAGGTGGGGCGGGTTGACGAAGCGATTACCCAGCTCGAAAAAGCCATTGAGCTGGATAATCAGTCCATGGAGAGTATGATCAATCTCGGCGCTATCTTTTTTGATCGCGGCGACACCGATCGTGCCCTGGAACTGAACAAGAAGGCGCTGGCTATTTCGCCTAAAATGGCCGAAGCCCACGTCAATATCGGGCTTATTCATCAGCATCGCAACGAGGTCGATCAGGCCATCGAGTGCTATTCGAAGGCGTTGCAGATCGATCCTAAGCTGCTTACCGCATGGATCAACCTGACCTCGGCCTACACCATGAAGGAAGAGGACGTGAAAGCGGTGGATGCTGCCCGTCAGGCAGTGACCCTGGAGCCGGATTCACCGATGGCGCGCAATAATCTGGCCGTGGCACAGTATTTCAAGGGCGATTTCTCGGAATCGCAACGCAACATGGAGAAGGCGCGGGAGCTTGGCTACAGTGTTGATCCTCGTTTTGTTGATGCGTTGCGGATGAAAGTTGCAGAAAATTCATGAGTCGTAAAGCAGAAGCGCAGCTTAAACCCTGGTGTCCGTTTTGCGGTATGGACGTGGGGCGGCCGACCGACAGTTACGAGCGCAAAATGCGCGAGTTTCCCATGGGAACCTGTGAGTGCGGTGCTGTTTATGTTGCCGACGCCACCGGCCATAACGTTGGCGCGGCCATGGTCGAGTGTCTGGCCAACGCCTGCAAGGGCCACTGGGATCTGGCATGGGAACTGATTCCGGAAGACGACTATCTAACCGGGCGGATTGAAAATTATGACGACGTAACGCACCAGGTCGTGGCCAAACGCAATCTCGATGGCCGTGCCGTGCGTGGGGTTCTCTATTTCGTCCGTCTGCACAAAGACATGGCCGAACTGGTCCAACGCTACGAACAAAAGCAGGCAGCGCTTCAAGCAGAGCAGCAAGGTTCGGCAGCGGTGTATTCGGCTGCTGCTGCGCAACCGGCAGATGCACCCTTGCCGGCACTTGATCCGAAACGTGTGCGAAAGCGTGCGGATAAAAAGTTGGTGAAGCAACTGGCCCAGCAAGCTGATATTGATGGCCTGGTTGCGCTCTGTCTTGACGACCGCAAAACCCTGCGGTTTCTTCAGCGTCTGCTGTATGAACCGGATCCGGCAGCGCGGTATCGTGTCGCTTGGATCCTGGGCCAGGTCTGCGGCCGGGTTGCCACACGCGAACCCGGGCCGGTGGCCGATCTGCTGCACCGTTTATTTGAAGCGTGTTCTGATTCGGCTGCCAGTTCCTGGGGAATGGTCGAGACCATCGGGTCGATCATTGCTGCTCGTCCCGACATTTACGGCGCCTTTACCCGGCATCTGTTCTCCTTTATGGGGGATCCCGCTACCCGGGAGGCCGTACTCTGGGGCCTGGGCGAAATTGCCGCCACCCGACCGGATCTTATCCGCAAAACACCTTTTTACTCCCTGTTTCCGATACTGAATCACAACGATCCCGTGATGCGAGGTTTAACCTTGCGCCTGCTGGGCAGAATCAAAGCGCAAGAGGCGGGTTTTCAGATTATGGGCCTGCAGCATGATACCAGCCCCATCACCATCTATGAACAGGGCCAACCCGTAGCAACAACGGTGGCGGAACTTTCTGCCCAGGCCACCCGCACTATACACAAGGAAGATGGTACCAATGGCGAGTGATAACATTCAACCTCTCAGTTCGTTAGGCCCTATGGCTCCGGCTGATGACTGCGACGATTTGACCAACGATCAGGCAAAAAAGGACTATCTCGAAGGCCGTAAACTGTACGGAAACGGCGAATATGCTCAGGCTGCGCTGGCGTTTCATAATGCCCTCCGGGGATTTGAAGAAAAGGGTGACGAGCAGGGGGTGGCAAACGCCGCTGACAGGCTCGGCGATGCCTGTCTTGCCCGCGATGAATATGCCATGGCCATCGCCAATTATCAGCGAGCATTCGCCATCTGCGAGAAAGAGGATGATAGCTTTTCGCAGCTTTCTCTGAACAAAAAAATGGCCGCTGCCTATCGCAAACTTGGCGATCGGGAAAAAGCGCTGGAATTGCTCTACGACATGCTCGAGCATTATCGCCTGACTCAGAATCCCAAAGGCGCGGTGGAAATTCTTACTGTCATCGCCGAAGTGTATAACGAGGGGGGCGAAAAATCCAAGGCAGCGGACGCCTATCGTTCCGTGGCGAGCATTCACGCTCGATTCAAGCATGTCCGCCAGGCCGAAGAGTTCAATAAACGGGCCGCGACGCTGGAGCAAGGGCAGTAAATGTTCACCGGGATCATTCAGGGGCTGGGAACGCTTGTTGAAAAACGGCCGGCCGGAGGAGGGATGATCTTTGGACTGGAAGCCGATTTCCAGCTTACCGACCCGGAAGAAGGCGAATCCATTGCCGTCAATGGGGCCTGTCTGACAGCGCGGAATATCAACGGCAGCCGCTTTTATGTCGATGTGTCTCCCGAAAGTCTGCAACGGACCGGGCTTGGCCGGCTGCAGACCGGCAACCGGGTTAACCTGGAGCGAGCGCTTCGACTCAGCGACCGCTTGGGCGGGCATCTGGTCAGCGGCCATGTCGATGCACAGGGACAGGTGGCGCAGCGGAGAAGCACCGGAGATTTCACCCTGTTTACCTTTTCTCTGGACCCGAGCCTGACCAAGTATGTTATTGAAAAAGGATCGATCACTATTAACGGCGTCAGCCTGACGGTGAACACCTGCGAGCGCGATCGGTTTTCCGTGTCCATCATCCCCCATACCCTGGCGGTCACCACCTTGGGTGCGCTGAAGGAGGGGGACCGGGTGAATATTGAGGTGGACATGATCGGTAAATATGTAGAAAAACTCCTGGCCGAAAGATCTCCCGGAGACGATTCGAAGAGTCGTATTAATCCCGGATTTCTTGCGGAGCATGGATTTTTATAAGAAGGGGGAGAGGCAATCTCTTCCCTCAATCGTTGCACCAACGCACGCAGAGAGGAAAGGGGCGGTTTGCCGACAGCGGCTGTCCCGATTATGAGGCACACTATGGCAGTCAGTACGATTGAAGAAGTTGTAAAAGACATCAAAGCCGGCAAAATGGTTATTCTGGTCGATGATGAGGACCGGGAAAACGAAGGCGATCTGTGCATGGCGGCGGAAATGGTAACGCCGGAAGCCATCAATTTTATGGCGACCTATGGCCGGGGCCTGATTTGTCTGGCGCTGAGTCCCGACATTGTTGAGCAGTTGGGGCTGCCGATGATGGTTTCCAATAACCAGTCGCCCTATGGCACCGGATTTACCATCAGTATTGAGGCTCGCACCGGTGTGAGTACCGGTATTTCCGCAGCCGATAGAGCCCGGACCATCGAAGCGGCCGTGCATCCGGCGGCTACTCCCCGTGATATTATCAGCCCCGGCCATATCTTTCCGCTGCGTGCCAAAAGTGGCGGGGTTTTGGTTCGGACCGGGCAGACCGAGGGATCCGTGGATCTGGCCCGGATCGCGGGTATGCGTACCGCAGGCATTATCTGCGAGATCATGAATACCGATGGCACCATGGCGAGAATGCCGGATCTGGAAGTATTTGCCAAAGAGCACAACATCAAGATCGCTACCATTGCCGATCTGGTCGCGTATCGTCTTCGCAAAGATGTACTGATCCGCCGAGCTGCCGAGGCTCGTTTACCGACCTTTCATGCCGGTGAATTTCGGCTTGTTGCCTATCAGAACGATGTCGATCAGCAGGAACACGTGGCCCTGGTCATGGGTGAGATTTCCGCCGATGAACCGGTGATGGTACGAGTGCATTCGGAATGTTTGACCGGGGATGTCTTTGGTTCCGCACGTTGTGATTGCGGTTCGCAGCTCCATGCCGCAATGCGGATGGTGGAGCAGGAAGGCAAGGGCGTTGTCCTCTACATGCGCCAGGAAGGACGCGGAATAGGACTGGTCAATAAGTTGAAGGCCTATAATTTGCAGGACAGCGACGGATTGGATACGGTGGAGGCGAATATACGCCTCGGCTTCAAGCCCGATCTGCGGGACTATGGCATCGGTGCCCAGATTTTGCGCGATCTGGGAGTGCGAAAGATGCGCCTGCTGACCAATAACCCGAAAAAAATCATCGGGCTCGAAGGATACGGTCTGGAAGTGGTTGATCGGCTCCCTATTGAAATAATTGGAGACGAAGAAAACCGGAATTATTTACGAACGAAACGCGACAAAATGGGACATCTCCTGGAGTTGTACGGCGATATGCCGATGGGATGTGTGACCAGGGATCCGTGATATCAACAACAGGAAAGAGCATGGTACAGTATCTGGAAGGACATTTACAGGGCACGGGGCGAAAAATCGGCATTGTGGTTGCTCGTTTCAATTCCTTTATTTCTGAAAAACTGCTGGAAGGGGCGATAGACAGTCTGGTCCGGTCCGGAGTCAATACCGATGATATCGTTGTTGCCCGCGTACCCGGCGCTTTTGAGATTCCCCTGATTGCACAGAAAATGGCAAAATCGGGCCGGCATGACGCGGTTATCTGTCTGGGTGCGGTCATCCGCGGCGCGACCCCGCACTTCGACTTTGTAGCCGGGGAAGTGTCCAAAGGCACGGCCCAGGTCATGCTGGATGCAGGCATACCTGTGCTCTTTGGTGTCTTGACCACGGAAACCATTGAGCAGGCCATCGAACGGGCGGGCACCAAAGCCGGCAATAAAGGGTCGGATGTCGCCATTGCCGCCCTGGAGATGATTAACCTGATGGAACAGGTCAGCTGAAAAGCAACTTCGGCTTGCTTGGAAGGCGCAGTATCGGTCTTTTTTCTTTTTAATTTTTGTGCTCTTGTAGCGTTGACTTTTCATGGGATTACGTCGTAAATCACGGGAACTGGCCTTGCAGTTTTTGTTTGGTCACGACTTTCAGGAGCGCTCCTGCGCTCCTGAAAGCATTGATGCAGACTGGGACACCTTTTGCCGAATGTTTGATGTCGGTGAGAAATCGCTGCCCTACGGGCGCGAATTGATTGAGGGCATCTGTCGTCATCGCAGCGAGATTGATACGCTTCTTGCCGAACACTCTCATAACTGGCGGGTTGAACGAATGTCTCTGGTCGACCGTAATATTCTCCGTATTGCCGTCTTCGAGCTACGATACGGGACCGAGGCTCCAGCACAAGTCGTCATCAATGAAGCCCTGGAAGTAGCCAAGCGGTATTCTATTGATGAGTCGGTATCTTTTATCAACGGTATCCTCGATGCCGTTCAATCTGCTGCTTCCAAATAATAAAACGCGTGCTGTGCCCGGTTTTTTTGTGGTTGGGATAGGACACGCGTCTTTTTTTCGTGACGACAAAGGCTTTTTCCGATTCGCCTTGGAAAGAGGCGAGGAGCAAAGAGCCTTTTGAATAATTCCGCAAGGCAGAGTAACAATGCCCCCTTACTCCCTCGTGGAACGTAAGGATACCGTTTTTCCTTCTGAGTTGTCTGATTTCTGCTCCGCCAGGAACCGGACCTTCTATCAGGATTTTCTTTCGATTTTACTTTAAATACAAGCATCCCTTACTGTCATCATGGCTTCAACCGACTCAAAATCAGAGAGCAGGGGCCGGCAGGAGGTGGTTTCTCTCATCCTGCTGTTCTTGGCCTCTTTTCTGCTGCTCAGCCTTGGCAGCTATATCCTGCCGTTGTTCACTCCCGAGCCGGAACTGCAACAGCCGGCGAGCAATTGGTGCGGTACCCTCGGTTTTTATACCGCCCATTATCTTTTCTCATTTTTAGGGCTTATCGCCTTTTTTCCCATCTGTATCCTGGGCTACGCAACCGTCACCGTCCTGCTCTCCAGGCCGGCCACTAATCGTCTCCCATCCCTGGTAGCCGGTATTTCCGGGATCATGATCAGTTCTTCCGGTCTGTTTGGAGCTTTTGATGAACTGCTGCTGCCTGCTTCGTACATCGCACCCGGAGGGTACCTCGGTCGACTATTGTGGGGACTGTTGCAAGGGGTGATGGGCGAAGTCGGTTCTGCACTCGTCATGACACTGCTGCTGATTTTTTCTCTCATGGCTGCAGTTCGTTTTTCACTTTTTGCCCCGTTTCGTTGGGTGTCACGCAGAGTGGATCGCGTGAAAGTACGCAGCGATGGTCCGAGAACTGAGGAAGCGTTGATCGTGCCGCGGGAAAAATCGCCGGTCCGCCAACGGCATCAGAAAAACGATAGGCCTAAGCAGCCGCCGGAGCCGCCTCCTATTCCAGCTGTCCACGAGCCGCTCAAGCGATCAGCCTCTCCCGTCAAAGAGAATCGTGAGCGTTCGCAGAAAACCTTTACAAGAGGCGCGTATCAGTTGCCACCGCTGACCTTACTGGACCAGAACAGTGCGGGGGACGTTGAAATCAGCCATGAGCACTATTATGAAGTGAGTGACATCCTGATAACCAAGCTTCAGGACTTCGGGGTCCAAGGAACGGTGGCCGGCATTTCACCTGGGCCGGTGGTCACAACCTATGAATTTTCTCCAGCTCCAGGAGTCAAGATCAATAAAATCGTAACACTGGCCGATGATCTGGCCATGGTGCTGAAAGTGGACCGCGTGCGTATTGTCGGCTCGATTCCCGGCAAGGCGGCTATCGGCATAGAAATACCAAATCCTGTACGTCAGACAGTATACCTGCGTGATATACTTGTGACCGCTGAGTATCAGGACGCCTCGGCCATGCTCACGCTGGCGCTGGGATTTGATGTCATCGGCAGACCGATTGTGGCAAATCTTGCACGGATGCCGCATTTATTGATCGCCGGTGCGACTGGAGCGGGGAAATCAGTGGCTATCAATGCGTTTATTGCCTCTATTTTGTTCAAAGCGAGTCCTGATGATGTGCGGTTGCTGATGATCGACCCCAAACGTATCGAGCTGTCCATGTATGACGATATTCCGCATCTTTTGCACCCGGTGGTGGTGGAGGCGAAAATGGCGTCTCGGGCGCTGCTGTGGGCGGTACGGGAGATGGAGCGCCGTTATCGATTGCTGGAAGAAAAACGGGTCAAATCATTCGCTTCCTATAATAAGATAGCCGAGGAAAAACTGCCGTTTATTGTCATTATTGTCGATGAGCTTGCGGATTTGATGATGGTGGCGTCCAAGGATGTGGAAACGTCCATCGCCCGCCTTGCTCAGATGGCCAGGGCTGCGGGAATGCATATTATTTTGGCGACGCAACGGCCTTCCGTTGATGTACTTACCGGGCTGATCAAGGCCAATTTTCCTACGCGAATTTCCTTCAAAGTTTCGTCCAAGGTGGATTCCCGTACCATACTCGACGGTTCCGGAGCGGAACATCTGCTAGGCATGGGGGATATGCTGTTCCTGCCGCCAGGTGCTGCAAAATTGCAACGGATTCACGGCGCCTTTATCTCTGAACACGAAACCGAACGTCTGGTCGAATTCCTTAAAGAGCAGGGTACTGCCGAATACGACGAAACCGTATTGCAGGTTGTTGAGGAAGATCCGGAGATCGTTGAGAACGGTCAGGAAGAGTATGACGAGAAGTATGATGAGGCGGTAGCGGTGGTGACGGAAACAGGTCAGGCCTCTATTTCAATGGTACAGCGCCGCCTTCGCGTCGGGTACAACAGAGCGGCCAGGATGATTGAGACCATGGAGAAGGAAGGCATTGTCGGTCCTGCTGATGGATCACGCCCCAGGGAGGTATTGGTGCGCTCTGCCTACAACGAAGACGAGTAGCAAACAGGATACGGGTATTGCAGTGTCATGACCGCCCCCTGTGGATCGATATTTTAGTATTACATCGATATATATTTTTCATTCTGAACAGCCCTGACAGTATATATCCATAATTCTGATGCTTTTATTAAATTTTGCTGTTCAGCCTTGTTTTGACGATTTTTCTTGACTTCAAAGGGGGAACAAATTAAATGTGCTTGACGATCTTAAATGAGTGGCTGTTCATTTTTTGCTTAAATACGAGCTGTCTGAAAAGGCAAGTAAAATCAATAAGTTGCAAAAAAAGATCGTGATGGGAAACGGATGGTTGTATGACGTGAGTATTTGTTTTCTCTTGAAATCAAGAAGCTAGAGGTTATTGGCTGTCCAGATCGGGCGCCATAAAGGAAAATTCAAGTGAGGAGGTAGTTTAATGCCAAGTTACGTAGATCCTTCAAAATGTGATGGTTGCAAGGGTGGAGATAAAACAGCCTGCATGTACATCTGTCCCAACGACCTGATGGTTCTCAATGTTGAGGCCATGAAGGCGTACAACCAGGAGCCGGATGCATGTTGGGAATGTTATTCTTGTGTTAAGATTTGCCCGCAGGGTGCAATCTTTGTACGTGGGTATGACGACTTTGTACCGCTGGGAGGCCAGGTTCATCCGATGCGGTCTTCTGATTCCATCATGTGGACTGTAAAATTCCGCAACGGTAATATTAAACGCTTCAAGTTCCCGATCCGGACAACTGCTGAAGGCGCTGCCAATGAGTATCCTGGTGAGAAAGGTGCAAGCCTTGATGACGAGAACCTGCTGCTCGAAAGTGCTCTGCCGACTCCCACCAAGCTGGCCTGATTGTCACGGGGAAACAGAGGTTTTTAATAAAGTTCTATTCTAAAATAAATACTTAGGAGATAGAAATATGGCATTACCAAATAAGCCGAAAGGCGAGCTTAACGCCGTTGTCGATCCGGAGATCGTTGAGCACAGCTGTGACGTACTGATCGTTGGCGGTGGTATGGCTGCTTGCGGTACAGCTTTCGAGATCACCAAGTGGGCTCCTGAAGGAATGAAAATTATTCTGGTGGATAAGGCTTCCTTGGAGCGTTCCGGTGCTGTTGCTCAGGGCCTTTCCGCTATCAATACCTACATCGGCGAAAATGCCATCGAGGATTACGTGAAGATGGTACGTAACGACCTGATGGGCGTTGTTCGTGAAGATCTCATCTATGACCTCGGCCGTCATGTTGACGAGTCTGTAAAGCTGTTCGAAGAGTGGGGTCTGCCCATTTGGAAGAAAGCTGATGACGGCGGCAACCTTGATGGCGCCAAGCCTGCCAAAACCCTCCGTGAAGGTGGTACTCCGGTTCGTACCGGTAAATGGCAGATCATGATCAATGGTGAGTCCTACAAGTGTATTGTTGCTGAGCCTGCCAAGAAGTCTCTGGGCGAGGACAACATTCATGAGCGTGTTTTCATCGTTAAGATGCTGCTCGATAAGAATAGAGACAACACCATCGCCGGTGCTGTAGGTTTCTCTACCCGTGAAAATAAAGTACACGTATACACCTGCAAGACCGCTCTTGTAGCTTGCGGTGGTGCTGTAAACATTTTCCGTCCGCGTTCAACTGGTGAAGGTAAAGGCCGTGCATGGTATCCGGTATGGAATGCTGGTTCCACCTACACCATGTGTGCTCAGGTTGGTGCTACCCTGACCATGATGGAAAACCGCTTCACACCGGCTCGTTTCAAAGACGGTTACGGTCCTGTTGGTGCGTGGTTCCTGCTGTTCAAGGCCAAAGTTCAGAACGGTCTTGGTGAGTTCTATGCAAATAGCCCGGCTGTAAAGGATGAGCTTGCTAAGTTCATGCCGTACGGTGCGTCTGCTGTTACCCCGACCTGTCTGCGTAACCACCTGATGATCAATGAGCTGAAGGAAGGACGCGGTCCGATCTACATGGCAACCGACGTTGCCCTGAACGCCTTCCTGGATGCACAGCGTGCAGCAGGTAAAGATGAGAAAGAAGTTAAGAAATTCTGGAAACATCTTGAGTCCGAGGCATGGGAAGACTTCCTGGATATGTCCGTTGGTCAGGCTGGTCTGTGGGCCGGCACCAACACCGAGCCTGAGAAAGTCGGTTCCGAGATTATGCCGACCGAACCCTACATGCTGGGTTCTCACTCCGGTTGTTGCGGCATCTGGACTTCCGGTCCTGAAGAGAGCTGGGTACCTACCATCGATGGTCCTCGTTCGCATCAGTACAAATGGGGCTACAACCGCATGACCACCGTTAACGGTCTGTTCACTGCTGGTGACGGCGTTGGCGCATCCGGTCATAAGTTCTCTTCCGGTTCTCATGCGGAAGGTCGTATCTGTGCGAAACAGATGGTTAAATATTGTCGTGACAACGCCGATTTCAAACCTGAACTCGCTCAGACCGCTCAAGAGCTGGCTGATGAAGTATACGCACCGGTAAAACTGTATCATCAGTTCAAGGATGCCTCTACCGCATCTGACGTCAATCCGAACTATGTAAAACCTGCCGGATTGATGATGCGTCTGATGAAAGCCACCGACGAGTACGGTGGTGGTGTTGCAACCTATTACATGACCTCCGGCAAACTGCTGAACATCTGTCTGGATCTTCTGCAGGTAATGCGCGAAGATGCAGAGAAAATGGCAGCCAGCGATCTGCATGAGTTGCTGCGTGCTTGGGAAAACTATCACCGTATCTGGTGTGTTGAGACCCATATTCGCCACATCGAGTTCCGTAAAGAATCCCGTTATCCTGGATTCTATTACCGGTCAGATTATCCGACCTGTGATGACGAGAACTGGAAGGCATTTGTTAACTCCACCTTTGATCCTAAGAGCAAAGAGTGGAAGTGCGAGAAGGTGCCGTGTGTGAACATCATCGAGACCGAGCCTTGGATTTGATCTCGAGACGACACTGATAGTCAGAAAAATAATCTCCAGACTCCCTTGAGGGGTCTGGAGATTTTTTGTATACAGCTCTGATTTTGTTTGAGTTGATGCGAAAGATGGAGTAATTTTCACCATTTCGAATCAATTGAACCAGAAATCACCTTTCATCAATACCAGCAGTTATGGAGGTTTGGCATGAGTGACACTGCAGGCAATGGTGCGGTACTGGTCGTGGGTGGCGGTATTAGTGGTCTTACCGCTGCGCTCGAAGCTGCTGAAGTCGGCAATGACGTTTTTCTGATCGAGAAAAACTCTTATTTTGGTGGCCGAGTCGCCCAGCTCAATCAGTATTTCCCCAAACTTTGTCCCCCAACATGTGGACTTGAAATCAATTTCAAGCGTATCAAAGACAATCGTAAGATCAGGACATACAGCCTGACGACCGTCAAATCGATAACAGGCGGCCCTGGTAATTATGAGGTACAACTGGAGACAGCTCCTCGTTACATCAATTCCAACTGTACCGCTTGCGGCGATTGTGCCCAGGCGTGTACCGATGAAGTTGACGATGCCTATAATTTCGGCATGAAAAAAATAAAGGCTGCCTACCTGCCCCATGAAATGGCATTTCCACGGCGCTATGTTTTAGAGAAGGATGCATGTTCTCCTTCCTGTCTTGAAGCCGTGAAAGCAGCCTGTAAATACAATGCTGTCGATTTGGACATGCAGCCAAAGACCTTTACCGTTAAGGTCAGTTCCGTTATCTGGTCGACAGGATGGAACCCCTATGATGCCAACAAGATTACCAACCTGAACTACAACTCCTCACCTGCCATTATCACCAACATGATGATGGAACGATTGGCAGCCGAAAATGGACCGACCAAGGGCAAGGTTGTTCGTCCTGGTGATAATAAAGAACCTGAATCTTTCGCTTTTGTTCAATGCGCTGGCTCCCGTGATGAAAATCACCTGGAGCATTGTTCCTATATCTGTTGCATGGCGACTTTCAAACATATTTCCTACATTCGCAGTCAATACCCCGAAGCGAAGGTTTATGTTTTCTACATTGATCTGCGTACTCCTGGAAAATACGAGCATTTCCGAGAAAAATTCACAGCAGATCCCAATACCTTTTTTATCAAAGGCAAGGTCGCCGATATCATCGCCGAGCGTGATGGCGGTGTCACCGTGGTCGCTGAAAATGCTGTTACCGGGAAAAAAGTTCATCAGAAAGTGGATCTGTGTGTTCTGGCTACCGGTATGGAGCCCGCTCTTGGTGAGCAGGGTAAAGCGCTGGGCGTGAAAATGGATGGAAATGGTTTTGTCGTTTCTGATCCTGAAAAAGGCATGATAGCAGCAGGTTGTGCAAAATCCGCCGTTGATGTTTATTCCAGTGGACAGTCCTCCACTGCAGCTGCCCTTAAAGCAATTCAGATCGGACGGTAGGAGGAAAGTCAATGAAAAAAGTATATGGTGCATATCTTTGTACTGGTTGTGGCATTGGCAATGTCCTCGATGTGGATGGCTTGAAAGATGCTGCATCTGATGCCGGAATTGAGATGAAAGATCACGCTTGCCTTTGCGGCAGTGAAGGGCGTGCTTTTATCGAAAAGGACATTTCTGAAAACGGTGTGAATACTATTGTTGTTTGTGCGTGTTCGCCCCGGGTCATGCAAAATGAGTTCAATTTTGGTGAGCAGACCATCACGGTTCGCGGCAATCTTCGTGAACATGTCGCCTGGACAGCTGGAGAGCCAAAAGAAGACGGCTCCGTTGATGAGTTTCTTCAGGAAATGGGAACCGATTATGTGCGCATGGCTGTAACCAGGGCGCGAAAAACCGAGCTTCCTGTTCCGTACAAACTGGAAACCACCTGTAAAAAGATCCTTGTTATGGGTGGTGGTATTGCAGGACTCACAGCCGCTAAAGAAGCAGCTGCTGCCGGTTACGAAGTCACACTCGTTGAGAAAGAATCGCAGTTAGGCGGTAAAGCGCTCGGGTGGCGGAAAATGTTTCCCACCGCTTATCCGTATGCTGAGTTGGAAAATCCAAGCATCTCACAACTTGTGGCCGATGTTCAGGCGAACGGCAAAATCACCGTCAAAACTGGTTCCGAGGTTGCTCGTATTGCAGGCGCACCCGGTCAGTTTAACGTAACCATCAAAGCCACCGGTGAAACACTCGAATGGGATGCTCCTGCCAGGGTTACTGCCGAGCAGCAGGATCTCATCAGTAAAGGTGAGCTGGAAAACCCCAATAAGGGGCTGAAGAAATATACGACACTGAATCCCGATGGTGAGACCTTCGGTGCTGTGGTTTTGGCTACCGGCTGGAAACCTGCAGATGTTTCTCAGTATGAACACTTGGGGTACGGAAAACTGAACAATGTTGTAACCAATGCCGAGTTTGAGAAATTGGCCAAGAACGGCAAGGTTCCAGCTCGTGTTGCCTTCGTACAGAGCCCTGGCGGAAAGGAAAACGATCAGGACTTTCCGTACTGCAACTCCGTTACTTCCATGGTGGCGTTGAAGCAAGCTAACTATGTCGTTGAAGACAACCCGGTTGATGGTCAGGCTTATATCTTGTACCAGCACATGCGAACCCCCGGTAATACCGAATTATACTACAAGGGGATGCAGTCCAAGGATGGTGTCTTCATGACCAAAGCCGCTGTTACTCAGGTGAGTGCTGCCGGCAATGGTCTGGTTGTTGACGTTGAAGACAACCTGCTTGGTGAAGATATTCAGCTCAATGTCGATATGGTTGTTCTGGCTGCAGGTATGGTTCCGACCACCGCAACCGAGAACACCATAAACCTGGCGTATCGTCAGGGACCGGCCTTCCTTGATCTGGACCTTTTTGATGGGTATGCAGATTCACATTTCATCTGTTTCCCGTATGAAACCAGACGTACAGGTGTTTATACCTGTGGTGGTGTACGGAAAGCCGAGACCATGGAAGAAACCATCGACGATGCCACCGGCGCAGCACTCAAAGCTATTCAGTGCATTGAATCGGCTAATCGTGGTGTTTCCGTTCATCCCCGTTCCGGTGACCAGACGTATCCGGACTTTTTCTTTTCCCGTTGTACCCAGTGTAAACGGTGTACAGAAGAATGTCCGTTCGGCGCACTGGATGACGATGATAAGGGAACCCCGCTGCCTAACCCGACTCGCTGCCGACGTTGCGGAACCTGCATGGGAGCCTGTCCTGAACGTATCATCAACTTTGCCGATTACAGTATTGATATGATCGGTTCGATGGTTAAGTCAATCGAAGTCCCGGAAGATGATGAGGATAAATTACGTATCGTTGTTTTTGTTTGTGAAAACGACGCGTATCCTGCCATTGATATGTCCGGCATGCATCGCAATAAGATGAACAGACTTGTTCGTTTTATACCGGTACGTTGCCTTGGTTCAATGAACATGGTCTGGATTAAGGACGCGATGTCTTCCGGTATGGACGGGGCGTTGCTGCTTGGTTGTAAGTACGGCGACGATTACCAGTGCCATTTTGTAAAAGGATCGGAAATCGCCTCTCGACGTATGGAAAATATCGGTGAAACCCTTGGTTCTTTGGGACTTGAGCCGGAACGTTGTGGCGTCAGGGAAATTGCTATCTCTGACTATGATAAAATCCCCGGTATCGTCGAGGAATTTGTTGAAGAGATTATCGCCATGGGACCGAATCCGTTCAAAGGGTTTTAATTTTAGCTGACTATACTGGAGCCGCCATCTTGCCGTTAAGGTGGCGGCCATTTTCCTACTTTGTGGGAATAAACCTACTCGACATGCTGATCATCACCTTTCATGACAGGAGGAAACAATGTCTATGAACGTGCAACCCGATCTTGATTTTATTAAAGCCATGAAGGAGGCGGGTGGCGACACTTTGAAACAGTGTTATCAATGTGCGACCTGTTCGGTCGCATGCCCGCTTTCCTCCGACGATAAACCTTTTCCCAGAAGAGAGATGATTCTTGCTCAGTGGGGATTAAAAGAAAAACTTATCACCGATCCGAACGTTTATCTCTGCCATCATTGCGGTGACTGTACCGAAATGTGTCCTCGCGGAGCACGCCCCGGTGATGTTCTAGGCGCTATCCGGGCCTATGCCTATCGGTCACTTGGGTGGCCGGCCTCTTTGGCCAATCTTTGCAGTTCCGTTAAAAATCTCCCTATACTCATTGGTATCCCTGCGGTTGTTATTTTTGTTTTATGGCTTATTTCCGGAGGAATGCATATTCCATCGGGTGAGCATTTCGCGCGTGTCGGATATACGCAGTTTTTTGGTCATTGGGATTTCCGTCTCCTTGCTAAAAATGTATTGTTTATCGATATCATAATGCTAACGGCCGTAGGTATAGCCGTGACCTCGGTGTATAAAGGTATCTCCACTTTGTGGAAGGGAATGGAATCTGCCATAGGTTTGAAAGAGGTTCCCTATCGTCCTTCTATTATGCAGTTTATCCAAAAATTTCTTTGGCCGTCCTTGGTTGAAATCGTTCAACATAAACGGTTCAAAGAATGTACCGTTAACGTGAATCGCGTTAAGGGACATCAACCGTTACTGCTTGGATTTATCGGTCTTTTTATTGTCACCTGTTATTCGCTGTTCACCCAGGACGTTATCGGTATCTTTATTCCTTCGATGCATGGGCCGATTTCCATGTGGAACCCAGTGAAACTGTTAGCTAACGTCTCTGCAGTAGCGATGATAGCCGGCATCGGGATTCTCTGGATGAATCGGAAAGAGATGGAAACCGCCGGCAAGGCCGCCAATACTTTTTATGACTGGTTCCTTATTTGGATCATTATGGGGGTCGGTGTAACAGGTCTGGCTGCAGAATTATTACGCCTCGTAGGGATTCCGTCTTTAGGATATGTAGTGTATTATCTGCATCTGATTTCAGTGGCTATGCTCTTTCTGTATTTACCGTACACAAAATTTGCGCATATTGTGTATCGAACCTTTGCTATGGCTTTTGAAAAATATAGTGAATCTTCCTACATCAAGAATCCATTGAATCAGTAATAAACACTGTTTCAAGTGAACAATGAAACCAGGGGAATTAATCCCCTGGTTTTTTTTTTCGAAAAATTTGTTTTCCAGAAAGAGAAAACGGTTGATTTTTGTTTTTGTTTGGGGTATAAACCCCTGGTTATTGCTGGCGTAGCTCAATTGGCAGAGCACCTGATTTGTAATCAGGGGGTTGCGGGTTCAAGTCCCATCGCCAGCTCCAGGTAGAATTGGAAGCCAAAAGCCAGAAAGTGGATGGCAATGAATATGTTATCTGCTTTCTGTCTTTTGTCTTCTGGTTATATAGTGGAGGGGTTCCCGAGCGGCCAAAGGGAACAGACTGTAAATCTGTCGGCGGAGCCTTCGGAGGTTCGAATCCTCCCCCCTCCACCACCACTATAACTTGTCCTGACAAGCTGTATTGTCGCTAGAACGGTATCTGTAAGGAACGCGGGAATAGCTCAATGGTAGAGCATCAGCCTTCCAAGCTGAGGGTTGCGGGTTCGAGTCTCGTTTCCCGCTCCATTATGTGCCGAGAGAAAAGTGCGACCGTATAGGAAGAATCGAAGTAAACGTTCATCGCCCACGTAACTCAGTGGTAGAGTACCTCCTTGGTAAGGAGGAAGCCATCGGTTCAAGTCCGATCGTGGGCTCCAAGTGTCAGTCGGTTTGTAAAAGTGATCGATTGAGTCTAGTTGAACTTTTGTCCAAGGAGACATGAGATGGCGAAAGGAAAATTTGAGCGGACGAAACCGCATGTCAACGTCGGAACGATTGGTCATATTGATCATGGTAAGACAACTTTGACCGCTGCGATTACCCGTGTTTTATCGACCAAGGGAATGGCCCATTTCACAGACTTTAGTGAGATTGATAAAGCCCCTGAAGAAAAGGAACGTGGTATTACGATTGCCACTGCGCACGTGGAGTACGAGACAACTAATCGCCATTATGCTCATGTCGATTGTCCGGGCCATGCCGACTATATCAAAAATATGATCACCGGTGCGGCGCAAATGGACGGCGCTATTCTTGTCGTCGGCGCTGATGATGGTCCAATGCCTCAGACCCGCGAGCATATTCTTCTTGCGAGGCAGGTAGGCGTACCGGCAATGGTTGTGTTTCTCAATAAGTGCGACATGGTTGATGACCCTGAACTTATTGAGTTGGTTGAGATGGAGCTTCGGGAGTTACTCGACAAGTACGACTTCCCTGGTGATGATATCCCTATCATTCATGGTTCTGCGCTGAATGCTCTTGAGAATCCTGATGATGCTGAGAAAGCCAAGTGTATTTGGGATCTGATGGAAGCAGTCGATTCCTACATCCCTCAGCCAGAGCGTGCCATTGACAAGCCTTTCCTCATGCCGGTGGAAGATGTTTTTTCTATTTCTGGTCGCGGAACGGTGGCGACGGGTCGCATTGAGCGAGGCGTTATTCACGTCGGTGACGAGATTGAGATTGTAGGTATTCGGCCAACGGCCAAGACCACTTGTACCGGTGTTGAAATGTTTCGCAAGCTGCTCGATGAGGGACAGGCTGGTGACAATATCGGTGCGTTGCTTCGTGGTGTGAAACGTGAGGATGTGGTTCGTGGCCAGGTTTTGGCAAAAACAGGTTCCATTAAACCGCATAAAAAGTTTAAAGCCGAAGCGTATATTCTGACCAAGGAAGAAGGCGGGCGTCATACTCCTTTCTTTAACGGGTACCGGCCACAGTTTTACTTCAGAACGACAGATGTTACCGGTGTTTGTACCTTGGAAGAGGGTGTTGAGATGGTAATGCCAGGTGACAACATCCACATTATCGGAGAATTGATCACTCCGATTGCCATGGAAGCTGGGTTGCGATTTGCCATTCGAGAAGGCGGTCGTACTGTCGGCGCAGGTGTTGTCAGCGAGATCATCGAGTAAAGCGTATCCCGTAACAGGGATATCATTGAAGTGAAATGAGCAGCCGGGCTTGTCCCGGCTGCTGTCACTCTAGTAGAGCTAAATTATGAGAGATAATATAACGTTAGCTTGTCAGGACTGCAAGCAGCGCAATTATACCACCACTAAGAACAAGCGAACTGTGCCTCACAAGCTGGAGTTGAAGAAATACTGCCCATTTTGTAGAACGCACACGCCGCATAAAGAAACCAAATAGACAGGCCAGTAGCTCGAATGGTAGAGCACCGGACTCCAAATCCGGGGGTTGGGGGTTCGAGTCCCTCCTGGCCTGCCAGAGAGTTTCACAGTAATGTGAAAAACTAAGCTTCTCAGCACGAAAAAATGTCGACAAAAAAATCAATTCGGACTGGCAAAGCCAGTATGGATAGTAAAAAAGAGTCTCAGGACCCGGAAAAAAAATCCTACCTGTCACCCTCTGGCATTCGCACTTTTATGCTGGAAGTACAGGCCGAGTTTCGTAAGATCGTCTGGCCCGCAAAGAAAGCGACCGCAGGATTGACAGGTTTTGTTATTCTTTTGGTTGTAATTCTCTCTTTATATCTCGGGTCAGTTGATCTTCTTTTAGGCAAATTAGTGTCAACAATCCTTAAATGATTGGCACGCTGGGACAGATCTCATGGCAAAATGTTGGTATATAGTTCATACGCACACTGGATTCGAAAATAAAGTTAAAGCAACGCTTGAAGAGCGAATTAAGTTAGCAGGTCAAGAGGAATTATTTGGGGAAATTCTCGTTCCTACCGAACAAGTTGTTGAGATGGTAAAGGGGGCGAGAAAAACTTCGGAAAGGAAATTTTTCCCAGGTTATATTCTGGTAAATATGGAAATGAACGAGCACTCTTGGCACACTGTTCAGGAAACGCCAAGGGTTACCGGGTTCGTAGGCATCAATATGAACCAAGCCGGTTCGGACAAGGATATTTACAAAAAAATTCCGTCACTTACCGATAAAGAAGCTCGGAAGATATTAGGTCGAATAGCCGAAGGCGCCAATAAACCTAAGCCGAAAATTGTGTTTATGGAAGGTGATGCTGTTCGCGTTATCGATGGGCCTTTTGCTAATTTCCAAGGTGTAATAGACGAGGTTTTTCCTGATAAGGGCCGGGTACGAGTAATGGTCTCAATTTTTGGCCGGTCAACCCCGGTTGAGCTCGAGTATATCCAGGTGACTAAAAATTAAGCTCCCGGTTGATCGAGGAGGATTGAATTATGGCAAAAAAAATTCAGGCATATATTAAACTGCAGATTCCTGCAGGGAAGGCAAATCCATCACCACCTGTTGGTCCCGCACTTGGACAGCATGGTGTTAATATTATGGACTTTTGCAAGGCTTTTAACGCTCAAACTCAGTCTGTCGGCGATACTATTATACCAGTGGTCATCACTGTCTATTCTGATCGTTCCTACAGCTTTATTACCAAAACCCCTCCAGCTTCTGTTTTGCTTAAAAAAGCCGCAGGGTTGAAAAGTGGTTCAAGTAATCCAAAAAAAGAGCGTGTTGCAGAATTGGAACTTGCCAAAATCAGAGAAATCGCAGAGATGAAAATGCCTGATCTCAATGCGTATGACCTTGATCATGCTGTTCGTATTATTGAAGGTACTGCCAGAAGTTGTGGGATTACCGTAATCAAGTAATTTTCTCATATTCGTTTACCTGTGCATACCACAATGCACTAGGGAGAATCAGAGAGGTAGCTATGCCTAAACGTGGTAAAAATTATAAAAACGCAGTTGCCCAAGTAGATCGTAAAACTATTTATGATCTTGCAGAAGGGCTGGAAAATGTACTCAAATCTCAATTCGCTAAATTTGATGAATCTGTCGATATAGCTGTACGATTGGGTGTAGACCCTCGTCACGCTGACCAGATGGTTCGTTCCAGTGTTATCCTTCCGCATGGTACCGGGAAGACCGCAAGGGTTTTGGTATTTGCCAAGGGTGAAAAGGAAAAAGAAGCACTCGATGCGGGCGCTGATTTTGCTGGGTCGGACGAATTAGTTGAAAAAATTAAAGAAGGCTGGTTGGACTTCGATAAAACCATTGCCACGCCAGATATGATGGGCGAGGTGGGTAAAATTGGACGGATCCTCGGCCCTCGAAATCTTATGCCCAACGCAAAGCTCGGCACGGTAACTTTTGATGTTGGGCGTGTTGTAAATGAGATCAAGAAAGGAAAGGTAGATTTTCGAGTCGATAAAGCAGGCGTTGTTCACGCCGTAATGGGGAAAGGCTCTTTTGGGGCAGATAAGCTTGCCGATAATGTGCTTGCCTTCATTGATAAACTTATCCAACTCAAACCATCCACCAGCAAAGGGATTTATCTGCGCGCCATTTCTGTTTCAAGTACTATGGGCCCAGGTTTCAAGATTGATCCCTTGCAGGTGCGGGGATTAATTAAGTAAACAAGAAGAAAAGTATTTCCCACATTTTTGTTGTTTGTCTAAAGCATGTAATCTTTTCTTAACCACTTTTTGGGAAGGTCAAAGACAGCAGGTACGGAAGTTTAATAGCACTCATGTTAAATTAGTGCTACCTGCCGAGGCCAATCCGGTTCATATTTACGAATCGGCCAGTAGTCTTCATTCCTCTATTTTGCTCTTTTTGACAGTCCCGTTACATAAATAAGGAGGTATAAACGTTGAATCGCGATCAGAAGACCGACGTCGTCAGTGAACTCAACGAAACCTTTTCCAAAGCTAAGTTCGCTGTTGTCGCAGATTATCGCGGGCTTAAAGTGACGGAACTGGAGAAACTTCGTAAGAATCTTCGTGAAAACGACGCTCAGATTCGAGTTGCAAAAAATACCCTGCTCCGACTCGCAGTGCAAGGTACTGCCTGTGAAGGATTGGGTGATTCCTTTACTGGGACCACCGCCGTTGCGGTTGGGTTTACTGATCCAGTAGGGCCAGCCAAGGCTTTGGCTGCTTTTGCAAAAGAATTTAACGCGTTTTCCATCCGTTCTGCAGTGCTTGAAGGCAGTATGTTAAGCGCAGAGGATGTTGCTGCTCTTTCAAAGCTGCCCAGCCGAGAAGAGTTGCTTGCCAAGCTCCTCGGAACCATGGCTGCAGTACCGACAGGTTTTGTACGCGTTCTCAGTGCGGTACCACAGAAGTTGCTCTACGCGTTGTCGGCAGTAAAAGAGCAGAAAGAAAATTAGTTAAATTCTCTGTTACATACTTCGTACAGAGATAAATTATTTTGAAAATTTTGTCAGGAGGAATTGAAATGGCTGTGACAAGAGAAGAAGTGATCGATTTTATTGCTAATATGACAGTGCTGGAACTTTCCGAACTCATCAAAGAGTTGGAAGAAAAATTCGGTGTATCTGCTGCTGCCCCGGTTGCCATGGCTGCGGCTGCTGGTCCCGCTGAAGGCGGCGCTGCTGCTGAAGAGAAAACTGAATTTGATGTTATTTTGACCAGCGCTGGCGATCAGAAAATCAAAGTTATCAAAGAAGTACGCGCTATTACTTCCTTGGGTCTGAAAGAAGCAAAGGATTTAGTAGAAGGTGTACCTGCACCCATCAAGGAAGGCGTGAGCAAAGACGAAGCTGCTGCCATCAAAACCCAAATTGAAGGTGCCGGTGGTGCCGTAGAGATCAAATAATTTTTTTTTGCATTATCGGGAAATTTATTACCCGAAAGCAAAGCACTTAATCAGGTAACGCTATGGGGCTACAAGCCCGTAGCGTTCCTGTGTTTGTAGGTTTTTCCATTTTACAGGTCAAAAATATTTTCTATTTAGCGACCTAATTTCAGCCATATACCTGACTGAGATCTGAATCACGCGGAATGTTTCGAGGGAACTATGAAAAGAGTACGTAAGAGTTTTGCTAAAACAAGCCAGATAATAGAACCGCCACATCTTATCGCAATGCAGCGGGAATCTTACGAGCACTTTCTGCAACGAGATATAGCACCTGAATTACGTAAGGACCATGGTCTGCAATCCATTTTTCAGAGTATCTTTCCCATTACCGATTTTAACGGTGTGTGTTCGCTCGAGTTTGTCCGTTATTCCTTTGGAGAACCGAAATACACCGTTGCCGAGTGCATCGAAAGGGGTATGACGTTTGAGTCGCCGCTTAAAATCACAGTTCGTTTAATTACTTTTGATGTCGATGAAGAAACCGGTGTGCAGTCGGTCAGAGACATCAAAGAACAGGAAGTCTTTTTAGGTGCGTTGCCACTCATGACCCAAGACGGGGTGTTTGTGGTCAATGGTACAGAACGCGTTATTGTTAATCAGTTGCAACGTTCCCCTGGTCTTTTTTACACCCATGATCACGGTAAGTCACATGCCTCCGGGAAAAGATTGTATTCGGCTAGAATCATACCCGTTCGCGGGTCATGGCTTGATTTTGAATTTGACATAAAAGATGTGTTGTATGTCAGGATCGATCGCCGGCGAAAACTTCCAGTAAGCGTTTTGCTCAAAGCGTTGGGCTACAATGAAGAAGAATTACTTAATGAATTTTATCACTCCGATGTTGTCCATTTTGAGGGGGGAAAATATTCCATCACCTTCAATCCGATAACCTTCGCAAGCCAACGACTCAGCACCGATATTGTTAACCCCGCCGACGGCAGTATCTTGGCCAAAAAAGGGAAAAAAATCACCAAAACCCTTGCTAAAAAAATTGAAAGCCTAGGTGTCTCCTCGTTAGCAGTTGATGTCGAGGATCTCCATGGTCGTTTTTTCGCTCGTGATATTGTTAACGATGAAACCGGCGAGATTATCGTCAAATGTAACGATACCGTCACCCCTGCCATTCTTGAAACCCTTAATGAAACCGGTATCAATACCTTCTCTCTTCTCTTTATCGATGGCGTTAACTTTACTGAATCATTCAGAAAGACACTTCTGTTGGACAAAGTAAAAGATACCGAGGAGGCGTTAATCGAAATTTACCGTCGATTGCGGCCTTCCAGTCCGCCGACTTCTGAGGTAGCAAAATCCTTTTTCGACAATTTATTTTTTAATGCTGCAACGTATGATTTATCTGAAGTCGGTAGGTATAAAATAAATACCAAACTCAGCGTTGATACTCCTATTGAAGTCCGTACCTTGACCAACGAAGACATTGTCAAAAGTGTAAAACACTTAGTGAGGATAAAAGATGAGCTCAAGGATGGCGATGATATCGACCACCTTGGAAATCGCAGGGTCCGAACTGTTGGCGAACTTTGTGAAAATCAGTTTCGAATGGGGCTTGTTCGCATGGAACGCGCCATTAAGGAACGGATGACGCTACAGGAAATCGAAACCCTGATGCCTCATGATTTGGTCAACCCCAAACCAGTAACATCTGCCATGAAAGAGTTTTTTGGCACAAGCCAGCTTTCCCAATTCATGGATCAGACCAATCCTTTGTCGGAAGTTACCCACAAACGTCGACTTTCGGCTCTAGGACCTGGTGGTCTTTCACGAGAACGTGCCGGTTTTGAAGTCCGTGACGTACATCCTACGCATTATGGACGGATTTGCCCGGTTGAAACTCCGGAGGGGCCGAACATCGGCCTGATCGTTTCCCTGGCGACTTATGCTAAAGTTAACCCTTATGGTTTTATTGAGACACCTTACCGTTACGTAAATGAACGTACGGTTTCCGCTGAATATAAATATCTTTCTGCGTTGCAGGAAGAGGATCATATCATAGCTCCTGCCAAAATTTCAGTGGAGAGTGACGGTCGTATTGCTGACGATTATCTTATTGCCCGTCATGAAAGTGAGGTATCCATGGTTTCGGCCGATGATGTCACAATGATGGATATTGCTCCTAACCAGATGGTTTCAGTTGCGGCTTCTCTCGTTCCTTTTCTTGAAAACGATGACGCAAATCGTGCATTGATGGGATCCAACATGCAACGCCAAGCTGTGCCTCTGTTGCGCACGAGTGCACCGTTAGTCGGAACCGGCGTGGAAAAATACGTTGCTCGTGATTCAGGTGCCTGTCTTTTGGCCGGAGGTTCAGGAATCGTTGAAGAGGCTGACGCAAATCGCATCGTGATTCGATACGATGAACCCGGGATTGATGGATTTGATACAGGAATCGGCGTCTATCGATTGTCAAAATATAAAAAATCCAATCAAAACACCTGTTTTAATCAAAAGGCACTTGTTCTTCCTGGAGAACGGGTTGTTAAGGGTTCCGTTCTTGCGGATGGTCCATCTACCGAAACGGGAGAGTTGGCTCTCGGCAAAAATGTAACTATCGCCTTCATGCCGTGGCGCGGATATAATTTCGAAGATTCTATTCTCATTAATGAACGCCTGTTGAAAGAAGATACCTTTACCTCGGTGCACATTGAAATTTTCGAAACGATGGCACGTGACACCAAACTCGGTAAAGAAGAGATTACGCGCGATATCCCCAATGTTGGTGAAGAGGGTCTGCGCAATCTCGATGAATCTGGAATCGTGCGTATTGGTGCCGATGTCCGTGCCGGTGACATGCTGGTCGGCAAAGTTACCCCCAAAGGTGAAAGCATGCTTTCTCCCGAGGAAAAATTACTTCGAGCTATCTTCGGTGAAAAAGCCGGCGACGTTAAAGATTCTTCCCTTCGGGTTCCACCCGGCGTAGAGGGTGTGGTGATTGACGCCAAAGTCTTTTCCAGAAAAGGGGTAGATAAAGACGAGCGCACGCTCATGATTGAGGAGATGGAAATCGAACGTCTCAATCGTGACATGGAAGATGAATTGAAGAGTTTGAAAAAAGGGGTTCGAAAAGCCCTTGCAGCTACCCTTGAAGGGCGAACGGCCAAGAGCGATATTTCCGATAAAAAAGGCAAAGTTATTCTTAAACTGGGCAAGCAAATAACGGCAAAGGTTTTGGATCAGGTCGCTTTTTCTGACCTGCGGGAATTGGACTTTGCCGAAAAAGCCAAATACACGGAAGAAATAGACGCCGTTTTCAGTCGCTACAATAGTCAGGCAAGCATTGTCAGGGGGCGCTATCAAGGGATTGTCGAGCGGATGGAAAAAGGCGATGACCTGCCCCCGGGTGTGGTTAAAATGGTGAAAATTTATGTTGCGACCAAACGGAAACTTAATGTCGGCGACAAAATGGCCGGACGGCACGGCAACAAGGGCGTTGTCTCCCGCCTGCTGCCAGAAGAGGACATGCCCTTTTTTGCCGATGGCAAGACCGTTGATATCGTCCTTAATCCCCTGGGTGTTCCTTCTCGTATGAATGTTGGCCAGGTGCTGGAATGTCATCTGGGTTTTGCTGCTAAGAAACTCGGAGAACAGATGACATCGCTGGCTAAAAAAAGTGAGACAGAGCTTTTAAAGCTGCGCATGCAAAAGATTTATTCAAAGGATGAGTACCAGCGCCTAACAGAAGGATTAACCGACGATCAACTCCTCGATATGATGCGTAAATATGGCCATGGTATCCATGTGGCCACCCCGGTTTTTGATGGGGCCTCCGAATCGGAAATTCGACAATCGCTGGTTGAAGCAGGTGTAGATGAAGTCGGACAATCAACGCTTTACGACGGACTCACAGGAGATGCCTTTGATAATCAGGTGACCGTCGGCGTGATGTACATGCTCAAACTTCATCATCTTGTTGACAATAAAATCCATGCACGCTCAACTGGACCTTACTCCTTGGTTACCCAACAGCCTCTCGGCGGTAAAGCGCAGTTTGGTGGACAGCGCTTGGGAGAGATGGAGGTCTGGGCCATGGAAGCATATGGTGCCGCTTACACATTGAAAGAATTTTTGACCGTCAAATCCGATGACGTTGAAGGGAGGACGACGATGTACGAGAAAATTGTCAAAGGTAATAACTTCCTTGAAACTGGTTTACCGGAGTCGTTCAACGTGCTCGTTAAAGAATTGAAAGGCCTTTGCCTGGACGTCGAGCTGCAGGAATAGAAGGGGCTCATTGCCCCTCCGGTCATAGTTAGTTACGAAACCATTGTTTCGACCGTTTTTACGGATTGATTTGAAAAAAAATAGGTGATTACGTGGAAGAACTGTTTAGTTTCTTTGCAAAGCCGAAAGGTCCCATCAGTTTTGATAAGGTGAAAATTTCGCTCGCCTCCCCGGATAAAATCAGGGAGTGGTCGCATGGAGAAGTAAAAAAGCCGGAAACTATCAATTATCGAACGTTCAAGCCAGAGCGCGACGGCCTGTTCTGCGCCAAAATTTTTGGACCGGTTAAAGATTACGAATGCAACTGCGGTAAATACAAGCGAATGAAACACCGCGGCGTTGTGTGTGAAAAATGCGGTGTTGAAGTCATTCAATCCAAAGTTCGTCGTGAACGGCTCGGACACATCGAGCTTGCTGCACCGGTCGCGCACATTTGGTTTCTTAAAAGTCTGCCCTCCAAAATCGGTGCTATCCTCGACATGACGTTGAAGCAGCTGGAGCGCATACTCTATTTTGAATCCTATGCAGTAGTCGAATCGGCTGTTGAGGATATGCCGGTCGGGTCACTTCTCAACGAAGACCAGTATCGGACTGCTCTTGAGGAGCATCCCGGCAAATTTCGCGTAGGCATTGGGGCCGAAGCCATCCGTGAAATGTTGATGGGGCTCGAACTGAAAGAACTGTCCGCTACCCTTCGTAAAGAGATGAAGGAAACCGGGTCGGTAACCAAGCGAACAAAATACGGGAAACGGCTGAACGTAGTTGAAGCCTTCCGTGATTCTGGCAATAGGCCAGAGTGGATGATTCTTGAAGTCATCCCGGTCCTGCCACCGGACCTGCGTCCCTTGGTCCCTCTTGAGGGCGGACGGTTCGCCACTTCTGACCTGAACGATCTTTACCGACGGGTAATCAACCGGAACAACCGGTTGAAACGACTGCTCGAACTTGATGCACCCGATATCATCATTCGTAACGAAAAACGGATGTTGCAAGAAGCGGTCGATGTTTTGTTTGACAATGGCCGCCGTGGTCGTACGATCACAGGTCCCAATAAACGCCCTCTGAAGTCCCTTTCTGATATGCTTAAAGGGAAGCAGGGACGATTCAGGCAAAATCTTTTAGGTAAGCGTGTTGATTATTCCGGCCGTTCCGTCATTGTTGTCGGACCACAATTACGGTTGCATCAGTGCGGACTTCCGAAGAAAATGGCACTTGAGTTGTTTAAACCGTTTATTTATAACAAGTTAGAACAAAAGGGCTACGTCACCACCATTAAAAGTGCCCGGAAGATGGTCGAGAAAGGCACTAAGGAAGTATGGGATGTCCTTGATGATATTGTTCAGGAGTATCCCGTAATTCTCAACCGTGCGCCGACCCTCCATCGACTCGGTATGCAGGCTTTCGAGGTTGTATTGATCGAGGGGAAGGCAATTCAACTCCATCCTCTGGTGTGTGCGGCTTTTAATGCAGACTTCGATGGTGATCAGATGGCCGTTCATGTGCCATTATCCGTTGAAGCCCAGGTAGAAGCCAGGGTATTGATGATGTCAACCAACAATATTCTCTCTCCTGCCAACGGTGGCCCGATCATTATTCCCAGCCAGGATATCGTTCTTGGTTTGTACTATATGACTCGAGAACGTGCAGGCGTTAAAGGCGAAGGTGCTGTGTTTGGTTCGCCTGCCGAGGCACGCATCGCCTATGATCATGGCGCGGCTCATATGCAGGCGAAAGTGAAGATCCGGATCAACGGTACTCTGGTGGACACAACCATCGGACGAATGCTGGTTGGTGAGCTGCTCCCAGCAGTCATCCCCTATTCATTGGTCAATAAAGAATTATCCAAAAAAGAGCTGGCTTTTGTCATTGACTATACGTACCGACATGGCGGAACCAAAGAGACCGTTATTCTTGCAGACCAATTAAAAGACCTTGGGTATGAATATGCGACCCGGGCCGGTATTTCCATCTGCATCAATGATATGAAAATACCGGTCAGAAAAGAGGAATTCGTAGAGGATGCTGAAAGAGAAGCGGCAGATGTAGATCAACAGTACTCTGACGGTCTCATTACCGATGGTGAAAAGTATAATAAAATTATCGATATCTGGTCTAAAGCGACAGACAAGATCACCAAGGAAATGATGGACGAGATGGCTGTCGAATATGTGCCCGTTTCATCAGGGAAAATTAAGGAAATAAAAAGTTTTAATTCGGTCTACATTATGGCCGACTCCGGAGCGCGTGGTTCCAAGGATCAGATCAGACAGCTTGCCGGTATGCGCGGTCTTATGGCCAAACCTTCGGGTGAAATCATTGAAACCCCGATTAAAGCTAATTTCCGCGAAGGTCTGAGCGTTCTCGAATATTTTATTTCCACCCATGGTGCACGAAAGGGCTTGGCTGATACTGCGCTGAAAACGGCAAACTCGGGATATCTTACCCGTCGGCTGGTTGATGTCGCCCAAGATTCCACCATCGTCATGAAAGACTGTGACACCATGCGCGGCACTCTTGCCGAACCGTTAATCGAGGGTGGTGAAGTCATCGTGCGCATCGGTGAGCGTATACTCGGACGTGTAGCGCTCGAAGATGTTGTTGATCCTCATACAGGTGAAATCCTCGTGGGGATGGATGAAGAAATAACCGAAGACAAGGTTGAGGCCATCGAAGCCGCAGGTATAGATCGGGTCCATATCAGATCGGTACTTACCTGCGAAGCGAAACGAGGCGTCTGTGCCATGTGCTACGGGCGAGACCTTGGTCGTGGTCATATGGTTAATATTGGTGAAGCGGTAGGAATTATTGCTGCCCAGTCCATTGGAGAACCTGGAACCCAGCTGACCATGCGTACGTTCCACATTGGTGGTACTGCGAGAGGGTCGGTGGAGCAGGCTGAGGTACGAACCCAACGTGGCGGTCAAATCCGATATAAAAATCTGCATTCGGTTAAAAACAGCGATGGATACGAAGTTGTTATGAACCGTAATGCAGAAATTACTGTCCTCGATGATTTGGGCGTTGATCGGGAACGGTTTCCTGTGCCATACGGTGCAACCTTGCGAATCAGCGATGGCAGCGCGGTTGAACCGGGCAGCGTGATTGCTGATTGGGATGCGTTTTCCATCCCAATCGTTGCCGAGGTGGGGGGTAAAATTAAATATGGTGACATTGTAGAAGGTGACACCATGCAGGAACGCGTCGACCAGATTACCGGAAAAGCAAGTAAAGCAATCACCCCTGTGAGTTCTTCTAAACAGATGAACCCGCGTATTTCCATAAAAGATGAACGTGGCAGAACAATGAAGCTTCCCGACGGAGATTTGGCGGCTCGATACCCTCTGCCTGTCGGATC
>JBFJXW010000019.1:0-31704 GCA_041622895.1 Desulfobulbus sp. | reverse complement strand
GCGAGCGGAAAATACAAAAACCGTACTGATCATCGACGAGGCAGAAAAACTTTTTTTAGCCACCTTGGAGCGATTGATACGCAGTCTTTGCGATAGCGAAGATAATCTTGGTCTGACCATTGTCCTCTGCGGGCGATTAGGGCTTGATGCCAACCTGGAACAGCTTTCCCTCTTTTGTGCCAATATCGATATCAATGCAGGGTATTATCTTGAAAACATGACAGAAAACGAAACCAGGCAATATCTCAGGTTTCGCCTTAGTGCCGCCGGTCTCAGTCGTGAACAGCATGAGGATATTTTCACTGAAGACGCGGTGGCCAAGATTTTTGACGCTGCCCAAGGCAATGTGCGGATGATCAACATTCGAGCTGAAGAGTCGCTGCAGGTTTCCTGTTCGGAAAAATCATTCATGGTTCTCCTTGACCATGTCGAACCGGAACCGGAAGACAATGCGAGTGAGCAGGTCGGAAATCGGGTGATAGAACTCTATGAGATGCTGCGGCACAACAGGCTTCTAGTATCCGCGCTTGCCGGTGCCGTCGCGCTGGTCTTGACCATAGGTTTTATGCTCAGTGGGGACGACGGTAAGGAACCGCAATTGCCAGCCATTACGGAAAAAGCTCCCGCCGCAATATCGCAGTTTTCACCGACTGACACGAATAGCGAACAAGCTGTGCCACCGGAAGAACGATCATCGGAGGGCGTTCTTTCTGCATCCGCGACTCAGCAAAACAATGTGGAGCAAGCGACCACTAAAAGGGAAGAAGTGCAACCGCATGTGGCCCTGGAAAAAACATCCCGCGATGGCGCCCAGCTGTTCCGCGAACGTCTCGGCGCCAGTGCCAGTTGGTTGGCCGGGGTCTATCGGGGTGGATATACTATTCAACTGATGATGCTGGTTTCGAATCAGGCCCAGGAAAGTATCTCTCGAATGCTGACGACCGACGACTATTTTCAACTCCGGGAGAATTTTTATATTCTCCGCAAAAATACAAACCCACCCACTCTGTTTGTTTTTTACGGCAGATACGACAGCATGGATGCCGCCCGGGAGGCCCGAAATACCATGCCGGTATTTCTGCGCGATCATCATCCCTATCCGCTTTTGATCAGCGATGCCTTGAAAAAGGTTGGACGCTGAGACTAGAGATATTGGCGCGAAACGGTGCAAGCTGTTCATCACTTACTTCAGTTACAACACACGGAAATATTATGGATATTCTGCTGGCCAGGCCACGGGGATTTTGCGCAGGAGTCAACCGGGCTATAGCCATTGTTCATCAGGCACTGGAACGCTACGAAGCCCCTGTTTATGTATTGCATGAGATTGTTCACAACACGCATGTTCTTGAAGAACTGCGGGAACGGGGCGCAATTTTCGTTGAAGAGCTGGAGGATATCCCCCCCGGTGCGATCACCATCTTCAGTGCACATGGAGTATCCAGAGCTGTAGAAGAGCAGGCCAAAGAGCAGGGGCTGCGCACTATTGATGCGACCTGTCCCCTGGTTTCCAAAGTACACCGGCGCATGATTCGTTTGAATTCCCTTGGATACGATGTTTTGGTGATTGGTCATAAAGGTCATCCCGAAGTAGAGGGGACCTGCGGTCAAGCTGTCGGTCCCGTACATGTGGTTTCGAAACCTTCGGAGATTGCCGAACTCAAGGTAACCAATCCCGATAAAGTCGGATATGTTACCCAGACCACATTAAGTGTCGACGATACCGCGGAAATGCTTCGTGCTATTCGTCAACGGTTTCCGAAAATCACCGAACCGGAACGGAGCGATATCTGTTATGCGACCACCAACCGTCAGGTGGCGGTCCGTCAACTAGCAGACCGGGTTGATCTGGTGCTCATCGTTGGCTCAAAAAACAGTTCCAATTCCAACCGCCTCCGTGAAGTTGCCGAGCAGCGGCAGACATCAGCCTACTTGATTGATCATGCCGAAGAGATCGATCCGCAATGGTTTGCAGGCGTTGATCGGGTGGGGGTCAGCGCTGGTGCTTCGGCACCGGAGCATTTGGTGGTGGAGGTGGTTGCCTGGCTGCAACAGCACGGGGCTGTATCGGTAGAGGAAATGGAAGGGGAAGAAGAGCATATCAGCTTTCTCGTTCCGGATATAGACGTTTAATGTTGCGCTAAGACGTCAACAGGGAGTGGTTCAACGGGTGTTTCCTGGCAGTACTCTGTTCTCTTTTCCCGTTAACCTATTTGACAAGTCGATGTACGCCGACCATTTCGACTCCAGTGAACCCCTGATCGCGGTATCGGGTCAGGGCCGTAAGCGTTTCTGTATTCGGATGGCCGATACCTAGGGCCCATCCCTGCTTTTTCGCCACCGCAATAAGTTGTTCCATTTGCCGGAAGATTGCTGAAGGCTCCCTGATATTATCGAGAAATATCTGCCGTCTGGCTGCCGGTACACCGAGTTGCCGGGCGGTTGTAAGCCCGCTGGATGCGGCGGTCGTGAAGGAATCAATGAAGAAAAAAGATCGATTCTTCAGGCTGCCAAGCACCACTCGCATTGCCTTGGGATCCTCGGTAAAGCGTGATCCCATGTGATTGTTGGCCCCTATGGCATAGGGCACTGCTGCCAGCATGTTGCTCATTTTCTCTCTCATAATCTCTGCTGTATCCTGCAGCGATAACGCTCCTGCACCAGCGTGGAAAGCTGGGTCTTTGGGTTCCATCGGCAGGTGGACGAGAATATCTCGTCCCGCTTGATGGGCGGTCTCTGCCAATTCCACTGTATACGGTGCGTTCGGCAGAAAAGAATAAGATACATTCAGATCGATTTGCAGCAACTGGCGGCCGATCTGTTGATGGTACCCCATGTCATCGATGATGATGGCTATACGGGGCAATTTTGTGTGAGATGCGCCGGGTTGCTTTGGGGCCTGTTGGATTGGTTTGACCAGCGGCACGGTCGCCTCTTCAGGTGATGGCAACCCAGGTTCCTCAAACACCAGGACGGGTTCGATGTTGATGGATGTCTTAGGCGGCGATTCCGGCGTGGTCAGCGCGGGCGACGACGTTTTGGCGGTCTTTTTTTGTTTCTGTGGTTCGGAAGAACGGCAACCAAAGAGAAGGAGGACGAACAGCAGGCACAGCAGGGTCGCGATGCCGGCAGATTTACAGGGATGGGGGAACGACACGGAAGCGGATGCGTATTATTGCTTTCGCACGAGGATAAAAGCGGCCAATTCCTTAAGCAGGGCACTGTTTTCCAGTTCGTTTCTTGTGGATGAAAAGATGGCCAGGGCCGCAACGGCCTTGTCGATCAGTTGCCGGGCTGAGCGGGCGCTGGAGACGAATCCGTCGAGGCGTTCGATCAGTGCATGCAGACGGGCATAGGCCTCAGGGCTGGTACGATCACCCTGAATCAGGTTCGTCATGGTTTGCCGTTCATCGTCATTGGCCTGCTTGAGAGCGTGCAGCAAAGGTAAAGTAATTTTCCCCTCAACGAAATCATTTCCCGTTTGTTTACCGGTGTTGCTGGTATCGCCTTGAAAATCCAACAGGTCGTCAATCACTTGAAAGGCGGCGCCGATGTTGTCACCGTAGGTTGCCAAAGCGTTTTGCTGTGTGGTATCCGCTCCGGCGAATAGTGCTCCTATGGCACAGGTGGAGGCAATGAGGTTACCGGTCTTTTGTCGGATGACATCGAAATAGTTGTGTTCCTTGGTGGTGATGTCGCCGCTATAGCGTAATTGCTCGAATTCACCATTGACCATGGACGCCGTAGCCTGGCAGAAAATTTCCAGACCTTTGGCACCGGCCAGTCTGCCGATAAGATGCATGCTCCGTGCATGCAGCCAGTCTCCTGCGAGAATGGCTGCTGCGGTACCGTAACGGGCGGACACGGTGGCCTTACCGCGTCGCTGTTGCGCATGGTCGATAACATCATCATGCACCAGAGTGGCTACATGCAGATATTCAAACGCCGCAGCCAGGAGATACAGCAGGTCATCGTCCCTGCCGCAGCATCGCGAACACAACACGGTAAGCAGCGGGCGGATTCGTTTACCGCCGTTGAACAGCGTGTACTGCAGCACTTCGATCAGCAGGGGGTCGCTCCCGGCAAGGGCCGTTTCCAAATCGGAACGCATGGCTGTTTCAACGCGGAAGCTGACGGATGCGATTACGTTGCGTAACTCTGTGTGGGGTGCAAGATCAGTCGTTTTCATTGGTTTTGTGTACCCGCTCAGGGGATAGTCTATAGGTGTTTCGGCTGTTGTTTTTTGCACAGTACGAGATGACACTCGCTTTTATCGCTTTGTTTCGGCCCTGTTTTGCTGAACAAGACGGCAGCTTGACCACCTCAACAACCTACAGGGGAGTGCTGTGTTGAAAGAAAGCCGCCACTTCATCCAGTTCCCGGGTGACGGGGCTGGGGGGGAGGCTTTTGAGAAATTGACGTCCGTATCCTTTGGTAAACAGACGGGTATCGAGTATGGCAATTACTCCACGGTCTCGGGCTGTCCGCATGAGTCGTCCTGCACCCTGACGCAGGGTGAGGATGGCCCGCGGCACCTGAAAGTGAGCGAATGGATTGCCGCCCTTAGCTTTGATCCGGTTAATGCGCGCCATGATAACAGGGTCGCTTGGGACTTCAAACGGTAATTTATCGATAATAACCAGGCTCAGTGCCTCGCCGGGGATGTCGACACCTTCCCAGAAACTGGCCACAGCAAAAAGTACCGAGTCTTTGTCCTCGCTGAATCGACGCAGCAGGGTGCGTCGGGGTGCTTCACCCTGCACCATGAGGGGAAATTCAAGCCGGTCGCGAAGGTTGTGGTAGGCAAGGTCCATGGCTTGAAACGAGGTGAAGAGTGCCAGGGTTCGGCCGCCCGCATGGGTGATCAGCGTTTCCATACAGGCATGCAGTGCTTCTTGATATCCGGTTCCGTTCGGTTCGGGAAACGTGGAGGCGGGCACATAGAGCAGGGTTTGTTGACGGTAATCGAAGGGTGATGCAAGCGAGAGGGTAGGGGTGTCCGTTGGGAGGCCAAGCCGTTCGAGAAAATAGGTGAACTTCCCCCCTGTGGTCAGGGTCGCTGAGGTGAAAACACAATGGGAAGCCATGGTGAACAGGGTCGATTGCAATTCAGCGGCCACATCCACCGGGGTGGCGAAGAGGGTCAGGTTGCGATCGGTCCGTTCGTACCAATAGGTGTATCGAACCTCTTCCTCCGCCAGGTCATCATATTGTTCCGCCGAGATGAGGGTCAGGCGCGATGCCATATCCAGGGCGCGGTCGGCATATTGCTGCCAGGGGCCTTCTGGTACGACAAGGGCGTCAAGTGTCTTGGCAAGATGCTCCAATGCGACGATCAGGTCGTCTCGTATCGCCATGACTTTCGGCTCGTTCTGCATGAATTGCTGAAGGAGAAAGCGGCCTTTTGTCCCAGGAAACACGGCGGAAAATCGTTCGATGGTGCCGACCAGCCGGTGTGCATCGGCAACCACAGCCTTTCGATTTTTGGCGGTAAGGTCGTCGACGGCGCTGCGTTCGATATCTCCGGCGAGATCGATGATTTGATATTTAGAAAAGGTAAAACCAAAAAAGGTGGTGGCTACATTTTCTACGTGGTGGGCCTCGTCGAAAATAACGGTTTCGTATCGTGGCAACACCTCCCCATACCCGGTCCTCCGTACAGCCAGATCGGAAAATAAAAGGTGGTGATTGACAATGAGCAGGCGGCTGGCAGCAGCATCTTTGCGCAGGCGGTTGAGAAAACAGGCTGTGGCTTCGGGACAGGCGTTCCCCAGGCAGAAATGAGAAAGACAGCAAATTTTTTGCCACAATGATGAGGAGGCAGCCATCCAGTTCAGTTCGGACCGTTCGCCATGTCTGGTTTTTCCAATCCATTCATTGAGGGCAATAGCGGAGTCGTCGGTAATAAGATCGTTTTGTCGACCAGCTTGCAGCTGCCGCCAGCGGTAGAGGCAGAGATAATTCTGCCGGCCCTTGACGCAAAGGGCTTTGAGATCGGGATCGATATAGTGCTGGATCAGAGGGATTTCCCGCTGCAGGATCTGATCCTGCAGATTCCGGGTATTGGTGGAAACCACCACTTTTTTGCCGCTCAACACAGCCGGAATGAGATAGGCAAGCGTTTTTCCCAGCCCCGTTTCCGCCTCGATAACCAGACAGGATGCCTGATCGGGATGGTCTTCACCGTCTCCTTCGCTAAGCAGGTCAGCCACTGCCTTGGCCATTGCAGATTGCCCGGGCCTGGATTCATATCCTTCAAGGTGCCGTGCCAGTATGCCGTCCGGTCCGAAAATGCTATCCATTGATATCAATTTCAAGGATATCGTGGACAATTTCAATCACCTGCGGTGATGAATCGTTCAATAGTGAACGCAGTGGTGCCAAGGCCTCCTCTGTCGCTATGATACCGAGAACGCTGGCCGCTTCACCTCGAACCCAGTCAACGGGATGACTGAGCTGTTCACTAAGCGAAGGGATAGCCAAGGGGAGTTGTTCCGGGCACAGCGCCTTGAGATGCTCGAAGAGAACGGAAACGCCGAGCCGTACCGCGAACCGCTGGTCGGTGAGCAGGCGTCCTGTCCAGGAATAGTAGCGGGAATCCTGGCGGAACAGGGCAACGATATTCTCGACATGGCCCATGTCCAGAAAGTCGGCGATGACTCCCAGGAGTTCGTTGTCGCTTACTTCCGCGGGGTGTGTTGCTGTTGAATGGTGTTGATTCGACATAAAGAGGTGATGGCGTGAGGTTTGAAAGTCCATACCATGGCTGGGGCGATGAGGCAATCCGAGAATCGCTCTGCCCTGCTGCTTGACACAAGTTTTTTTGCCAAGTAGAACAAGCACAGCAAGCTTCTCCTCCCCATTCGATAAACGATACCAGGCGCATCTGCTATGATTGAACAACAGGTTCCACCGCCCGTCTTGTCCATTAGCCAGAAAGAATTGCTGGAGGGGGATGAGGTGATTGTGATCGTCGACGATTACCCCGATATTGTCGGGTTGTTACAGGAATTTTTGCAGCAACAGGGGTTTCCTGTGATAACCGCCGGGTCTGCCGACGAATTACGTCGTCATCTCGCAGAGGAAAACGTGGCGCTGGTGCTGCTGGATATCGGGCTTCCCGATGCAGACGGCACCAAGCTGCTGCCGGAAATAAAACAGAACACCCCGGATCTGGCGGTCATCATGCTGACCGCTGTGACCGATCTGCAGACAGCCCTGGCTTGCCTGCGGTATGGTGCTGATGATTATCTTGCCAAACCCGTTCATTTTGCCGACCTGTTGACAACCTTGCGCAAGGTTCTGGAAAAGCGTCGATTGACAATTAGGAACCGACAATATCAGCGGCAGATTGAACAGGCCACCTTCCGCATCCAGCTCGCGCATGAACTGGCGGTGAAGATGAATACCGTCTATTTAAGTATGATCGAACTTGATGAGATTCTTCACGCCATCCTGGTTGGGATCACCGCCGAAGAAGGTTTGCAGTTCAATCGTGCTTTTCTGGCTCTGTTCGACGAATCCGGTACGACGCTGGAAGGGCGCTTGGCCATCGGACCGGGTAACCGTGAAGACGGTGGTCGGATCTGGCAGGATATGCGCAATCAGGCCTTGGGATTTCACGATCTTATCAGACGCATACAGCAAAATGAAACCGGAATCGATTCCGAGGTCAATCGTATCGTTCGCGCCTTGAAAGTAGAGAGTGCTGATACGGAACACCTGCTCATCCGCGCGGTTCGAAGCCGCCAGTCTATTAAGGTGGTCAATGGCCGGTGTGAATTTCCGGTTCCACTCGAGTTGTTGGGATTATTGCAGGAAGATACCTTTGTGGTTGTCCCGCTCTACTCGCCCAGCCGTTCGTTGGGCGTCATTATTGCTGACCACTTCGTCAATCGCAGCCCCATCACCGACGAACGCATTCGTGCGCTGGAAAGTTTTGCCAGTCAAGCCAGTCTGGCCATTGAGCATTGTCATCTGTATACGGCCATGCAGCGGAAAATAAGTGAACTTGAAGCGGTGACCAACGAGTTGGAAAAGAATAAAGATTTGCTCATTGAAGCCGAACGGTATTCGGCCATCGGCCATATGGCCGCTCAACTGGCCCATACCATCAGGAACCCGATAACGGCCATTGGCGGCACGGCCCGGTTGCTGGCTCGAAAAACCGATAATAAGGAGTGGCTACAGTTTTTCACCATGATGACCAGTGAGGCGGAAAAAATCGAGAAGACTTTGGAGGATCTTTTTAATTTCGTTGAGCAGGTCAAGCCGGTTTGCGAAAAAATGCATCTGTTTGAACTGATCCGCAAGTCGATACTGCTGCATTTCAACGCCTTGCAGGAACAGGGTATCAAACAGATGCTGTTGTTTCCGGAAACCGATCCGGTCATCGATGTCGATCCCCGATTGATGCAACAGGCCTTTGTGCATCTGATTCGCAATAGTGTCGAAGCTCTGCCCCAGGGGGGGGAACTGTCTGTAGAGGTGCAATTGGAAGAAACCCAGGTGCGAATTATCATCCGTGATACAGGCAAGGGTATCGGTGCGACAAATCTCAGTCATGCCACCGATCCGTTTTATACCACGAAAATGATCGGCACGGGCATGGGGCTGACGCTCGTCAAGCGGATTGTGGAAGATCATGGCGGCAGTCTCACCCTGCGCAACAGAAGTGACGGCGGGATGAAGGCAACGGTCGTGCTGCCTCGGGTGGAGTAAATTCATTCATTCGTGAGAAAGACGTAGGCCAGGGAAAAAGGCCATAAAAAAAGGCGGGTTCTGAAAAGAACCCGCCTTTTGTACTACTGTTTGATGAAACGCTTAGGCAAAATTAGAACTTGATCTCAAATTTTGCGTAGGAACCGATAGCTGCATCATCGTCATAGGTGGGGTCATCAAAGGAAGGTGCCAGGTAGCCTACGTACCAGTAGAAGTCCGCACCTTTGCTAATGGTATACTTGAGGTTACCGGACAACTCCCATGCGTCATCAATGGATGCTTTTCCGGTATTGCCAGATTCGCTATCGATGGTGGCATAAACAAGGTTACCGGTCAGGCTGAGAGCTTCGCTAACTTGATAGGTCACGCTGGGGGCAACCCAGAACCAGTCACCGTAGTCGCCGATGTACAGATTCTGAACAGGATGCTCACCACCGATCATGACAAAGCCGTAGAAGGGATCAACCACAAGGCCGTCGACGGTGAAACCCAGATCCAAGGAAACGGTCAGTGCATCCATGGTGTAGCTGGGACGTACATAACCACCGAAACCGTCATCTTCGTTATAGGTCAGATCGTCTTCTTGATAAGAAAGCTCAGCCTCGATACCAATGGCATCGAATTTACCCTTGGTGTACAGGGTTCCAAAGATACCTTCTTCTTCAAAAATAACATCTTTACGGTAATCGGTCTGGCCAGCGACCATCAAGCCGACTTTCCAGTCGGGGTTGATATTTCCTTCAACATTGGCACCGTAACGATAGGTATCATTGTCATCGAGTCTGTCTTGAGTCAGAGCTGGTTGAACCTGGCCTTCGGACATGATCTCGAAAAAGGGAATAACCGTGATGTCAGCAGTTTTGTAGATACCGCGAATACCGGAAAGGCCAATATCGTCATAGAGAAAACCGTTACCGTAGGTAACCCGATATTTACCGGTTTCTACCGTGAATTCATCGGTGAAGGGAATGCCGATATAGGCTTTGTCTGCCCAGAGATTGTTTGCGTCAGTGTAGCTGGTGTCACCATCATATTTGCTGTCAGAAAGACGGATACGGCCGATGGCATAGGCTCCGCCAGCAGCAACCCCTTTGATGTCAAAGCGAACACGGGAATCCATGGAGAAATCATCGTCTTTGGTAACATCATTACCATATTGATAATCACTCTTGTAAATGGCACGGGCACGGGCGTTTCCGCTGATGGTTACGCCGGGCTCATCGGTCGCAGCTGAAACCGGGGCGGCAAAGCTACCGGCCAGCAACAGGGCAGCGCCTGTAACAAGTATTTTTTTCATTTTTCCTCTCCTTTTTATCAGGTGTTGTTTGTACATTCCTTGGACTTCAGGAAAGCTTGTAAACCTTATCTTGGATGGCTTCAGAATATAGTGAGTTCGCCGTGCCGTCAAGTTTTTTTTACTGGAGTAAAATTTTTTTTACTTTCGCCCGGAGGCGTTGCTATGCCTGCAATAAAAAGCAAGCCGTCGATCTGTCCTTAGCGGCGGATCGACGGCTTGCGGAAGTGCAAACTTCTGTAACACCTGAGAGTACTTGAGCTTTGTTTACATCTGGGTTGCGCTGCAATTTTCGGCAGGTATATCCAGTCGGTTTTCCTTCAGTTCCCACAGTGCTTTGCCGTGCCTTGCAGGCAGGGCATTGCGTGGTGGCAGTGTAAATTATTTAACCGGTGCATTTACCTGCAGGGTATAGCTGTTGAGAACCGTGGAGGCTGTACGCCAGAAAACAAAGGGGTAGCTGTTTTCAACCTCGGCAAAAACTATCTGGTACTGATTGCCTGTTCGCTCTTGGCGCGAAACCTGATAATTGGTGATGTATCCGGGGATTTTTTTGGTTTCCCACAGCGGCTTCAACGTGTCATTCTGCCATGTAAGGGCAGAGAGGCTGCTGCCGTCAAAATATCGCAGATTAGGCATGAAGCGGACGGTCTCCAGACGATTTCTGCCGATAAGTACATCATTGACGCCATCGAAATCAAGGTCGTCAATCACTATCCGTGTTTTAAGATAGACCGATTCTTTAGCCTCGCCGGGTATTTTATCGTTATCGACGGCATTGGCCGTACTGGTGAGCGTGCCAAAGAAATTATTGCTGGCGCCATACATTTCACTGCTTGTCCACAGCAGGGTGCCGGCAGTATCAAAGACCTGCAGCCGGTTGCTGTTATTGATGGCAAGGGTCTCCAGTGAACCGTCACCAGTGATGTCGGCCAGGGCAAAGTCGAACACGTTGATATCCTTGGGCAGGTTGAGCTGTTTCACCGCTTTCACTCCATGTTGGCGATCCAGGCTCATCTGATAGAGAGCTCCCCCGGCTATTTGGTCGATCCGTGGTTTCTGGCCGATCAGCATCGGTGGCTCATTCGGAATGTGCAATGTCCGCAGGTAATAGCCAACATGCTGGAAGAGGGAGAGAAATTGTTTACCATTCCATTCAAACCCGGAAGAATCGGGCCGGTCGTCGTTGCTGCCACTGACATAAATTTCCTGATACCCGTTGTTGTTGAGATCTCCCACGGTCACCGAGAGATACCGAAGGTAGGACGGCAAAGGAAGGGCTGCTATCTGCCGGAATTGTCCTTCTTCCTGGCGATAGAGCAGCAGCGAGGAGTTTGTCAATAAGATGATTTCGTCGGTGCCGTCGCCATCCAGATCGCCGGTGTTGATATCCATCAAATCAGCCGGAATGCTTTTGCTCCGATAACTGGCGGCAAGTTCAAACTGTCCGCCGGCTTCCAGTCCCGACACAGCACCGGAAAAGAGGCCTTCCCGGTAGGCGCGTTCCGGATGCGCTGTTTGAAAAGCGACAACGCCCGAAGTTTGTACGCGATCAGAGGCGGCCGTCTCAGGGCGCGGTTTGCCGAAAACAGCACCGCTTATATCCCAGGCCATATTGTCGATGGCGGCCATGGCGTTTTCCACGACGTTCAACGATTGCTCGAATTTTTTGGGAGTTTGTCCCGAGTTGTTGGAAAACACATAGCTGGTGAGTTCAAAATTTTGCCCTTTCGGGGTGAGCGACCCCATAATTAAATAGTCGGCACCGGATTGGCGAAGTTGTTGACTGAAAAGAGCAAAATCGCCGGATTGCAGTGCCCGGGCCATTTTTTCCGAGGGGATTCCCTGGGCGGTTGCAGCGATATCGGCGCGGGAGGCAAGTCGGCTGGCGAGCATGCTGGCAAGACTATTGCGCAGATAGTTGTAGGAACCAGGGATTTGTATTTCAAAAGGAAGGAAAATCACTTGATGTTTGTCCGTCCCTCGAGTTTTCGCAGTTGCTGTAAATGGCGTGGAGAAAAAAAAGAGGGTACAGAAAAATATGACAAGAAGCGAGATTGATGAAAGGCTGTTTTTTAAAGCCGTCGGGTTCAATACAGTGGGTTTCTTGAGCAGAGGTACTATGTTCACGTCAGGCGCTCCTTTCTCTGGTAGTGACAAATAAGGGTTAAGAAAATGGCAGGGTATCGGTGGTGACTGTCAGGACAGGACCATACGATCCAGCATCCGGGGTTCGCTTGGTAAGAAAAGATAATTTGAAGAATGGAAAAACACAAAGGAATCGTAGCCTGGTGGTCACGATCAGTACGAGAAGTGTATGGAAACTCCGCCATAAAATACATCTTGAGGCGATTTTTCCCCCAGGTCGCCGGAATATCCGGAACTGTCGCTTGCGTGAGCAGGGGAGAGCGGGCGGGACCATTGGAGTTCCGGGGTAATTGTAAAATAATCTTTATAGGAAATCGGCATGTTGAAGAGTACGGAAAAAATATGCCCTGTCTTGGTGTCAAACGGGTTTTTTAGTAACATGGTTCTGTTGCCCAGCTGGAACGAGATATTCTCATCAACCTGATAGGAACGGGAAAGATCAAACGCCATGTACCAGAAACGTCCCGGATCAAATGTTTTCATGGGACTGGGATCAACACCCAGAAAGACCGTTCCCGGTTCCTGATTATTCTGCTGGCTCGTAAGAATGTAACCCGCCGAAAATCCGAGCAAGCCAGAAGATCCTTCATAGGAAAACGTGATGGCCTGCCCGCTGAGTTGCGATGCATCCGGGGTTATGTCATGATACAGATTGTCGGAATGCTGCAACTGAATTGTCAATCCAGGTGAGTTTTGATCATCCAATCCGTACATTCCTGTGGCCAGCAGGCTGTTGACCGTACCATCCCATATCGTGCCGACAGTCGATGCCGACTGCTCTGCAGCGCGTGCGTTTGCACCGATAAACATCAGCGCCAAAACTGCCGGGTAAATGAGGGTACGCGATGGCTTTGACATAACTGTAACTGCGTCAGAAGAATTAAATTTCCTATATGCATACTGTACAACCTGGACCCGTGAAAGACAATACAAAAAACTGGACAGTGGCTGGCCAATTCCTTGATGATATATCTCTGATATTTCAATAGATGTTAAGCCCCCCTTTGGGGGAGCTGTGGTGGGGCTGGCGGAGCGGGAGAGGCGGGGAGAGGGGGGAAGGATTATGCTAAACGAGAAGCGATCAGTCCTAAAAAGGCTCGGCTGTTAGCGAATAGCCATCCCAGGTGGATGGCGCATGTTGTGCATAGCACGATTTGCCAGGAATGGCCTGGGAACCAGGTAAATTCCATTGAGGGCGCCCCATAGGGTGAAACGCCAGGTGCTCGACGGAAACAGCGTAGTTCAAAGGCAATGCCCGCCGGGTTGAAAAAGGCATGTTCATGGCGGTTGTTGACCCGCAGTGCCTCGCTCCGGTGGGTGATAACAGCGTTGCACGTTCCACATCGAATGGCCTGGTCACCCTGTTGCCGGGAATCCTCATCGGAGCCAGAAACCGGTTGCCGGGAGGATCTCGACGGTAAATGGATTTTGCACCGCAGCGGATCAGGCGACCTGCGGTGAAGCCTTATCCCGGTAATAGGCAACAATTGCCTGGACCATGTCGTTGATGGTATAGCGTTGGGGTTGGATGTCCACATGGAGACCGTGCTCTTTTATGGTTGCGGCAGTAACGGGACCGATGGCGGCAATCCGCACCTTGTCCAGGAGCCGATGCAATTCATCATCACTGGCGGCTCCGATCATGGCCAGAAAATTGGTGACCGTGGAGGAACTGGTAAAAGTGATCAGATCAATGGAACCGTCGAGCAACTGTTCGCGTAGTTCATCCTTCCTGCCCTGGGGCGGGGTGTTCTGGTAGACCGGGGCGATGGTGACCTTCGCTCCGGCATCAGTCAGTACTTCCGGTAAGATTTCACTCGCTCGCAATGCGCGGGGAAGGAGAATGCGGCTACCGTCCACCTGTGTACGGACCAAAGCCTCGGCTAACCCTTCTCCTGTGAATTTTTCGGGAATCAGGTCAGCACGGATGCCGTATTTTTTGAGTTCTTCAGCGGTCGCTTTGCCTACAGCGGCGATTTTCGGCCCGGCGATATGACGGCTGTCGCTGCCCATCTGGTTGAGTCGTTGAAAGAAAAAGGTAACGGCATTGAGGCTGGTAAACAAGATCCACTGGTAATCGGCTATTCGCCGTGTGGCCTCGTCACAAATCGAGTAATCTGCAACTGGTTCGATATGGATAGTGGAATATTCGAGACATTCCGCACCGTTTTCCTCCAGTTTGGCCACCAAATCACTGGCCTGTTCCCGGGTACGGGTCACTACCATGCGTTTGCCAAACAGAGGTCTTTTCTCAAACCAGTCGATGGTGTTGCGTAACGTAACAACTTCGCCGACGATTACCAGAGCCGGCGGTTTGATGTCTGCCAGCTGTACCACCTCGCAGATGGTTGCCAGTGTGCCGACAACCGAACGCTGTTGCGGTGTCGATGCCCAGCGGACTACTGCCACCGGGGTGTCCGGGGAGCGTCCGAAGTCGATCAGCTTTTTGGTGATGGCGGGCAGGGTCTTGATGCCCATGTAGATAACAATGGTGCCGACACCGGTGGCCAGTTTTTCCCAGGAAATGTTGGAGGACTTTTTAGTCGGATCTTCATGGCCAGTGACAAAAGCCACGGAAGCCGTGTATTCGCGGTGTGTAATAGGGATGCCCGCATACGTGGCTGCAGCGGTAGCCGAGGTTACACCGGGTACAACCTCAAAATCGATCCCTTCGGATACCAGTTCCTCGATTTCTTCCGCACCTCTACCGAAAATAAAGGGATCACCACCTTTCAGGCGCACCACCATTTTGCCCTTTTTGGCATGCTCAACCAGAAGTTTGTTGATTCCGTCCTGGGTAAAGGCATGCAGACCGCCACCTTTTTTTCCCGCATAGATGAATTGAGCGGTTTGCGGTACATAGCTGAGCAATTTGGTGTTGGCCAGGTAGTCGTAAACGACCACTTCGGCGTGTTCCAGGAGGTATTTGCCTCGCAAAGTGATCAGGCCCGGATCACCGGGACCGGCTCCGACGAGATAGACTTTGCCATAGGAAGGTTGCGGGGTAGAGATGCGTGTTGTCACTGGTTTGTCGTCTGGGAAGAATATGGGAAGATGAGTTTATTCATTATCTGAAGCATTTTCGGAATAGACTGCGTCGAGGAGGGCTTTACCGCCTCGAGCCAGCAGTGTTTCCGCCAGCGAGGTGCCGAGTATAGCGGCCTGCTCGGTTGAACCTGTAATTGTATCTTTAATAAGCTGGCGGCCGTCAACACTGGCGATCAAGCCGGTCAGGGTTACCTGGGAACCTGACAGCGTTGCATGGGCGCCGATGGGAACCTGGCAGCCACCTTCCAGACGGAGCAGAAAGGCACGTTCCGCTGCAACGGTAACGGCGGTATGCGGGTCGTGGAGAAAGGCTAGTCCCGCCAACAGCTCTTTGTCGTCTTTGCGCAGTTCAATGCCAAGGGAGCCCTGGCTGATAGCCGGCAGCATCTGTTCCGGATCGAGCAGGGTGGTTATCCGCTCGTTCAGTTTCAGGCGGTTGAGTCCTGCACCTGCTAGAATAATGGCATCGTATATGCCCTCGTCGAGTTTGCGCAGGCGGGTGTCGATATTGCCGCGTAGATCAACGATATGCAGATCCGGTCGCAAGGCGGCCAACTGGGATTTGCGCCGCAGGCTGGAGGTGCCGATGGTCGCAGCCAACGGTAGTGCGTCCAGGGACGAGTACTTGACCGAGAGGAATGCATCCTGCGCGGTTTCACGAACAGGAATAATGCCGATATGCAGGCCCTCCGGCAGCTCGGTGGGCACATCCTTCATTGAGTGGACAGCGAGGTCAACGTCCCCGGCCAGAAGAGCATCCTCGATTTCCTTGACAAAAAGGCCTTTGCCGCCGACCTTTGCCAGCGGTACGTCAAGAATCCGGTCGCCTTTGGTGGTGATTTTGACCAATTCAACCCGTACCTGAGGGTGGGCTTTTTCAATCTGGGTTTTGACCCAGGTCGATTGAGTCACGGCCAGCAGGCTGGCACGCGTCCCTATACGTAGCAATGTTCTCATACACCGGTTCCAATGTGATGGCGGCGGAGGATCTTTATATCCATGGTAGCCGCCATATACTGTTTCAAGGGTTATTTGTCAATTTCATCGATGACGGCAGCCGCGAGGAGCGGCAGCATCAACTCGTGGTGGCCGGTGAAATTGAATCCTTTGCCGCCTTCCAGGGTTGGGCGGTGGACCACGTTGGTCGCAGGCCGGTAATGGCGGATAAAATCGAAGTTGGCAGTGGTGACCTGCTTAACCTGGTGGCCGAGATTGCGTGCCACGGTCAGGGCCTTGAGGAAAACCTCGGGCAACAGTACGGCCGAGCCGACATTGAGGTATACGCCGCCCTCAAGTTCGCTGACCAGGCGGCAGAAGACGCGGAAATCATGGTGTCCGGCCTTGCCGATGGCGCTGCCCTCTACATTGGGATGGATATGGATGATATCCGTGCCCATGGCTACATGGACGGTCACTGGTATCTGCAGTTTGCAGGCCATGGCCAACAGACTCTTGTCGTTGTGGGGAAATCCTTCGTTGAGCAGCATCTCGCCCACGGCCTGGCCGATTCCGATTCCTTTGGCGGCTCCCGCTATGATAGCGTTGTTGAGGTTTTCGCCGGTTTCCCGGGCTGCTCCAAAGGCTCCGGCGCCGAGGACATCAGCCACTTCCTCTGAGGTGCGTCCCACCATGGCGATTTCGCTGTCATGGATAATGCCGGCACCGTTCAAGGCCAGGGCCGTGATGATCCCTCGCTGCATGAGATCGATCAGTATCGGATTAAGGCCGACCTTGATGACATGGGCACCCATGCCAAGGATAACCGGTCGCTGCTGCCTATGGGCTTCAGCGATTCTGTCGACCAGGTCCGGGAAGTCAACGCCGGCCAGCTGCGAGGGCAGGGCGGCCAGGAGTTGCCGCACGGTCATGCCCGGCTGCATGGGGGCTGCAAAGTCGTCGACGCTCACCTTGGAGTGTCGTCCGTACACGGAGTAGGTGTTCAGTCCGCTGAAATCAAGAGGGGGAACAGGGTAAGAGGCCATTGTGTCTATGCTGAGAGGTTCGGATAAAAAAAAGAGGTGGTCCCCGCGAATCAGGGAGTGCCGAACATCTGCTGCTCGACGATTTCACAGAGCACATGCTCTACCCACAGATGCGTTTCCTGGATATGCGGGGTGGCATCTGACGGCACATTGAGCACCAAATCGCAGGTGACGGCCAAGTCGCCTCCGGGTCGCGCGGTGCCCCCGGTCAAGGCCACGGTTCTCATGCCGATGTCACGTGCAGCCTGCATGGCTTTGACCACGTTGAGCGAGGTGCCGGAGGTCGAAATGCCCAGAGCCAGATCTTCCGGTTTGCCAAGGGCCTGGATCTGCTTGGCAAAGATCATGTCATAGGAGAAATCGTTGGCAATTGCTGTAAGAACCGAACTGTCGGTGGTTAATGCAAGAGCGGGCAGAGGACGCCGGTTAATGAGAAAACGATTGACGAATTCGGCTGCCAGATGCTGAGCGTCGGCAGCACTGCCGCCGTTGCCGAAAATGAGCAGCTTGCCGCCATTCTCGAAGACCTCCCGCATCCACTCGGTCACGCGAATAATATCATCCATGGCCTCTTTGACAAAGGCCTCTTTAGCTTTAATGGAATGGACCAGATTGGCCGAGATAAGTGTTTTCATGCCCGCAACCATATAAGAAAACCAAGGGGAGTCAAATAAAAAAACGTTTCCGCACCCTCGGGCACGGAAACGTTTGTAAAGCGCAATGCGAAACGGAAACGATTACGGCAGTTGCTTCATGATCAGCGCGGAAACTTCCTTGATAGCCAAGGAGCCGTCAACGGAAATAACCAGGGCGCCCGGCAGTTGCTTGAAATAGTTGACCGCGGCAGTGGTGCCGGTTTGATTGTCATAGTAGATGTTATGGCGCTTGTTGATTGCGTCTTCATCCTGATCGTCAGCACGGGCGGAAAGCTCGCCGCCGCAGACGCGGCAAACCAGTTTGCCGTCTTTCTCCACCGGCTTGATGGCTTCAAAGGCGATGTGGTTGGGGTGGTTGTTGTCGTTGGCGCACAGGCGTCGACCCATGATTCGCTCCTTGGCGATCTCGCGATCAAGAACGATCTCAACCACACAGTCCAGTTTCATGTCCGCATCTTTCAGGGCTTTGTCCAAGGCTTCGGCCTGGGCAAGAGAGCGGGGGAAACCATCGAGCAACCAGCCTTTTTCTTTCGATTTGCCTAAGGTCTCAAGCACCATTGGAATGGTGATGTCATCAGGAACCAGGTCGCCGCGGTCGATATAGGCTTTGGCTTTTTTGCCCAGCTCGGTGCCGCCTTTGATGTGCTCGCGGAAAATGGCGCCTGATTCGATGTGGTCGATGCCATATTTTTCTTTGATGATAGCGCCTTGGGTGCCTTTGCCGCTGCCATTCGGACCGAAAGTAAGGATATTCATGCCGGGTTCCTCCATGTCTGTTTCAAAGAATGATTGGGTAACATCTCTATATGATTAACAAAAAAATGGGTCGAAAAATGAATGACCTCTCATCAAGGCGATGAATATACAGTACCTTGCCTGAATGTGCCATGAAAAATGATGGTTTGGATCAAGGGAAGTGATACTGAGGGGAAGTGCAATAATACAAGATGTGATTGTTGCTTTTGTGGCGCGTCCCAGCCTTGAGGAGACTGGGTGGAGCGGTGCGTCTCCCGTTGCATACTTTTTGACAAGCAGCAGGAAAGAGGGTAGAAAACGGCCCATATAATTATCTCTTTCAATTTTTTCGGGTGATGACAGGCATGAAAGAAATCAAGGTCGGAATGATTGGTTTTGGTACGGTGGGCAAGGGGCTGGCGGAAGTGCTGCTGGCGCAGCGGGAGCGACTGGTTAAACGCACGGGTATGACAATCCGACTTGTGGGGGTAGCCGACATCCGTATCACCGAGCTGCCGGAACAATTTGGCGAGGTCCTGCTGACAAAGGATGCCGCGGAGTTGATAGCCAATCCGGATATCGATATTATCGTCGAGCTGATCGGCGGTATTGAACCCGCCAAGACTTTTGTAATGCAGGCCATTGCTGCCGGTAAGCATGTGGTCACCGCCAATAAGGCGCTGCTGAGCCAGGAAGGGCGCGATATTTTTGCCGCAGCGGCCAGTCAGGGAGTAGAAGTCGGGTTCGAGGCCAGCGTCGGCGGCGGCATTCCGGTGATCAAGGCGTTGAAGGAAGGGCTGGTCGCCAATAAAATCCTTTCGATCATGGGGATCATGAACGGCACCGCCAACTATATCCTCACCCGGATGACCGATGAGGGCATCGCTTTTAATGAAGTGCTCAAAGATGCGCAGAAGCTTGGTTTTGCCGAGGCTGACCCTACGTACGACGTTGAAGGCATCGATACGGCGCACAAGTTGGCTATTCTCATGGCCATGGCCTACGGTATGCCGGTCACCCACAAGGAGATAGCCACCGAGGGGATCTCGCAGATCGAACCCATGGACATTGAAATGGCCCGTGAATTCGGTTGTCGTATCAAGCTCTTGGCAATCAGTCGCAATCACGGCGACCACGTCGAGGCCCGGGTTCATCCCACTATGGTACCGCAGGGCCATCTGCTGGCCTCGATCAACGGCGCCTACAATGCCATCCATTTTCATGGCGACATGGTAGGTAATATTTTGCTGTACGGACTTGGCGCCGGCATGGTCCCTACCGGTAGTGCCGTGGCCGCCGATGTGGTCGACATCGCCCGAAATATTCACAGTGGATCGGTGGGCAGGGTTCCGGCCCTCTCCTATCTTCCCGATCAGATGCATGCGCGACGGATCACGCCCATGGAGGAGTTGTACGGGCCGTATTATTTCCGGGTTACCGTGTTGGATCAGCCGGGCGTGCTGGCTAGCATCGCCGGTATTCTCAGTAAGTATGAGATCAGTATCGAGTCGGTCATTCAGAAGGGACGCAAAAAATCCGGTGCCGTCCCGCTGGTTGTTGTCACGCATAGTGCCAAGGAGTCGGCAGTGAGCGCGGCACTGGCCGAGATCGGCCAGCTGGCCTGTGTGACCGCGCCGGTGGTAAAGATCCGGATTCTTGAGGAAGAGTAAGCTCTTCTTAATTTAATATGCTGATCCTATGAAATATATTCTTCTTATCGGAGATGGAATGGGCGATGTTGCTATTCCCTCCCTGGGTAACAGAACGCCCCTCGAGGCGGCAGCAACACCGACCATGGACCGGCTGGCCACGAAGTCCGAGATGCTGCTGGTGCGCACCGTGCCCGATGGCTATCCGCCGGGCAGCGATGTCGCCAACCTCTCTCTACTCGGGTACGAACCGGAGCTGTATTACACTGGTCGTGCTCCGCTAGAGGCTGCGAGCCTGGGGGTGGACATTGCAGCCGACGAAATCGCTTTTCGCTGTAATCTGGTACATGTGGACGATCCCGGCGACGGTCGCCTGATCATGGTGGATTACAGTAGCGGCCATATCTCTACCGAAGAGAGTCGACAGCTGATCAATGCATTGCAGGCTGAATGCGGTACCGGTCAGCTGGCCCTCTATCCCGGTATCAGTTATCGTCACCTGCTGGTGTATCGAGGCGATTTGCCCTCAGGGTTTACTACCGTTCCCCCCCACGACTATTCCGATCAGAATGTGGCTGATTTTTTTCAGTCGTACCAGCAAGTGGAAGCCTTTGGTGATTTACTGAAGAAGGCGCCGGAGATTCTGGCAGCCCATCCTGTCAATCAGGAACGGGCCCGGCAGGGTAAGAGGACAGCCAATTGTATCTGGCTCTGGGGTGAGGGCAAGCGACCTGCCATGGAAACACTGGATGCGCGGTTTGGCATCCGCGGCGGCCTTATTTCAGCCGTTGATCTGCTCAAGGGGTTGGGGGTGCTCAGTGGTCTTGAAGTGATTGAGGTGCCTGGAGCCACCGGCTATATCGACACGAACTACGAGGGCAAAGCGCAAGCAGCGCTTGAGGTGCTGAAAAGCGACGACTTTGTCCTCGTTCATGTCGAAGCGCCCGATGAAACCGGTCATCAGGGGCTGGTGCAGGAGAAAGTTCAAGCCATTGAAGATTTCGATAAGCGAATCGTTATGCCGATTGTCGAGGAGATGGAGCGGCGGGGTGAGCCTTTTCGTCTGGTGGTGACCATGGACCACTATACACCTATCCATCGCCGTACTCACGAAGACTGGCCTGTTCCGATGTTTCTGTATGATTCCAGAGGAATTGCCTCGCCGTCAAACCGGGTTTACAGTGAAGCCAACGTCCAGGAAACGGTGGCGGATAATAAATCGGGCCTGCTGTCCGGAGCCACCTTTTTTCAACGGTTTGTCGAGCAGGGGAGTCGTCATGAGTAAATTGGCCGTCAGTCTGGTCGATCCGGTGTTCACTGTTCAGTATCGGGTGATTTATGGTGATACCGATGCGGCGGGTGTCGTTTATAATGCCAACTATTTACGCTACTTTGAAATTGGCCGGACCGAAATGATGCGAGCCTGGGCCATGCCTTACAGCGCTATCGAAGAGATGGGATGTGTGTTGCCGGTAACTGAGAGCTATCTCCGTTTTAAGGCACCGGCAGCCTATGACGATCTCTTAACGATCTCGACATCAATAGTGGAAATCAGTAAAGTTTCATGCCGCTTTCATTATGCCATTACCCGCGAACACGCAGGTGAACGGTCGGTACTCCTGGTCAAGGGTTTTACCAGTCATGCGTGTGTGAACCGTCAGGGGAAATTGACCGCTTTTCCTACAGTTGTGCGGGAAAAGATCAAGGCGATCCTTGAAAAAGGGACGGTGTCGCAAAACAATGATTGACAATCATTTTAAATCGAGTAATATAGCGGGATTGGAACGCGGGGTGGAGCAGTCTGGTAGCTCGTCGGGCTCATAACCCGAAGGTCACAGGTTCAAATCCTGTCCCCGCTACCACGCATACTCAAGGGGTTAAGTCAATCTGGCTTAACCCCTTTTTTTTGTGTCTTCTGCTGGATTTTTCTTCACTGAAGACATGTTCTTTCGAGATCCGTGCTTCTTTCGTTCCCTGAAGGCCTGCTCTCCCCCTTTTGGCCTGCTTTCAGCAGAGGAAAGCTACGCTTCTGCTGCTATCCATTACGTTTTTTCGTCTCTTAGGGTATGCAATGTTAGTCACTACCTATCTATCGTTGGTTGTAACGATGTTATTCTGGGGCGGGACCTTTATTGCCGGAAGAGCGCTTGCCGGTACTGTACCTCCTGCAAATGCAGCGTTTTTACGATTTGCGATCGCCACGGTTGCCCTGGCAATCGTAACGCGATTGATTGACGGGAAACTTCCACCGCCACCCCGAAAGCAATGGCTGCCGCTGGTATTCCTTGGAATGACAGGGGTTTTTAGCTACAATATCTTGTTTTTCACTGGTTTGCAGCATATTGGAGCTGGTCGGGCCGCCCTGATTATTGCCCTGAATCCTCTGGCAATTACCCTAGCCGCAGTCCTTTTTTGGGGCGAGCGGCTGAGGTGCAGGCAACTGTGCGGTATAGCTCTCTCCCTGATTGGCGCTGTTTTTGTTATCAGCAATGGGCATCCCGGTATAATTTTTTCAGGGGGTTTTGGTGTCGGCGAGGCGGCAATTCTTGGCTGTGTTGCCAGTTGGGCTGCCTATTCGCTCATTGGCCGGACGGTGCTCGCATCACTTTCACCTCTGGCAACCGTCTTTTACTCCTCGCTTGCAGGTACCTTGCTGCTTTTTCCTTTTGCATGGAAAAATGGTTCGATCAGCAGTGTCCTTTCGTACTCAGCAGGAGACTGGCTGTGCTTGGCCTTTCTCGGGCTCTTCGGTACCGCCGTAGGTTTTTCGCTCTATTACAGGGCGATTCGAAAAATTGGCGCTCCGCGTTCCAGTGTGTTTATCAATCTTGTTCCCTTTTTTTCGATACTCCTTTCCTGGCTTATTCTGGGCGAATCCATAAAATCTTCCGTGCTGACCGGCGGCTTACTCCTGCTCGCAGGGGTCTACCTCACCAATTGCTCATTCAGAAAATAAAATCATCTGTTATTGTGGACAATACTTTCTTGCTGGGGGTGAACACGCAGCCGGATAGCACGGTATTTTTATAGCCGCAACCGGGGCGTCTCTTGGATGCCGATTGATTACTTCAGTGCACGGTAATAGGAATTCAGGGTATAAACCGCAGCCAGCGGATTATGCCCGGTTACCCGGTCTTTGACGGCAAGGACGGTGCAGGGGGCTTCGGCATATTTGAAAAAAAGGGAGTCATGGCCTACGCATAATCCGAGCAGTACATTGAATTCGGTCTTTTCGCTGTTGAGCACCTTTGCCTGAAGAATGGGATTGCACATGGTTTCAAATTCACCAACAGCGATTTTGTCCTCATCAGCGAGCCCGAGTTCCTCTTTAGGTACCCTGCCGACTTTGCAAATAGCGGAGGCCATTTCCAGGCCGTGGGCGGAAAAAAACTTTTCTACTATTGCGGCTTCGTTACGCAGACCCAGACAAAAAGCCAAACCGATCTTTTTGTATCCCATCTTGCCGATGAAATCCAAGATCTCTTCTATCCTCGGTTTGGCCGGTCGTACCTTGCCATACCCTTGTTCCCGGTTACTGTAGCCATCCCTCTCCTGCAGGGATGCCTGTCTGGCAAATTCAGCAATACCAGGGTTTTTATATTCAGTCAGTGCTTCTCTGGTCAGGTCGGCCTTGATGACAGTCGGGCAGTTATCGGGATGTTTGCCTTCTTCCGTTCGGCAAACTCGGTCTTCAGGCTTGAACGAACAGCGCGCGCAATTGGGGGGATTCGGTTCCATCATCATCTCCTTTCAAAAGGTAAATCTGCAGACAAGGTACGGCGATTGTCTGGACTGTGAGGATGAGCAGCAGGTTGTTGGTGCAGGCAACCCGATAGGGCTGGTATGTTCGCTGCTTTATCGGTAACAAGAAGCATAGCAATACCCCTGTTGTCCTTTTGTGCACGGGCAAGCCGTTACCGCCATAAAGGGTATCGGCAATGCATTTGGAGCAGCGGACAGCGTCAGTCGAGATGGTTTGTTCCGGCGGGTTGGGAATGCGCAGGGAAACCGCAGGCGGTATTCGATACCGTCGATGTTATGCGGCGTGCGGCTTTTCCAGATGCAGGGTGTAGGCGATCTTGTTGCCGTAGAAGGCTGCTTCGCTAAATCCGACTGCTTCAGCGAGTTGGACAACAGTATTCCTCCTTTGAAAATGGGGATCAAAAATAATTTCGGTCACCGACAATATACCGCCAGGTTGTAAAGCCGAAAATAGTTCATGTAATGCTGCTTTCCGATCCGGAATTTCTCCCAGCACCGTCACCAGCAAGGCTCGGTCGAACTGGTTGTCCCCCAGTTTTCCTTCGCCTACACCAGCATGCACAAATTGGATGTTATACAAAGCAGCTGCATGTGCTTTTTTTCGAACCTGCTCGAGCATGCCTGACTGAATATCCAGCGCCACTACTTTGCCTTGTGCACCGACGTGCCTGGCAAGGGGGATGGTCAGCCGACCCGGTCCGCAGCCTGCATCTACGACAACCATGCCAGGGTGCAGGCTGAGCAGGTCGACAATGACCGCTGCACGATTGGTCTTGGCAAAGGGGTTGTCCAATTCAACAAGCCAGCGTAGCCATACGGGGCAGGGGAGCGAATGTCGGCGGGATGCTAAACGCCAGGTGACTACGACCAGAATGGTGAGGCCAACACCACTTAAAAAAAGGTACATGTGTCTTTCCGGTTATTGACCAGTGCGGGTTTCGAGCCGATGCGCTGAGGGTAATTTTGAAAGGGCATCATGTTATAGGTACTTTTTTCTGCACTTGGCCGGCGCCAGCGAATCCGTGCTGAAAGGTGCAGTTGGCTGGTTGAGTAAACAATATGTAAAAATATATTGTGATCCTTTGAGGTTATTCGAATTCCTTCTTGAAGGCCAAGAATTCTTGTTTCAGCATTTCTATTTCTTCCTGTAAACACGCAACTGATTGTTCCAGCTCGTTGAAACGATTGTGTTCTGCTTCGGCTGCCATCACGATTGGTTCCTGACGATAGCCGAGCGGGTCAGTATTTTCAGGTTCGCCCGCCAGCAGATGGGCAAAGCGTTGTTCTTTCTGGCCCGGTTGAAGCGGCAGTTTGGAGACAAAACCCATGGTTGAGAGATTATCAAGGTATTGGGTGGCCTCCTCAAGATTTTCAAAGGTACACATACGCTCGGTACGGGTGCGTAATTCCCCGGATGTTTGCGGCCCGCGCAGCAAGAGCATGGAGAGCAGTGCCGCCTCGCGATTGATTAAATTGTATTGCTTGGCCAAATTCTGCCAGTATTTCGGGACGCGGCTTGCGTCACTCTGATAGACGACATGCTTTTCTTTTAATGATTGCAGAGCGCCCGCGACTGTTTGTGCATCAAGGGAAAGTACCGGTGATCGATTGCTTTTCTGATTGCAGGCGTTGATGAGCGCATTCAGCGAGAGGGGATAGTATTCAGGGGTGGCCAGTTCTTTTTCCATAAGGCTGCCAAGCACTCGAACTTCAATTGTATCCAGAATGATATCCATTAATAGTCTCCCCTTATAATGACAGATGAAATAAGGCAAACATACTGTATCCTGCTCGGGAATTGGTTAAAAAAGATTGAAAAAAGAGCAGGCCAGCGTGCCGTCAATCTTCATGGAGAAGTACTCGAAACGCTTTTGGTTGCTCTACGCACGCGCGGAGGATGAGGAGGCGATCATCAGTTGATCGGCGTAAGCAGTGGTCGACAAGTGGTTGCCCTTGCCCGAATGCATGATTGTACGGCAGGGTAAACAAACGGTCGGTAGTGCATGTATGTTCCGGAAGTGCATCTTCTTTGCTTGTATGAAGCCGTGTTTCGTGATTGCTGTGTAGTACCTGGAAATCGTAGCGATAATGATGCGCGGTAGAATGAAAATAATTTTTATCTTTGCCCCCTTTATTTTCACCTGCCCGTTCCTACTTTTTCTTCGTTGAGCTTTGGGTCGTGCAATGTTTTCCGCCCTTAACTTTAGGCGGAACTATAAACCAATATCTATCTGAGAGGAGTGAGATCATGGGCGACAAAGGCGGTAAGAAAGCAAAAGATAAAAGTTCGAAACAGCACAATGAAAAACTCAAACGCAAAGAACAGGAAAACATCGCTAAACAACCTAAGAAAAAAAATTGACCCATCGGGCCGGCGATCTGATACGCTGTGGTTTACGGGCGGCGTTGTACCGGATTGATACTGGCTCGTTGACCATGGTGTAACCGCGCGCAGATTCGGCAAAAAGGCACCCAATCCTCGAAGGATTGGGTGCCTTTTTTTGCTTACAGTAAGATCCATGGGTATCAGCACGGCCGTGGCTGGCGGTATGCTCGCGTCGATTGGCAAGACTTTGTTTGAATGGTACAAAGAGCGAGCAGGGTGAATGGTCGGCATTTGGGGCGAAAAATCCTGTTTCGCTGTCCGTGATGTAAACGTTTTCTCGTTTTATCTTTATGCCTGCCCAATGCAGAGTAAGTCTCATTAAAGGAAAATTCTTAGATGCTAGAGAAAATTTTTTCTGGCCGGGTTGAAAAAAAGAGATGGCCCGGATGGATGCGCTGGTTGGACATTGCCCTGCGCGCCGGTCATATAGGGGTTGCGGCACTGCTGTTCGGCGGTTTCTTTTATCATATCCCTTTTGCTCGGCTGCATGCCTGGCATCATCTCACCATTGCCACCGGCATTGGCCTGCTTATTCTGGAGATCATGCAGGACCTCAATTGGCCGCACCAAGGGAATGGACTTCTGGGAATTGTTCATTTCTCTCTCGCGGGGCTTATTCATTTCCGGCCGGATCTTGCTGTCCCCCTTCTCTGGGCAATCGTGATTACCGGTTGCATTGGCAGTCACATGCCGCGCAGGTTTCGCCACTGGTCAATCCTTTACGGTAAAGAGATTCGATAGAGAAGTTAGAGAAAAGTCGCAGGTAATTGTCGTGCTGAATCGGGGCACTGGAGGTCTTGGAAGGGGAATGTTGTCACTTGTTGCCTGTTGTATCGTTTTTTCTCAATGATGTCGAGCTGGCACGCGCTTTCTATCTGTTCCATAATGTTTCTAATTGCGTATGGTTGTTTCGTCATGTTCTGTTGCGTTTCGTGACTGGTGACGCGAAGAAAGTTTTGTTTTGTGTAACCTCTTGAAAATATGTGTTAAGTATAAGTGGTCCGCATCTTGCTTCGATTACAGTTGAGATTATTAGGAAGGAATAAGGAGAGAGGGAAAAGGCGTATCCGGATGGCATGAGAACAAGGGTGCCCCGCCCCGGCTGCACAGACAGCCTCTCTTTTTAGCAATATTAATGCAGCAAATAATGAAATAACAATACATTCCAAGGAGGAGCGCATGTCAGTCATAACCTTATTCAGCGGCAGTTACTGCCTCGGCGATCAGCTGGTTGAACTGCTCAAGAAGCAGGTGCAGTATTCCGTGATAACTGACGGGGATATAGTGGCCAAGGCCGCTGATATGTCGGCTATCAGCCGGAAGAAAATCGACAATATTCTCGTGAACAAACCCTCGATATTCAACAATATCACTCATGAAAAAGAGCGATCGCTGGCTTGGCTTAAACTGGCAATGGCGGAAACGCTGCTCGAAGCCGATAATACCCTGATTTATGGCCTTACCGGACATCTGGTTCCCGATGAAATAACCCATGTGCTGCGGGTCTGCCTCATTGCCGATATGGCCAGCAGGGTCGCCCAGGCCAAGCAGGAAACCCAGTTGAGCGAAAAGGAGATTGTTGCGCAGATTCATAAACGGGACAAGGAAAGAGCCGCCTGGACCGACACCTTGTTTGGGCAACCCGATCCCTGGAGCGCGTCGCTGTATGATCTGGTGATTCCCGTGGACAAAATCAAGCTGGATGAAGCGGTTAATCTAGTGGTTGAAAATCTGCGCAGCGAGGTGATCAAGCCGACCAAAGCCTCGAAAAAAGCTGAGCACGATTTTATGCTGACCGCCCAAGTCGAAGTTGCCTTGACCAAACAGGGGCATTTTGTCAATGTCGCTGCCCGCGATGGTGCCGTTACCCTGACTATTCAACAAAATGTGCTCCTGCTCGGTCGGTTGGAGGAAGAGCTGAAGTCGATCGCCGGCAGTGTCCATGGGGTCAGTTCAGTGGAAACCAGGTTGGGGAAAGGTTTTCACAAGACAGATGTCTATCGGCGGTATGATTTCGAAACCCCACGCCTTCTGTTGGTCGATGATGAGCGTGAATTTGTACAGACCCTTTCCGAGCGTCTGTCGATGCGAGATATCGATTCAGCCGTAGTCTATGACGGCGAGTCCGCATTGAACCTGATGGCCACCGATGAACCCGAGGTTATGATTCTAGACCTTAAAATGCCGGGAATCGATGGTATGGAGGTGCTGCGTAAGGTCAAAAAAGAACGCCCAGGGGTCGAGGTGGTTATCCTTACCGGACATGGTTCGGAAGATGATAAGGCTGTTTGCATGGAACTTGGGGCTTTTGCCTATCTGCAGAAGCCTGTTGATATCGAAGAGCTCAGTGCCACTCTGAAACGGGCCTACGAAAAAGTGCAGCAGGGGAAGCCCTCGCAAACGTGATACCTCTGGTCACCTTTTGAAACGGTTTCTTGGTCCTGTGAACAGGGAAGGGGTTCCAAATGTCCATTTTCTCTAAAATGAAACCGGCGTTCTGGGAAGACGACGACAGTTCGTCCGGTCTGTACAAGCAACTGTTCAATTATCCTCGTCTGTGGAAGCAGGCTACACTGATTTCCATGGCGATCGTTCTGTTGCCGCTGGTCTTGCTGACCCTGTACGAGTACAGGGTCACCCAGCAGTCTTTTGAAGCGGAGGCGCTGGCACGGGCTACCCGTTTTGTTTCGAAAACCAGGCGTACCGAATCGTTTCTGTTGTCGAAAAAACGGTTTGCCTTGGAGTTTATTATCCATGACAACTCCTTCGAACAATTGTTGCAGCCGCAACGATTGGCAACTCTGCTGGAAAACCTTAATCGGGGGTTGGGGGTTTTTGTCGATCTGGGGGTGATTGATGCCACCGGCCGGCAGCGTGCCTATTCCGGCCCCTATCACCTTGATGACGCAGATTATTCTGGCCAGGATTGGTTCAAGGAGATTCAGCATCGGGGTATCTTTATCAGTGATGTCTTTATGGGGTTTCGTCACCTACCCCATATCGTCATTGCGGTGAAGAAGACATTGCCCGATAAATCGTTTTATGTACTTCGGACGTCGGTTAATATTGAACGGATCAGCGAGATCCTCTCTTATGAGCAGACCGGTGAGGTGGGCGATGCTTTTCTTGTCAACCACTCCGGAGTGTTGCAAACACCTTCAAGATATTTTGGTGATATTTTAGAGTCGGTTCCGCTCGATGTCCCCGAATTTTCCGACCATACGGAGGTATATCAGCTTAATGGCATTCAACGGAGTGCTTCCATTAGCGCCAATGACCCGACCAAGGACATTCCGGAAGACGTCGCCAAAGGGCCTTTGGTGGTTAGTTACGCCTATGTCGAGAGTTCTCCGTTCATCCTTATGCTGGTGAGTCCCAAGGAGCAACTGATGATGCAGTGGGAACAAACCAGGATAAAGGTTATTATCTTCCTTGCCTGCACGGTTGCCATTATTCTTCTCGTGCTGCTCTGTGTGGTCACCTACCTGGTCAATGCTATCCATACGGCGGATCAAAAACGGGTCATGGTCTTGCACGATATCGAATATTCAGAAAAGATGGCCAGTATTGGACGGCTGGCCGCGGGTATAGCTCATGAAATCAACAATCCGCTGGCAATTATCAACGAAAAGGCCGGGCTTATTCAGGATCTGTTTCTGATCAAAGAGCAGTACAAGCAGGATACCAAGCTGTTATCGCTGATTACTTCGATTGTCTCTTCGGTGGAACGGTGCTCAACAATTACCCGCAGGTTGCTGAGCTTTGCCCGTCAGTCGGATGCCAGTATCACTCGGATCAACGTGTATAAAATAATCTCCGAGGTGTTGAGCTTTCTTGGCAAGGAGCCGGAGTACAGGTCGATTTCAATTACCATCGATGTAGCAGAAGACATTGAAGATATTGTCAGTGATAAAGGAAAGTTACAGCAAGTACTCCTAAATATAATAAAAAATGCTTTTGCTGCCGTGGAGGACGAAGGCCATCTGGCTATCACTGCCCGAAAAAATGCCGATAATTTGATTGAGCTATCGATTCAGGACGATGGCTGCGGTATACCGCAAAAGGATCTGGCTAAGATTTTTGAACCCTTTTTTACGACCAAGGGAGGGCGGGGCGGTACGGGGCTCGGGCTGTCGATTACCTATAGTCTTGTCGCCGAACTGGGTGGAACCATTCGCGTGACCAGTGAAAAAGATAAAGGTACTTGTTTTATCATTACTCTGCCGCTCACCATGGCGGCTCAAAAGGGGTAGCGCATGAAAGTATTACTGGTTGACGATGAGGAAGAATTGGTTGTTACCTTGGCAGAACGTCTGTCCTTAAGGGATATTGACACCAAATGGGCTTTGAATGGCGAGGATGCCTTGCGCCTAGCTGAGGCTGAACATTTTGACCTTGCCATCCTGGATATGAAAATGCCCAAGATGAACGGATTGCAATTAAAAGCCGAATTGCAGAAAAAATGGCCGAACATGCATTTTATTTTTCTCACTGGCCATGGGTCGGAGGAGGATTTTGAGGCCGGGGCTTCGGCGGCCGGGGAAGATTATTATTTGATCAAACCGGTTAATATTCAGAAGCTGATTGCCAAAATTCATGCATCTTTTGATGCCGCGGAGAAGTAAATGGAACGGGAAAACGAAACGCTTGATGCTGCTAGTCTCCAGGTTTTTGGCATGATCTCCGCCGCTGTGTCACATGATCTGAAAAATGTTTTAGCGATCATCAATGAAAGTGCCGGTCTGCTTGATGATCTGGCGCTCCGAGCAAGTAAGGGGGTGGAAATTCCTGCGGATCGGTTGAGTGTCACCACGGCTCGGATTCTCAAGCAGGTGAAGCGAGGCGACATGGTTTTGAAAAATCTGAATCGCTTTGCCCATACCACTGATGCGCCGATCCTGCAGAGTAATGCCGCTGAAACTGTGAGCCTGATGGTTGACTTGGCAGGGCGGCAAGCCGCGATGAAAGAGCTCATCTTTACAACCGCACCGAGTGCCGGCCTGATCAGAACCTGTCTGATTTATTTTGAAGCCTTCATCTACCTGCTACTGCGTCAAATCATTGAAACCTTGCCTCGTAAAGAAACTGTGGAGATTGCAGTGGCGCAGGAGGGGGGTAGGATCGTGATTCGGTTTATTAATGTCAACGGGTTACCGTTACTCGCTGATCATTGCTTTGTGCAAGGACAGGAACGGGAACTGATGACCTGGCTGAAGGCAGAGATGGAGGCGGCTCCCGGAGCCGTCAATGTTCGTCTGCCGGCAGATGTCGGCTAGTATCGCTATCGTTTTTACGTACATTTTGAATGGGCAGTCTCTGGGGC
>JBFJXW010000018.1:0-31800 GCA_041622895.1 Desulfobulbus sp. | reverse complement strand
GCCCTGGTCCAGGAACTGACCACCAGCCCCTGATCGCGGGCATGGCCCGCTCCTCCAGTGCGTGGCAATATTCGTGGGTTGTAGGAGCGGGCCATGCCCGCGAAAAACCAAAATGATATCAAACAAATGGAATGATGAACAGCAACAACAAACCTGGACATCACGCCTTGCGCAAAGGCAGGATTTCCCTGCCCCACCAGGTGTATCTGGTGACCACGACCACCTGGCAGCGACAGCCGGTATTTCTCGATTTCCGGGCCGCATGCACCGCCTGCCGCTGTTTCGAGGACAACACCTTGCTCGGCGATACCCGCATGCTTGCCTGGGTGCTCATGCCTGATCATGTCCATTGGCTGGTGCAGGTGGGCGAAAAGGATAGCCTGAGCACCGTCGTCAACCGGCTCAAATCGGCCAGCGGTCGTCAGGTCAATCGCCTCCTTGGCAAACAGGGGCCGCTCTGGCACAAGGCGTTTCACGATCATGCTCTGCGGGCAGAGGAGGATCTGCGAAAAACGGCCCGGTATATGGTTGCCAATCCCCTGCGAGCCTGTTTGGTCGAAAAAATATTCGATTATCCATTTTGGAATGCGGTTTGGATTTAATGTACATTGTGTCGTGGCCACGGCCCACTCCTCCTGGAACATACGCATCCACTCTGTCAGGCCCTGCCCCTGGATCCTGCAGCCCGATGCTGCTTCGAGACCTTTCCCCAGGCCATCGCCCGCGCCCTGCCGATCGGTTAAACGGGATTATTGCCCAACCATTAACGGGTAATGATTTGTCTAAAATCTGCCGACTCTTTGCCTACCACAATAACAAAAATAATTACGGGGTTAGAGATTGCTCTCTTACCCCGTAATTTAAGATTCGAAGTCCTCTGTCTTGTACTATTTCACAACACCGGTCAGCTAGTACCAGCTGTAACTTAGTTGAATACCAAGTCGTTGATGCCATCGGGCATGTTGGATTCCGCTGCAGAAAAACCAGCCATTTTTATATTGTTCAGGCAGAAGGGAGAAACAGGAAGGAGTATTACCTTGGGTGAAAAAACGCTCTCTCGGAAAGCCGATTTCATCGGGAAACCAAAGAGCTGCTGCAAGAGCATCCTTGAGGCTTGACCGGCCAGCCAAAGCCTATCAGGGGAGGAAAAGGAGGATAAAAGCTCCAACCGTGGAGCCCACGATCGGGATTGAACCGATGACTTCCTCCTTACCAAGGAGGTACTCTACCACTGAGTTACGTGGGCGAAGAACGCTACCTGCACGTCCAACCAGCACTGCCAACTGATCCGTTACCGATGGAGCGGGAAACGAGATTCGAACTCGCGACTTCAACCTTGGCAAGGTTGCACTCTACCACTGAGTTATTCCCGCTCGTCATTTGTCATAAGCGCCGTTAATTACAAGATTTTAGGCACGGTGTCAACAAGCGATTCAGCGATTTGATATTTCTTTGAGGCACACCGCTCAAAAAAGACCCAGCCATCCACTTTCCCCCGGTGTGCAGTCAGCATGCCTTTCAGCTACGTGTTTAACACCTGCCTTGCAACCCTTCTCATTTCATACCCGAGCGTGGGCCTTACCCAAGAGATACCACATGATTTTCCTGTGGACCAAGTTCAGTGGCTGTGCTATTCGGATTGCCAGCCGACAAGGCGTTGCTTTGGGAGAGAGCCCGAAGGTATTTGCAAAGGGGCAACGGTCCGTTCATGGGTTTGAAAAACAGCCGTGCCCAATGCTGGAATACCAGGTTTTACAAAGAACAAATGCCGCCGGGATATTGGCATTAAGAGGCCAGTCACCGATACCTTGCCCAAATGTATGGCTTTTCATCCCTTTCTCGGCTACATGTAACTGAGCAGTTCAAAGCGTTGAGAATAAAGCTGCTCCGAACCGAATCTATCAACAAAATGGACCATGACACACAGCCATTCTCAAAACGAGTCTGACTCTCCATATCGAACAGGCTGTGTATAATACGTTGGACCTTGCGGCAACAGTACTCCTTGTTTTTGGGCAATTGACGGAACGATAATTTATTTTTTTATACAAAGAATGACTGGCAACAAAAAATATTACGTTAATAAAGACGGATTGATAACAATCCAATGCCCTTTCTGTGAAAAAAATAGGACAATATCCGTTGAAAAATTCAGAAATAAAGTTCAAACACTCAAGATAAAATGCTCCTGTACAAAGATTTTCGACATTGATATCGAATTCAGAAAACACTACAGAAAAAAAACGAATATTATAGGAAGTTACAGAAAAACAAAGGTTGCCCTTGAAAAGGCCAAGGCTTGCATCGTGACGGATCTGTCTCTTGGCGGGCTTTCGATAAAAACAACCAATGATCCAACCATTCAAGCAGGAGACGAATTAATTATCAATTTTAGGCTTGACACGAAGAAACAAAATCAAATCGAAAAGATCATACAAGTTCTCCATATTGACTCTGCCAGCGGAATTGCCGGCGGAGCGTTCTTGGAATCGAATTTAACCAGCCAAGACAAAGACATTTATTTTTATTTAAAATAAATCGCCGCATCCCCAGTTCATCAGGCAGAACCTGCAACGGTGGAAGAATATCGTTAGCAGAAAGTATCTGCACCCTGCGAGGTCGCACCAGCTCAACGAAGAGAGAAGCAACCTTCGCCTTCTGCGAGCTTCCCACTTGCCTGCGCACTCGCTTCAGACGCCCCCGCACCGGCCTCTTGTTGCGGAAGCGCGCCAGAACCGACCCAATTCGAGAAGAGACCTTCTGGCACGTACGCAAGTTGAAGCATTGCAGCCTGCTCTTCAGCAAGAAAAACAATCCATTGCCCTGGCTTGACAAAGCGGCCTTCCGAGAAATATCTTCTCTTTACATGCCGCGCTTTATCCTCCCATCATCTTTCATCCGTGACCACAGCGCGGTAAACGATACAGTCCTTTATTTCAAGCTCTATTCAACAATTCAACGGGTGTAAAGAACCCGAAACGTTAACGTCCCGTTTTATTCTGTATAAACCTTTCTGAATGACCTTTTATGCAGCTCCATATTCACATTCATCAAAGGGTGAACAAATGAAAAACCTGACGAGCATGCTGGCAGGGACAGTATTCGCGGCATTCATTTTCACAGGGTGCGTTGTTGCGCCCGGCCCATATGGTTCAAGGGTTAGAGTGGCTCCCCCCCTTCCGGCGGTAGTAACTATATACGGAGACCCATACTACTATTCCAATGGATATCACTATTTCTATAACAATAACCGTTGGTACTACTCGAAAGAGCGAAGAGGCCGCTGGATACGTTTACCGAAAACCCACTGGCCGCGCGAAATCAGACACAGAGACAGATACAGAGACGAACGCGGCCGCGAATATAGGCAAAGGGACAGGGACCAACGAGAGAGAAGGGACGGCTGGCGCCGACGGGACTGGTGACACCACAGATCGTCAGCATGTCATCATTCCACATCACCTCCGCTTGTAAGGATAAATATGCCCTGATACTGCCGACGAGAGAGGGTGACGACAAAACCAGCCGAACCCCTTCAATACATGTCGACAGTCTGCAACAAGCGGAAGCATGTTGCTCGAACCAAAGCATTATTGCTCCATGTCCGTAGGCCCCATGACAGAGGGCAATGACAGCGGCGCATTGATACGGATACCGGTTCCCTTGTGTCGCGTATCGTCGCCCCCCTGCTCGCAATGGTTTCGATTCCAGCTGAATTCTCCTGTTCGGGGCAAATAACCGCAGCAAGCAACCTGTTGCGGCCACCTCTCCTTCTGCACCGGAATAACTCTATGGAATATATAAATAATTAGCCTCAATAACGGCTTATGCTTCACAATCGCTTTCCGGTACACAGCAACGCCGGCAAAGGAACGTCTCCAATCTCTCCTGGCTTTTTAATAGCGATAATTATACCTTTATTCGTAGCGCATCTTTTTTTGTTGGAATGGATCTGGGGCCCCTTGATTCCAAAAGGATATGTCATTTGTTTGGTATGGTTCTCTCATATACTTTTTCGATCATCGCTCTCAATAGGTTGACAACGCTTTCGCGTGCAAATTAAGTATTTGTATTTCCGCTAGACTCCAGACCTTTCAATGACTGTCCCTGCAGGATTTCATCCTTAGCAAACCTTAAATTACAGAGTTCGTGGTATGTTTCGAATTGCTTTTCTTCTTTTTGTTATCAGCTTGGTTCCCGATAGTCTCTTGGCCAAGGGTATCGGATATGACCTGGTGTATATGTGGGACCGTGACCTAGAAAGCGTACTTGATTATCAACAGGAACTCGTCGATATTCTAGGCACCGAGGAAGGCAAACATCTGCGGATAGTCCGCCGGGAAGGAAAGGAATATGGCGTTATTTACGATCTTGATGGAACCGCATTACGGTCTGCTAAGCTCGCTGTTCAACAGAGCGAGGTGCTCCGTAAAGCAGGATTTTCAGAGTGTTATGCGATTGAGAATCAGGGATACAACCGGCTCTACAATGTCAGTTATGGCCAAGGGCCAAACCTGGAGAAGTTGCAGGAACAATACAAAAAAATTTACCAGTGCCTCGGCAGGGAAGTGGGGAAAAATCTCTTTATCGAACAGACCGGTTCCGACAACTATACCCTTATTTATCGCCGGCGGGGTGATCGAGCGTCCACCTATGCCATAGCGAAAAAACACGCCACTCTTTTGAGGAAGAATAAAATCCAGGCATCGATAACACCGGAGAACAACAATCCGATTGTTTTCGGCGAATCCAGTCACTTGGACCATACGGTTGTTTTGGTGCCGAGCCTCCCCAGTCCCAAGCTCAGTCCCAGGCCCAGTTCCAGTTCCTGTCCCAGTCCAAGTTCCAGTTCCAGCAAGACCACAAAAAAGATACCACCGGCTCACCATACAATGCCGGCGATTGCACAAATGCCAGCAGAGAAGAAAACGCCGGCAACACGTTCCGCCCAATCAAGTCATCATAAATTCGAACAAAAGGTTGAGGGGCTCATTGAGGATCTGCGGCGCAAAGGCTCTCTGCTGCGGGATGAGTCAACCGGATGGATGGTCTATGATCTGACAAGGGATGAAGCCGTCGTCCAGATCAATGCGGACAAAGTTTTTCAGGCAGCAAGCATGATCAAGCCTTTTGTGGCCCTCGCCTTCTTCGACAAAGTGCGCGAGGGGAAGCTGACCTACGGACGACAAAGTCGACAGAAAATGGAGGCCATGATTCAGCGGAGCAACAATGCGGCCACCAATTGGGTCATGAAGACGGTAGGAGGCCCGGCTCGCTGCAATACAATTCTTCGCACCAAGTACAGGCACATTTTTAAAAAAACCAGAATTGTTGAATATATTCCGCCCGGGGGCAGAACCTATAAAAACAGCGCCGTGCCCTCGGATTATATCAGGTTTCTCAACGCCCTTTGGGACAACAAGCTCCCCTACGGCAAGGAAATTCGCCGCCTGATGTCCCTGCCGGGACGCGACCGGTTATATGACGGCACGCCTATTCCCCAGGGAACGTTGGTGTATAACAAGACGGGAACGACCGCGCATCTGTGCGGCGATATGGGTATTCTGGTTCCTCAGGGGCAAACCGGGAAGCGATACCCGTATGCCTTGGTCGGTATCATCGAGCGGAGCTCCCGCCCTTCGGATTACAGTCGGTGGATGCGAACCCGTGGCAATGTTATCAGAAAGGTTTCCACCTTAGTGTACCAGGAAATGAAAGGACAGTATCGTTTGCAGTAAAGAGATCACTTTTTTCGTCTTTGATACCAAGGGAATGTGCATCTCTCTTGTGAAGAGGAACCGATGGAGTGTAAGCTCGGGAGGTAGTCCGCCAGTTTGCCAGCCTTAAGGATGGGCACATTGGAAATCAGGGCATCGATCCCGGGCAAGATGGTCTGAATAACGTACCATTTCTTCTTCTGATAGCGGGGCGTTCCTGATGTTGAGCAGGTACGAATAAGCCACTCGGACACCAGGCCATGTCCATGGCGCCACCACGAGACCCTGCATGGCGGGAAAAAATCCTGGAGGTATGGTTGTGGAGCAATTTTTACACATATTGTTGTCCCGCCTTTGGGAGTACTTTAACCCGGAACGGTTGGCAACCGTTGCGGGGACACTTCTTATCAACTCCCTTCTCGCAGCCCTTGTTCTGAGCATTTTCTATTTTGCCTGGCAGGTGTTCAATAGAATGATAACCCCCCGCCTGCAAAGCAAATTCGATAAAACCAGCATAGCCTTTGCCACGACAATGATAAAATTCACCTTCATGGCAGTCGGCATACTTGCCGCCATGAGCGCGGCAGGAATCCAGACAAAGGCTTTAATGACGTCGCTCGGAGTTGTCGGCTTGACCATCGGTTTTGCCTTGCGCGAGACATTATCCAATATCGTTGCCGGCATTCTTATCTTCCTCGACCGCCCCTTCACCATTGATGACCTGGTGGATATCGATGGACAATATGGCCGAGTGGACCGCATCTCCTTGCGTACGACACGCATCGTGACCAACGATGGCAAGATGCTGGCCGTACCCAACGCAGTCGTCATGAATAAAACCGTTGCTTCCTACACAAATTTCCCCAATCTGCGTCTGGATATCGTCGTCGCCGTTGCCATGACGGAAAATTTGGACAGGGTGCGGAAACTGTTGCTCTCGACAGTAGAAGAGGATACCGATTATCTTTCCAGGCCTCTGCCCCGAGTAGTGGTGACCCAACTGAACGATTATAATGTGACCTTGGAGCTGCAGGCGTGGCTGAAAAATGAGCGGTTGCACGTGGAAAAAAGCTTTGCCTTGCGGGAGAAAGTGTTCCGGACGCTGCATGCAGCCGGAGTGGAAATGCCTTTTGAGACCATTCAATTAACACCGCACCGGGTGACGGTGGCGATGTCGGGAAATGAATCCGAAAAAAAACCGAATCCTGATTCGTTCCACTGAGGAAAAGGGCCGTGACTGCACCCTCGACAAAAGAAAAAAATGCTGCCCCCTTCTGGGAGTATGTTCGCGTCAAAGATTATCAACTTCCCGCGGCTCCCGTGAACCAAGTCGCCAGAAAAAGGTTTTCTTCCCTTCGAGTTCTCTTTCGCCGGGAAACCGCCGAACAGGAAGCTCCACTGCATACCGGGGAAGATCTGAAAACATTGCCGTTGCAGCAGCTGGATCGAATTGCTCCCCTCCCCGCCTGGAATGATGCGGCCGCATCATTGGGTTTGGATCTGCAAGGATGGCTGGACCAGGAAAATCCAGGCCCTCCGGTTATTGTCTTGCTGGGGCCGCCCTATCATGGCCATGCGGATATTCTGACGTCCTGGGCGGAACAGCGGGAATGGGAAATTCTGGGCGCTCCCTCGCCGGAACAGATATTGAGCGGGGATGACAGGTGGTTGTCCGGCCTGCACAAACAAAAGGACGTGCCGTGGGTGTTCCCTGCCCTGGAACGCGCCTATTTTCGCAATAGCATGGGACTGAACCTGGTGCGATGTTTTCTCGACAATGCCTTTTCCGGTCAGTTCGGACGAGGCATTATCGGCTGCGACAGCTGGGCCTGGGCATTTTTGCAATATGCCTGGAGGGGTCGGCAACCCATTGTATTGACCTTGCAATCTTTCGATCAGGCACGACTGGCGGCTCATTTTCAACACCTTGCTGCCGCAGCCTGCATCAGGCCACTCCGTTTTCGTCTTTCCCATACCGGATCGTATGTCCTGCCGCCACCGGAAGAGGCTGACGAATCCAATGGAATTTCGGATTTTGTCCAACTCCTCGCGGCCCACAGCCGCGGCATTGCCGGGGTGGCCTGGGCCCTATGGCGCTCCAGTCTGCACACCGAACCGGATGAAGCATTGAAGATTGCGACGGACCAAGAGGCACAAGAAGGATCGGGGCACGACACGGTCTGGGTTACCCCCTGGGAGCAGGTGCAACATCCTTCACTGCCCGACGGAGCAGGACGTGACGAAGCCTTTGTCTTGCATGCGCTGCTTTTGCACAATGGTTTGGAACCGCAACTGCTGCAGCAGATATTGTCGATGTCGGCAAATCAGGTCATGGAGACGCTCTTCCGATTGGAAGCCGCCAACCTGGTGGTTCGAAACGACGCCATCTGGCAGGTTACACCGCTCGGGTATCCTGCTGTGCGGACGTTCCTGCAGAAAAACGGTTACTTAATCGACCAATTCTAGGAGAAGGTGATGGGTAATTCCGCGGACATGGCGAAAATTTTTCATTCATTGGGCCAGGCCAATCTTGTTCAGATCGGGTTGATTGCTGTTTTCGCCGTACTGTGCATTTTTCTGGGCCAGCGACTGCTTGCCTGGTTGGCCAATAAATGTACCGGGCGTCGCCGTCTCCTCCTGTTCAACTCGATGCCGTTACTACGACTGCTGGTCTTTATCGCCACCTCTGTTCTGATCATTCCCCGGCTGATCGAGCCGACCATCGAAAACCTGGTGGCGTTATTGGGTGCCTTGGGGCTTGCCTTGGGCTTCGCCTTCAAGGACTACGCCAGCAGTCTAGCAGCCGGTTTTATTTCTCTCTATGAAATGCCGTATCGTCCGGGCGATTGGATCGAGGTAAACGGGGCCTATGGTGAAGTTAGAGCTATCAATATGCGAACGGTGGAAATTGTTACCCCTGACGATACGGTGGTGGTGATACCGCATCTCAAGCTCTGGGATCAGCTGATTTTCAATGCAAATGATGGTGGTGAAAATTTACTGTGCGTTGCCGATTTTTATTTGCACCCTGCCCATGATGCGGTTCAAGTGAAGCACCTCTTGTATGATGTGGCGCTGACCAGCCCGTTTTTGCAGATCAACCAGCCGGTGAATGTGATCGTCCTCAACAAGCCCTGGGGTACCCATTATCGACTCAAGGCCTATCCTATCGATATGCGACAACAATTTCATTTTATCAGTGATGTAACCATGCGTGGCAAAGCTGCTCTGATGGGACAGGGCATGGAGTTTGTAACAATGCCTGCCATCACGAAAATGGATTGAAAAATCTTCTGCCGGCGATGTGGGCTGCAAACGGAAAAAGAACGGAGAGCTCTGGCGTTGTTCCGCAAGGCGGCTTAGAGTTTGTCTCACTATTGACTCGCTCGTCGCAGTGACGGGGAGCAAGTTGCAATACTAAGCAAATAAGAGGTTTTTTTTATGAAATTGGTGCAATTCATCTGTATAGCCGGAGTTGTTACGCTTAGCCTTACCGGGTGTGCGGGCACACCTTCTCCCGGCGAGCGCATGCGAGAGCATGCGACCCTCACTCAGGATCAGGCCCATTTACAGGCCAAGCTGGTCAAGGACTGGGAGCGTGGTCACAAGCTTGTGCAATCAGGGGAAGAGAGGGTGGATGATGGCGAGGATTTGATGGATTCGGCCAAGAACGACTATGACAAAGGAAAAAAAGAAGTGAACAAGGGAAAGGATGAAATCGCCAAGGGAACCAAGCTTATGGAAGAGAGCGAACGGCGATTTCGAGAAAATTTCAAGGACTTTACCCTTGAGCAAAGCAAGTAAGGGGGTACGCACGGAATTCGGGAGAAAGCGTCGGCTGAGAAATCAATTGCATTGCAACGTTGCCCTTGATGCTGTTGGGAAATCCGGGCTGGCCGCCCCGGTCTCCTAAAGTGCGAGCAATGGCTTCAGCGACAGGCTTCGTAGCTGTCCTGTTTGCGTAGTTCCAGCGCTCATCAATTGGTGGGCGCTATCTTGAAGAAAAAATATTCTGTCGTGTCTTGAAGGAGTTCTATAAAATGAAATGTTCTATTCCCTGTATTGGTGGGCTGGCGTTGCTTGCTCTTCTTGGTGGTTGCGCTACTGACGGCAGCTTTGATATGCAGAAAGCCCTGGGGGTCAGTAATGGTGTGCTGCAGGCTACAACACTGTCGGAAGAGACTGTCAAACAGACCGCGACACTGGCTGCTGCAGAGTTGGACAACCAAGCAAAGGTAGCCGATGCGAATGATCCCTATTCGGTGCGGTTGCGCCAGTTGACGCAAGGATTGGAGCGCTATGATGGCTTGAATATGAATTTTAAGGTCTATCTCGCCTCAGATGTCAATGCCTTTGCCATGGCGGATGGCACGGTCCGTGTTTATTCCGGGCTTCTAGATATTATGCCGGATGATCAGGTGTTTGCGGTCATTGCGCATGAAATGGGTCATGTCAAACTGAAGCACAGCTACAAGCAGATGCGCGAAAAGATTCTTTCAGATACGGCATTTCAGGCAGCGGCTTCCGTGGGAGGCACAATTGGTTCATTGACTTCTTCCCAGTTGGGGCAGCTCGGTAATGCAGCGATTCAGGCACATTTCTCTCAGGCCGATGAGCTTGAAGCCGATACCTACTCCGTCAAAGCGTTGCATAACCTGCAAAAAGATCCCAGGGCTATGAAAGCGGCCATTCAGACGCTAGAGGGTCTGCATGGCGCCGGCGGTGGTTTTTTGAGCTCCCACCCATCGAACCCCAGACGTATAGAGCGGATTGACGCTGCGATAGCCAACCTGTAAGAGACCGCTCTGGATAAGCGGTGGCGCGCATCGATTGTTGGCGGCGCTGGTCGCTCCAGGACGCCCTGAGCGGATCGAAGAGTGATCCGGCGTTGAGCGTGTCGACCTGACAAAAAAGCACGGCACTTCGGCCTCAGGGTGGATGTCTTTCTTTCGGCTCTTGCTAAAGGGTTCGGAAGCATTCCCTCGCAGATCCTGCTGCCAGCGGATGATCTCGATTGGGGGAAGCCGGTATGGTGCTGCACGCTCTGTCAAGGAGGTGGACTCCAACAGAGCGTGCAGGACTGCCGCTCTTGTCACTGCGCTGCTGGTCTTGTCCACTTTTTCAAATGGAGCATGATGACGATGGGTATATCCAAAGTCTCTCCAAAGACAACTTCCCCCTTCCGGAAAAAAATATACCGGTTACTGGTGTTGCTCGGTTTTGCAGTTTTTCTGAGCGGGGCACTCGCAGTACCGTTTTTTTATGAGACACAAACACTCTGGTACAAAACAGGGACGGACAAAATCATGCTCAGGACAGGACAATTGGCAGGCCTGCTGGCGCTTGTCCAGCTGATTGTCCAAGTCATCCTCTCCTTGAGAGGAAGCTTTATTGAAAATCTTTTTTCTCGGGCAGACATGATGCGCTGGCATCGTGCAAACGGTATCCTCATTGCCTGTGCAGCGTTCATACATGTGCTCCTGGTGTTAGCCCCCGAAGGGTTTGGCAACCTACCGATAGGGAAAAAACACTGGCCGGAAATGACAGGAGGGGGCCTTTTCCTGTTTATCCTGATAACGGTCCTTTCGTCGCGTTTCCGATCCGCGCTGAAATGGGACTATACACGATGGAGAATGGTACACAAGCCATCAGGTTATGTAATCCTTGTGCTTGTATTGATCCATGTTCTTTTTGTCAGCGAGTCCTTTGAACAAGGCGTTCCAAGAGTTGTTTTACTCACTGTTTTTTCAGGAGCAGCACTGTTTGTAGCTGTAGTGAAAACGATGCATGGGAACGTGAAATCATAAGGAGGAAGGAGCGCCTGCCGTTTTTTACAGCTCTTGAGGAACGGGTAACGTTTCCCGTAGTACATTTGATCTGGCACACCGTATGTTGAACGGATCGAAAGAGAAAAAACACCAATTTAACCCCGTGGAGGATGCCATGAAAAGAGTACGTTTCGTCGTGTTTTCGCTTTTCTTGTTGGTCATTGCAGCACAGAGCGCATACGCTGCTGCTCGTCAGTGGGAAGTGGATAACGCTCATTCTAATATCTATTTCAACGTGGATCATATTTTTTCTAAAGTACGGGGACAGTTCAATGCATTTACCGTCAAGGTGCATTTTGATCCGGCAAACCTGCAGGAAAGCCGATTCTTTTTTGAAATCAAGGTGGACTCCATTGACACCAACATCGGCAAACGTGACAAGCATTTACTCTCTGCAGACTTTTTTGATGCCGGCAAATATCCGGTGATCACCTTTGAGTCAAAAACAATAACGGATGCCGGCAATGGGGTGTATGCGTTGATCGGCAAACTGAACATAAAGGGGAAGGAATACGACCTGACACTTCCTCTCACAGTAGCTGGAGTTAAAGACCATCCAGCCGTACGAGGAAAAGTGGTGATTGGCTTCAATGGAACAATAACCGTGGACCGGTTGGCTCTCAATGTTGGTGACGGGAAGTTTTATACAATGGGACTCGTTGGAAAGGATGTGGAGGTCCTTGTCACCCTTGAGGCGCTTCGTGACAAGTGATCGGCAAGGTGCTGGCTGCTGCAGACCTGCCCTGCAAGCGATTATCCAACAGATCCCCTCCTCGTGTACTCATGCCCTTTTATCCAGGGGCTCTGGAACGCGTTCCTGAACGCGGTATAGCGCCCTATTTTCGAGGTGGTAATCTGTCGATTCGAAGACAACAAGGGATCCCCGGACGAAAAGACCGCGGATCCCTCTCCATCTCTGGTTTCTAAAAAAAGCAACCCCTGGCCACGCATCGCTTTCCAATCTTTCTTCTATTGATCAGCACAATGTGGTACGTTGTTGAACTCTTTGCATAGGGTGCGCATGCCCTACCCTTTCTGTTTTCCTGATCCAAGACGATCCTGCTGACACGGACTGAAGTACGGACCTGCGAGGCTCCCGCCTCAGCATCGATGGCGATATCCCACAACACAGGTTCCGTCTTTCCTGAACGGTAAGCCTGGGACTGCTTTTATTGCGGTTTGAGCTCTTTCTATGATTTTTATCCTTTCAATGGTCTGGGGATAATGCGAAAATGTCATGAAATAATGTATCATTATTTCATTGTTATTCCATGGTCCTGTGGAAATATGGCCGCTGCGACAAGTGGTTGCTTACAGATGCATTCGTTGCATAAGCGAGCACGGCAACATGACGTTTTCCCCATGAGGAAGGCCAAATGGTTCTATCGGTACGGTCCGTTACGGACGATACATAAAACAGTCCAGAGAGAAACAAGACAGGTCATGCGACGCCGGCCCTCTTTCATCACCAACCATGAGAATGGAACATGGTCTATCTCGAACTAATATTCAACCTGACGTTGCTGGTGGCTCTCAGCACCGCATCCGGCTTGATCGAAAAACATTGTGAGCAACGCACCCGCATGCATTCACTGCTGCAGGGCATCCTCTTCGGAGGGGCCGCTGTTCTGGGTATGCTGCGGCCGCTGGATCTCGGACCTGGACTTATCTTCGACGGCAGGTCGGTTATGGTCAGCTTGTGTGCGCTGTTTTTTGGTCCGTGGGCTGCGGCAATTGCAAGTGGGATGGCCGTTGCCTGCCGCATGGAAATTGGGGGTTTGGGGGCCGTCACCGGCTCGCTGGTGATCCTTTCATCGGCGGCGATTGGCCTGTTGGCCCACCTTCGGTTGAAACCCGATGCGCAGCCGCCGTCTATCCGATTCCTCTACGTGTTTGGTTGCACAGTCACCCTGGCAATGCTTGCCCTGATGTTCACCCTGCCCGAAGGTGGCGGACCGGCTGTGGTGCAGCGTATTGGCCCGCCTGTACTGCTGCTGTACCCGCTGGCAACGATCTTGGTCGGCAAGATGCTCTCGGATCAAATAGAGGCCAGGGGGCGCTTGAATGCATTACGCGAGAGTGAGGAAATTTTCCATAAATTCATGGAACACAGCCCCATTTACACCTTTTTCAAGGATGACCAGCTCAGGGCCTTGAGGTTGAGTGCAAATTACGAGGTGATGCTGGGGAAACCGATGGCGGAATTGCTGGGAAAAACCATGGATGACTTATTCCCATCGGATCTCGCCAAAAGCATGATTGCTGATGATCAGCGGATCTTACTTGAAGGGAAGCCGGTTGAAATTGAAGAGGAATTGAACGGAAGATATTATTTTACCGTAAAATTTCCTATATGTTCCGAAGGAAAGCCGCAGTACCTCGCAGGATTCACCATTGACATCACCGCGCGGAAGCGCGCAGAAGAGGCATTGCGCCGGACGAACGCATTTCTCAACTCGATTATCGATAACATTCCCAACATGCTCTTTCTCAAGACTGCCAAGGACCTGCGGTTTGTCCGATTCAATCGGGCGGGTGAGGAGCTGCTCGGCTATTCCCAGGCCGAACTGCTGGGCAAGAACGATTATGATTTTTTCTCAAAGAAACAAGCGGAATTTTTCATAGAAAAAGACCGGCAGGTGTTACGAGACAAAGAGGTTGTTGATATTCAGGAGGAGGCACTGCTAACCCGCGACAAGGGGGAGCGTTTTCTGCACACCAGAAAGGTGCCGATCCTGAACGAAAAAGGGGAAGCAGAATATCTGCTTGGTATTTCCGAAGATATTACCGAGCACAAGCGAGCAGGCGAGTTGATAAAATTCAATGAAGCGCGTCTGGAAAGTTTATTGCGCATAAACCAGCACCCCACCGAAAATATTCAAGAATTGCTTGATTATACCCTTGAGGAGGCGATTGCCCTCACTGGAAGCACCCTAGGTTATATTTATTTCTACGACGAAGCCAAAAGAGAGTTTACTCTTAACTCCTGGTCTAAAGAAGTGATGCACCAATGTACGGTGCCCATCTCCAAAAAGGTCTGCCAATTGGCAGATATAGGGATATGGGGTGAAGCCGTACGACAAAGACGGCCTGTTGTGATGAACGATTTCGCGGCGCCGAACCCGTTGAAAAAAGGAATGCCCGAAGGCCATCCTGCGCTGCGTACATTTCTGACCATTCCGGTTACCATTGAGGGGCACATTGTTGCGGTGGTGGGTGTGGCCAATAAGCAGGATGCGTATAACGATGCCGACATCCGCCAACTGCATCTAATGATGGATGCGGTATGGAAAATAGTCCATCGCAAGCGTGCGGAGGAAGCTCGAGTCAAGCTGCAGGCCCAGTTCAACCAAGCGCAGAAGATGGAATCCATTGGCCGCCTGGCAGGCGGTGTGGCCCATGATTTCAACAATATGCTGGGGATTATTCTTGGCTATACGGAAATGGCCTTGAACCGGGTAGCGCCATCCGATCCGCTGCATACGGAGTTATCGGAAATCTTCAATGCGGCAAAGCGTTCAGCAGACATCACCGGGCAATTACTGGCCTTTGCCCGTAAACAAACGGTCACGCCCCGGGTACTCGCTTTGAATGAAGCGGTGGAGGGGATGTTCAAGATGCTGCATCGCCTTATCGGCGAGAATATCGACCTCATCTGGATCCCGCAAGCGGATCTGTGGCCGATCAAAATGGACATCTCGCAGATCAATCAGATTTTAGTCAATCTGTGCGTCAACGCCAGGGACGCCATCGTGTACGAGGGGAAAATCGTTGTCGAGACGAAAAATGTAACGCTTGATGCAGAATACTGTGCCAATCACGCGGGTTGTGTTCCCGGCGAATATGTGTCGCTCGTCGTACGCGACAACGGTTGCGGCATGGACAAAGAAACCCTGGATAACCTGTTCGAGCCTTTTTTCACAACCAAGGATCTGGGCAAAGGCACAGGCCTGGGGATGGCCACCGTGTACGGCATTGTCTCGCAGAATAACGGTTTCATCCTTGTGCATAGCGAGGTGAACCAAGGGGCAATATTCACGATCTACCTGCCCAGATATACGGAAAAAACGGAGCTGTTGCCTAAGAAAGACGCCACGCCGCCTGCAGGTCGGGACCATGAAACTATCCTGCTTGTAGAGGACGAGACGGTTATGCTGAATATGACGAAGGAGATGCTGCAACTTCATGGATATACCGTGCTCGCCGCAGCCACACCAGGTGAGGCAATCGAATTGGCCGAGAGACATGCCGGGAAAATCCATCTGCTGATCAGCGATGTGATCATGCCCGAAATGAACGGACGGGATATGTCACAGCGGCTTCTTGCCATGCACCCGGATCTTAAACTGCTGTTCATGTCCGGGTACACTGCCGACATCATCGCCTATCAAGGTGTGCTCGCCCCAGGGGTCAACTTCATCCAAAAGCCTTTTTTGACACAAGACCTCGCCACCAAGGTACGTGAGGTTTTAGAACATGGATAGGGCCAAGCGACATTGCAACAGGCGCTCTGCTTCTCAACTCTTACCCCCAACCAGCGAATTCTTGTTCCCTTTTAACACATAGCGAATGGGTAACCACTGCCATCATGAAATTTCTCCCCTCCCAAATCATTTTCCTCTTGCAGAACAGACGGGCGCGCCGCAACATCCGCTCCCTGGTAGAATTCCTCCTGCTGCTCTGCCTGCTGGTCTCTGCCTACAGTTTTCTTTTCCATATACTCATGGCCCATGAAGGCAGGGAATATTCTATTACCACCGGTTTTTACTGGACGCTGACCGTCATGTCGACGCTGGGCTTCGGCGACATCACCTTCCATAGTGACCTGGGCAAAGCCTTTTCCATTGTCGTGCTCCTTTCCGGGATTATTTTTCTGCTGGTTATGCTGCCCTTCACCTTTATCCAGTTTTTTTACGCTCCCTGGCTGGAGGTCCAGAGCAAATCCCGGGCTCCCCGGCAGCTGCCGGAAGATATCAGCAATCACGTCATCATCACCTGCTACGACCCGATCACCATCGCTCTGGTGGAACGTCTCCGGCAATACGGACATGAGTACGTCATCCTCATCCCTGAAGTGCAGCATGCGCTTGATCTTGTCGATCAGGGGTACAAGGTGCTGGTCGGTGAACTGGACAATCCGGACACCTACCTGCGGGCCAGTGTGACCAAGGCCGCTCTGGTGGTGGCGCTGAATGATGACATGAAGAATACGAGCATCACCTACACGGTGCGGGAAATCGCGGCTCAGGTTCCCATTGTCGCCAATGCCGATATGGACGACTCGGTAGACATCCTCCACCTGGCAGGGTGCAGCCATGTGTTCCAGTTCATGAACATGCTGGGCCAGTCTTTAGCCAGGCGGACCCTTGGGGCGCGCACCCGCTCGAACATCATCGGCCGTTTCGAAACGCTTGTCATTGCCGAGGCCCCGGTGATGCGCACCCGCCTCGTAGGCAGATCAATCCGGGATATCGGTCTGCGGCAAGCCACGGGCATCACCATTGTCGGCCTATGGAACCGTGGTCGTTTCAGCCTGCCCACACCGGAAACGTACATCGAATCCAGCACGGTCCTGGTGCTGGCCGGCTCCGAAGAAAAGCTGGCGAGCTATGAAACGTATGTTGGTGAAACCGAAACCGAATCCGCGCCCGTGCTTATCCTGGGGGGCGGCCGGGTGGGAAAGGCCGCGGTCGTTACCTTGCGGGAACAGGGGATGGCCTATCGCATCGTGGAAAAAAATCCCCGGCTCTGCGAAGGCAAAGACCATTACATCAACGGCAGCGCAGCCGACCATGAAACCCTGATCAAAGCGGGCATCAACGAGGCGCCTTCGGTATTTATCACCACCCACAATGACGATGTGAACATCTACCTCACCATTTATTGCCGCAGGTTGCGCCCGGATATCCAGATCATCAGCCGGGCAACCCTGGACCGGAACATCAATATGCTCCACGCCGCGGGTGCGGATTTGGTCATGTCCCACGCCTCCATGGCCGCCAACACCATCATCAACATTCTCACCCCGGACAGAGTCCTTATGCTCACCGAGGGGCTGAACATCTTTCGATGCAAGGTCCACCCGTTGCTTGCCGGTAAATCTCTTCTTGAAAGCGGTATCCGTGAAAATACCGGCTGCAGCGTCATTGCCATTTTTCGAGACGGCAGACTGCACATCAATCTCGACCCCACGGAACTGCTTGAGACTGCTGACGAAATGATCGTGATCGGTACGGCGGCGTCGGAAAAAAGTTTTGTGGCCAGGTATCCTGAAAAAAATTAAGGCCACCCCTGATGGATACACATCCTGCCAGGACCATACAGTGCGGAGCCTGTTGCTCCACGTCTGGTGCGACTGCAGAGACGGCTCACAGCCACTTGCGCCCTCTTTTCAGTTTTTATTGATTTTCCGCCTCATTCAATGTATTGAAAAAAGAACGATTTGTTGTGATACTTTTACTGTCATTTCAAAACGTTGCTCACCCGTCACTCCATGCAAGGCCATACCGGAAATTCGAGCCATAAAAATTACTTAGTTGTGTAATTCTGGCTAATTGCCATAGAGCACACCACGGGCGCTTTTCAGTATCCGGCCCCTTGGTTTCGCTCATGGCGCCCCCCTGATGAATGTTTTTTTTTAATATACTTCTTCCATGGCGCCTGAAAATTCCAGTTTACTTGTAAAGCAAATTACATACATCTTGCTCAAGATACGGACAGCCTGCGCCGACCTGCTGCCTATCGTTGTCGTTATCGCGTTTTTTCAACTGGTAGTCATTCGGCAGCCTCTTCCCAACCTTGGCGAGATGTTATTTGGTGCCGCACTGGTTGTTATTGGCTTGAGCATGTTCGTTGAGGGGTTGGAAATAACCCTTTTCCCCATAGGAGAGGGGATGGCGCATGCCTTAACCCGTAAGGCCAGCCTGTTCTGGCTGCTTACCTTTGCTTTTGCCCTCGGTTTTTCAACCACTGTCGCCGAACCGGCTTTAATAGCCGTTTCCAAAGAAGCCGCAAACATTGCCATAGAAGGAGGGCTCATCGAAAACTCTCCATCAGCCAAAAACTCCTATGCCATGGGGTTGCGTCTGACCGTTGCTTTTTCCGTGGGGTTCTCTATTTTGCTCGGTGTTTTGCGAATACTGCGCAACTGGCCTCTGCATTATTTGATCATCGGTGGATATGTACTCGTTATGTTGATGACGATTGTTGCTCCCCAGGAAATTATCGGTCTCGCTTATGACGCTGGAGGCGTGACCACTTCCACCATTACCGTGCCACTCGTCACAGCACTCGGTGTTGGCCTGGCCACCATTATCAGGGGAAGAAATCCATTAACCGACGGGTTTGGTTTGATCGCCCTTGCTTCCTTACTGCCGATGATTTTTGTCATGGGGTATGGATTGATCCTTTTTTGATCGTTCAGGAGCGGCGCATGCATTTTTTCGTGGAATTCGCACAAAATCTCCTACTGACCTGCCGGGATGTTCTCCCAATCATCCTGCTCATCGGCTTTTTTCAATTGGTGGTGTTAAAGCAGCCTATACCTCATCTCCGCCGTATTCTGGGGGGCGCCGTCTATGTCATCATCGGCCTCACCCTCTTTCTCGTCGGTCTGGAAAAAGCCCTTTTTCCTCTGGGGAAGATCATGGCAGACCAGCTTTCCGATCCTGTTTTCCTGCAGGGAAGCCGGGAAACCATCGACTTGACGGATTGGACCAATTATGGCTGGATCTATCTTTTTGCCGCGCTGACCGGCTTTGCCACTACCATTGCCGAACCTTCACTGATCGCTGTCGCCTATAAAGCACGGGAGGTGTCCGGCGGCAGTATCAGCGAGTGGGGATTGCGTATCACGGTTGCCATTGGTGTTGCTTTTGGCATCAGCTTGGGAACATTCAGAATTGTCACAGGAACGCCACTCTACGTTTATATTTTGGTCGGCTATATTGTCGTGGTGGTGCAAACGATCTTTGCCCCAAAGAAACTTATGGCTCTCGCCTATGACTCAGGTGGTGTCACCACGTCAACGGTGACCGTGCCCATCGTGGCAGCGCTCGGGCTTGGCCTGTCGGCCGCTGTTCCAGGCAGGAATCCGGCCATTGATGGATTTGGGCTCATTGCCTTTGCCAGTCTTTTTCCGATCATCACCGTTTTGGGCTATGCGCAATATGCTCAGTGGTCTGCCTATAGAATGCAGAAGAAACATAAGGAGAAACATAATGAAGTTTAAAGTGATTCTGGCCTCGGTCAAAACGGATATCACCGATACTGTGGTCGATGCCGCCAAGGCTGCCGGAGCGACAGGTGCTACCATCATTCCTGCCCGGGGAACGGGTATGAGGGAAGCAAAAACATTTTTCGGCCTTTCTTTGGAAGCGCCCACCGATATCATCATGTTTCTGCTGGAAGAGCATATTGTTAACGCTGTTCTTGCGGTAATCGCAAAGGCGGGAAAGTTTGACAAACCAGGCACGGGGATAGCCTTTGTCCTGCCTGTTGAAACGGTGATCGGCCTGGAAAGCCAGATGGAGCGTTTTAAGCAAGAGGTCAAGGATCAGTATTTTTAATAATCCAATCCTTGCCGATGGGTAGGCTTTTTAGGTTTGACGACACTACGAAGAGGAGCAGGAGACCGACATGAAAACAGCGGAAAACGCCATTGTACGCGGACGAGACGTGATGACGACAAAAATTATTTCTATCGATGGCATGGCCACGATAAAAGAGGCTGCAACGAAAATGCGGGCGGAAAAGGTCTCGTCCCTTTTGGTGGAGAAACGGCATGCGGATGACGCCTGGGGCATGATTACAATTCAGGACATCATTACCGGTGTCCTGATCCCCGGTAAAAAGGCAGACGATGTCAACGTCTATGAGATCATGACGAAACCGATACTATCGGTTCAGGCAGATATGGATATTCGCTATATTGCCCGCTTGTTGTTCAGGGTACGTATGCGGCAGGCACCCGTTGAAGAAAATGGCAGACTTGTCGGCATGGTCACCCTGTCTTCGCTGGTGCTTGAAAATGATCTGTTTTTGTCCTGAACAAGACCGGAACAGCCTCACCACACACGCAGGCCTTCAGCAGTAGGCCGGCGGCATTCTACCACTGACCGGCGCCCCTGTGGGGCTCAAAGCAACAAAACTGTGCAACAATAAAAAATCAAACGATCGTATCGAGGATAACTTATGGCAAACCTGAACAATACCAAAACAGAGAAAAATCTCCAGGAAGCCTTTGCTGGTGAGTCACAAGCCCGTAACAAATACACCTACTTTGCCTCGGTTGCCAAAAAAGAAGGGTACGAGAAGATAGCTCAATATTTTCTTGAAACCGCGGAAAATGAAAAAGAGCACGCCAAGCTGCATCTCAAATACCTTGGTGGCATCGGTTCAACAATGGAAAACCTGAAAGCTGCTGCATCGGGAGAATTTGATGAACATACGGATATGTATCCACGCATGGCCAGCGAAGCCAGACAAGAAGGATTCGATGAGATAGCTTTCGTATTTGAAGCAATTGGCGAGATAGAGAAGGCACACAAAGAACGCTACCTCAAGCTACTGGAAGAGATCGAAACGGGAAAATTTTTTGCTAAAGACGAAACTGTCAAATGGAGGTGCCGTAATTGCGGCCATATTCATGAAGGTGTGAACGCATTGGAGATCTGCCCGGTCTGTAAACACCCGCAAGCATATTTTGAGCTGGTTGAAGATCACTATTGAGTTCCACGTGCATGTTCAGGTTGTCGGCACCTGGTACGTTGCCTGCAAGGTCCCTGGCCGTCAATACAGCGGTGTACCCGACAGCCAGGGAAGAGCAGATGGACTGAGTATATGATCTATCTGTTGTGGATATGTTCTTTGCCCAGGGCGATGCATTCTTGGCAACCTGTGTAGTTGAGCGCAAATAATCCGTTTTTAGTTGGCCCCCCCAAAGGATTGGCAGAGTCAAAGGCCAGTGTTGTGCTGAACGGCCGCACGCCAATCTTTGCGGGTCACGCTGTATCCAAGCTGAAAACAGAAGTACCGCAAGCAAACGTCCGTGGCATTGCAGCCGATGGCAGCTCGGCAGGCGGCTGTGCAGCACTGGTGGCGGAACAGCCATCGGCTGACATTCTGGTCCACAAGGTCGGCATCTACCGATTGCAGGTTGTTTTCGAAATCCCGGATGCCGAATGGACACGCGTCTTTGACGTGAACGTCATGTCTCGGGTACCCGATTGTCGTGCACTTATTGGAAAGGCATAATGGAGCGTCAGCAGGGCCGCGTGCTGTCCCTGTCCTCGGAGTCAGGGCTGAACATCCCTGCCGACATGATTCACTGCGGCTGCACCAAGGCTGCAATCTTTTCGATTTCGTGCGGTTTGGCCAAACGAGCCGCCGGAACGGACGTTACCGTCACCGCAATCCTGCCCGGATCGACCGTATCGGACGGTCTCATAGCTTTGCAGCAGGAAGAATAAAAGGCTTCGGGCTTGGATATGGAAGAGACTGCGGCTGGTTTTGTGATGAAGCATCGTTCCCGTTCAGTCATCCAGCGCGCGGCTTCGGTCAAAGAAGTGGCAAATCTGTTTGGTTACGCCGCTTCACCTCAGGCATCAGCCACTCCCGGGGCGGCGTTCCGGGTTAATGGTGCGGTGGTCTTCTTGTGTGCAACCGATGTCTCTGGTTGCCAGTTGCAACATACATTTTCCAGCCATGGACGACACGCACCTTGTCTCGGTTGCGGGGTAACAATCCATTACAGGTGCATTCCCCTCCGTCCGCAACGGTCAATAGGTGGAAAAGCATTGACCGCGCGTTGATTTTACTCTACGCTTTTTGAGATATTCCCTTAGGGTCCGTTGCGACCTTGTTGTTGATATATCAGGAATAATCAGCGCACTTCTATTTTTCCTGCGCGACGACGCCTCTCTTGGTCGAAACCCTTCATCGGCTGTAGGCCCTTGACCCAGCCCGCCTTTTGCCATGCATGCCTGGATTGCCTCGCTGACCTTTCTTTCGGTCATTATCCTGATCATCAGTAACCGTTTGAGTCCGGCAGTTGCGGCTCTTGCCGGTGCCCTGGCTCTTGTCTACGGAGGCGTCTTTACCCTCTCTCAGGCTGCGGCCCAAATGACTACAGGGTATTCGACCCTGGCCCTGCTTTTGGGTGCGATGGTGTTGGTGCGCACGATGCAGCCGACCGGTATTTTTCTCAAGCTGGCCAGGCTGATGTTCATGGCCGCCGGCGGCCGTGGCAGCAGATTGCTGCTGGGCATAACTGTAATGACCTTAGGGATCAGTGCGGCGTTGCCCAACGCGACGGCCGTGCTGGTTCTCGGTCCGGTACTGATTCCTCTGGCCGACGAGCTCGAACTGAAAGCCCCTCCCCTCCTCATTCTTCTAGCCCTGGCGGCAAACAGCGGTGGATTGTTGACCATGGTCGGCGACCCTGCCACCTACTTGATCAGCCAGGCGGCAGGGCTCAGCTTTCTGGTGTATCTGCGGGCATTGTCCTGGACCGGGGTGGTGGCGAGTGTGGTGCTGCTAGTGTTGCTTCCGTGGTGTTGGCGTGAGGAATGGACGAAAAAGCTGTCGGATCGGGTCGAACAGATTCCACCGCCGGTAGCGCTTTCATGGCGCTCTTTTTTACCAATGATTGTCATCGGCAGCGGCATGTTGATCTTTTCCGTGGCTGCCCAATTTTTCAACGTGCCATTTGCCCCGGATTTGATAGCACTGAGTGCTGCTGCCGCCGCCCTTGCCTTGGAGGAACGATTTGGGTTAGGTACAGTTTCCGATGTCCTGCGAGATATCGACTGGAGCACCCTGATTTTTTTTGCCTGCACTTTTATTCTCACCGGTGCCCTTGAGGAAACCGGGGTAGTGGGAGGGGTCGCCGGTCTTCTCGGTTCATCGGTGCTCGCCTACCCTCAGGCAGCGGCTTTTCTTCTTTTATTGGTGACAGCGCTGCTCTCCAGTGTGGTGCCCAATATACCGTTGTTGGCCGCGCTGATTCCGCTGATTCAGACCATCGGTGCCGAAGAGGGGCGGCTCTCCCTCTATGTGGCTCTTTTGCTGGGAGGAACCCTGGGAGGCAACGCCACCATGGTCGGTGCTTCAGCTAACATGGTCGCCGTAGGCCTTGCCCGTCAACATGGGACGATTATTCTTTTTCGTCCGTTCCTTCAATACGGACTTCCTGTCTGTATGGCTCAGTTGACGGCAGTCTGTCTCTTTCAACTGCTGATTGGCACCTGATGGCCAATCGCAGTTGCAGAATATACCCTCCGATGCATACAGTGGTTGAACAGAAATATTGCATAACAGGTTGGAAAAACGCTCGTTACGTATAAATAATTCTGCCTCACATCATCAATGCCGCAACGCACTTTTCTTTTTTAATCAATAATACCAGATAGTTTTCAGCACACTAACTTACAGTCCAGTAATATTACCTAGTTCTCTCTAGGTGTTTGCACGAATTGCCGATATCAATTTTTTATGATTATCTTTTCTTTTCGTATTTTGACAAGCGACAAGAGGTAGACTTTGAATTTTCAGCGTCAGGAGAGGTATGCAACAGACAGTACCTGAGGATGTTCTGCAAAATACTACAAAGTGTGAATGGGGTCATTCGTGTCTCGAATCTGGTCAGCTCGAAACCAGGCCGATGTGCACAGTCAACCGTGTGTTTGGCGAAAATTTAATGTTCATTGAAAGCCCTGTTCTCAACCTTTGTCCGTATCGGCTGTCATTTGGGTTTGGGTATATTTGTACATGCCCTACACATTTTGCTCTGCAAAAGACATCTAAATAAACGAAAGAGTGCCTGCACAAGACACAAATCCTTCTATTCTACTGGAACGCACAGCAATCCGCGCATATTTCCACCGTATTTCGATTTTGATCATTTTTAGCCTCTGAAAAATAGCGGGCATGATGTTATGCCATCTACGTCCGCCGTAGGCTCATTCTAGAGTCCCTTGCTTCTCACATGGATTTAATACATATACCGGCTTAGTAAATCCCCTCCAATTTTAATCTACCGTACTCCAGTAACCACAGAGTGCACCTGCTCCAGGTTGTGGGTATCGAATTATTCCTTGTCCTCCATGCAGACCTGAAATGGTGCAATGTCGTCGTTCAATCTGGACTGATCGATAAGCCCCTTGCAACGGGATCAGAAAAATTATCAACAATGCACCGTTGTGTATTGTAGCTATATAATTATATTTAAACATTAAGGGAGTGTAATCTCCTCATCAATAGCCTATAAAAGTATAATTATGATGTAATCCGGTTTTTCACTCTCCCCGGCCAATATCCGGATATTCTTCGAGTGAAAACGAGTCCTGCACCACCTGAAAACATCATTGCCTAATCCAGTACTGTTGGTGATCCTGGGTATACAAATCTTCAATACAACGTGGAGTGTGAATCATGACCAAAGCAGAATTGATTGAAGCACTGGCTCAAGAACTGAATATGTCAACAGCAGAGGCGCGGTCTATTGTGGAAACAATTCTGGACACTATGGAACAGGCGTTGATCCGTGGTGACAATGTGGAGATACGAGGGTTCGGCAGTTTCCAGGTGCGGGAATATGAATCCTATACAGGGAGAAATCCAAAAACCGGAGAAGCAATAAAGGTGGCTCCTAAAAAATTGCCGATTTTCAAACCGGGGAAGGAACTCCGCGAACAGGTGAACAAACGAGCACATTGAAACAACAGGATGATCCTGTCCATTCAAGACCAGTGGATCAACGTATCCGCCGATCCCCGTTTCATATACACTGTATTCCACCAGGATGAAGTAACGCCGGAAAGGTTCTTCTGCCTTTGAGGCCAGGAAGTCTTGCGTAGAGACCACAGCACCCTCGTGTTGTGACGGGAAAGACCATTTTGTTGACTATCGTAGCGGCCTGACTTAATTTTTAAATATGACTGAAATAATAAAAGGTTATGTAGCACTCAACCATTGTCCAGGCATGATCGATGGCCTGGCAGATGGCAGCTGTTCACTTGCCTGATTCCCTCAGGCACCAATCCCAGAAAGGAGGTTCGCCATGTTTGACATTCATCGAATTATTGTTCCTGTCGATTTTCATACACACACTGATTCTTTGGCCAACTTTGCCCTCTCTATCGGGAAAAAACTTAATGCTCATATTACGTTTATTCATGTGGCGAAACAGCTCCCGTATTATCCGGATTATGACTCAGCCAATGCAATACAAATAGAAACGAATATCTTAGCTCACGCTGAAGAAAAGATGACTGCTTTCATGAAAGAAATGAGAGGTAAGTGCTTGGAATGCGACGGCGAAGTCCTGAGCGGAAATCCTGCGGATGCCATTATTGCGCACGCAAAAAATATATGTGCTGATCTCATCATTATCAGTACCCATGGAGCTCAAGGGATCGAAAAAGTGCTCTTGGGAAGTGTGGCGGACCGTGTTATCAAAGGCGCGATTTGCCCGACGCTGGTATTTAATCCCTTTAAAAATGAGCGAGGGTACGAAGTGTGCTCACCTCTCAGTTCCTGTGTTTCGCCTATGTGACAAAGAAAAAACGAATGCACTGCAGGCGTATACTGTTCAGGAAAACGGGAAGAGCTGCAAAAAAGATAGAGAGTTCAGCTGGATACTAAGCAAAGGGAAGGCTTGTCAAACCAGATTGTTGTTGTGTGCCTTTTCACGCCGGGAGGTAGAAGCCCAAGCCCCCTCAGGGGCAATATTCCCCTTCAGCTCCTTTGCTGAGTGGTAGGAGAGATTGCAGATTGTTACTCGGGACGTTTGATGAGTTTTTTGCTCGTCTTGAATGGAAACCGGGAAGCGCTGGTCGCGCTTCCCGGTTTTTTTTGTCGCGAAAAAATGACCGATTCCATTTCGTTGATGCAACTTGCGCAAACAGCCTTGTAAAATTGGTGGAACTTTCCTTTCATTTGAAATACTTTTTGCGATAAACTCCGCTATGAGCATGGAATAACCACTATCGAACAACATTCTTCCTGCCCGGCTACACTGGAACGAAATTAACTAAAAGAAACAAACTCATGGGCGTTTCAGGGGCCGCATACGCTTGCTTTTCGGCTCATTCATAGTATCCCGGATGTTTCCCGGCACATGTGTACGCCATTCTATTGCAGGTTGGTACCGGATCCCCTCACAAGGGGGATATGAATTAATAGCATTGAGCATTGAACTCGAGAAAATGAAAAATGAAATTATAACATGGCCATCGATGTATGAATTAGGAATTGAAGAGATCGATGTGCAGCACAACTTCTTTCTTAATTTAATAAACCGTCTCGAAAATGAATTGAAGAACTCGGATGATCTCGACTACCAGGCGGCCTTACTCTCAGAACTGTACACCTACGCCAGTTTCCATTTCATCAGCGAGGAAAACTTGATGTTGCGTGAAGGATATCCCGACACCATGGAACATAAAAATTTTCATATTGGATTGCTTGATCAATTGTCCTCCAGAGCAAACATGGTCACAACTGATAGTTCAGGGAAGGCACTCATCGATTTCGTTGAATTCCTGACAGATTGGATTCTTCATCATATAAATTCTGTCGACAGGTTATTTGCAGAGTATATGCATGAAAAGGAAATGGAAAAAGTTTCATAAACTCCTAACCTCATGCTCTTTTGGCAAACTACCCATACGCTATGGTGAGTAAATAATGAAGGTACGGTGACGGATTCGGCACACTATGCAGCCCCACTTCCCCTTGCCCCGTGCTTCAATAGCGTATTGAACGATGAACTCGTTGCAGATTGCGGCGGTTCGTTTCTCCTTGCTCACCAGGCCGCGTCCGAAGATCACTTGGCGTCCGAAGATCACTTGTAGAGTGATGCGCAAGGTATCGGCGAATAGGAACAACGAAACCATGAACCAGTGATCCCTTTCGCCCAACACGTACTGCTAAATAGGGTACTGTAGCGCATGGCGCGGCCTTCTCTATATGTTGCGCCTCTCGCAAAAGTCGGTATCCCTGCGGGAGCTGGGGCTCACAGTGCCTGCAAAGGTATCTGGTACCACGGTCTTCCGCCTGCGCGGAAAAAACAAGAAGGCCCTCTGCAAAACCTTGTGCAAGCCCCTCTGTTTATTCCCTTGCCCATTAGCCAATCCGTGGTGTACTCCCCCCGAAAAAATTCATGGTAAACCAGGCCATTATAAGCATCTGAAGCATCAACCACGATAGTTATCACAATAAAAAAACAGCGATTCCATCGCCCACGGTGGCAGACGATGCCAATTGCTGCCTCATGGGATAATCCAAATGTTTCCTTCTCATAACATTGCCAAGGTTATTGAAAATACCGCCAAGCACTCAGATTCGCGAGGTTCCATTGAGTAAGCACTATCAGCAGACACAACAAGCAGCGACCGCGTTGAAGGAGAGCGAAGAACGCTTCGCAAAAATATTCGAAAAAAGCCCCATCCCGACCTCTATAATCAAGGTGGCGGACGCAACATATACGGAAGTTAATTCCGCCTGGTGCGATTTTTTTGGTTTTTCTAAAGAAGAGGCCATCGGTCACACAATCAACGAGCTCAATATCATCGACCACGTAACGTTGCGCGGATTACGAGAAATCTTTATACGGGAGGGCGCATTAGAAAATATCGAAGTGCCGGTTTATACCAACCGCGGGGAAAAGAAGGCTGTGTTAGCTTCTGCGGAGGTACTCTCGATCGGAGCTGAAGAATACGCCATCATACTGATTGTTGATGTTACTGAACAGAAGCTCGCCGCATACAAGCTAAAAAAAAGTGAATCAAAATTCCGCAATCTTTTTCACAATCACTCAGCCTGCAAGCTCCTTATTGACCCGGATTCAGGCAATATTGTTGAAGCCAATCCCGCGGCAATACAATTCTACGGGTGGCCGCGCGAGCAACTGTTGCAGATGCGGATTCAGGATATTAATACGCTCTCGCCGGAACAGATCAAAGAAGAAATGGCGAAGGCCCAAAAGCAGCAACGCATTCATTTCGAGTTCCGACATCGAACCGCTGACGGCTCCATCAGAGATGTGGAGGTGTTCAGCAGTTGCCTCGACATCGATGGGGAAATCCTGCTTCATTCCATCATTCACGACATCACCGAGCGCCGCCACCTGGAGGAACAATTGCTCCATGCGCAACGGATGGAAACCGTTGGACGATTAGCTGGCGGCGTGGCACACGATTACAACAACATGCTCAGCGTCATCCTCGGGTATACAGAGCTTGCTCTGCACAGCACCAATCGTATGGATCCACGGTATGATTACCTGACCCAGGTACATAACGCCGGAAAACGCAGTGTTGAAATTACCGGGCAATTACTCGCTTTTGCCCGTCGTCAGACCATCGCTCCTGTAGTGCTCAACCTGAACGACGTGGTCGAAGGAATGCTGAAAATGCTCCGCCATCTCATCGGCGAAAATATTGATTTGGCCTGGCTGCCTGCTTCCGGTCTATGGCCGGTCCTTCTTGACCCTGCCCAAGTCAACCAGATCCTGGCCAATCTCTGTGTCAATGCCCGGGATGCTATAACCGGGGTAGGTAAAATAACCATCGAAACGGGTAATGTGACCTTTGACGAAACCTATTGCGCTGAATATCTCAACGTTATTCCCGGCGAATATGTCCTGCTGGCTGTCAGCGACAACGGCTGCGGTATGGCGCCAGCAACCCGGAATCGTATTTTTGAACCGTTTTTCACCACCAAGGAGGTCGGCCAGGGAACCGGTCTGGGTCTATCCACGGTCTACGGTATCGTCCGACAGAACGGTGGATGTATCAACGTGTACAGTGAGCCGGATAGAGGGACAACCTTGAAGATCTACCTGTCTCGTTATTCGAGTGAGGCGCAGGTAAGCAAAGCGATCCCCATAAAGGACCCACCACCTGGCCGGGGCGAATCCGTTCTGGTGGTGGAAGATGAAGCGGCCCTGCTGTATTTTACAAAAAAAATCCTCGAAGACTTAGGCTATGACGTGTTAATCGCCGGTACGCCCGAAGAAGCCATTCATGTGGCACAGCGGCATAACAAAGAGCTGCACCTGCTCATCACCGACGTTGTTATGCCGAAAATGAATGGCCGTGACCTGTCCCACCACATCCATGCGATCTATCCCCAGAGTAAAACGCTGTTCATGTCGGGTTATACAGAAAATGTGATCGCTCATCACGGCGTGCTGGACGATGGTGTCCAATTTATCCAGAAACCATTCACTGTCCAGGGCCTCGCCACCAAGGTTCGCGAAGCCCTGGAAGTCAGGTAAATGCGCCTGTTCCAGGCAATCGGTTCCAACCTGCAGCAATCACAGCGCAATGAACAGCATCCCTGGAGTTATTACGGATCAGGGAATATCTGCTGCCCGTACCCCATTCAAGGGGACCTTTTTCCCTCATTTTGGGGATTGTCCTTGACTGCCAGTCTGTGGTATCAGTGTCATTCGTAATTGTATCAGTACACCATAAAGGCAGTTCTATAAACGGAACACGGTGCAAATCCGTGACGGTCCCACCGCTGTAACCGGAAGAGAGATCGCACTCCTTGCAAGGAAGCCACTGATTATCTGTTGATGATCGGGAAGGCGCGATCGGGCAGTATCCGGAAGTCAGAAGACGTATAGAGCAGGTCTTAACAAGAGAACACGATGGTAAAGGGTTCTGAAAGGGTAGCTTGCCTTTCGGAACCCTTTTTCTTTTTCCGGAACGCAAGTCGCCGCGACGAACGGAGAAACAATGAAAACACAGATTGAACACGCCCGGGAAAATACGATTACCCCGCAGATGGAAGCCGTGGCCCGCGACGAGGGCCTCTCCGCAACGCTTATCCGGGACCGGGTAGCCAGAGGAGAGATCGTCATCGCCAACCATCCCCGGCGTACCAACCAGAAGGTGGTGGGTATCGGCACGGGACTGCGAACCAAGGTCAATGCCTCGATCGGCACCTCGTCCGACATCTGCAACCTCGAAGCGGAGATCCGCAAAGCGCAGATTGCCGAGGAAGAAGGCGCGGACACCCTCATGGAGCTTTCCGCGGGCGGAGATCTGGACCGCATCCGCCGTGAAGTGCTGGCCCACACCAACCTGCCGGTGGGCAATGTGCCGCTGTACCAGGCCTTTAAGGAAACCGCGCGAAAATATAAAAACCCCGCCAAACTGGATCCGGAATTTCTTTTTGATCTTATTGAACAACAACTGGCTGATGGCCTGAGTTTCATGGCCATTCACTGCGGCATCAACCAGTACACCATCGAACGGCTGCGCAAGCAGGGCTTCCGCTACGGCGGCCTGGCCTCCAAGGGCGGCACCTTCATGGTGGCCTGGATGGATGCCACCGGCAAAGAAAACCCGCTTTATGCCCAGTTCGACCGGGTCTGCGGCCTGATGAAAAAATACGACGCCATCCTTTCGCTCGGCAACGGCATCCGGGCCGGGGCCATCCATGACAGCCACGACCGCGCGCAGATGGCGGAGATGATCATCAACTGCGAACTGGCCGAACTCGGCCGGGAAATGGGCTGCCAGATGATGGTCGAGGGTCCGGGCCATGTGCCGCTGGACGAAATCGCCGCCAACATCATGCTGGAGAAACGAATGAGCGGCAATGCCCCCTATTATGTGCTCGGCCCCCTGCCCCTGGACACCGGAGCCGGGTACGATCACATTGTTGCCGCCATCGGCGCGGCCAACTCGGCCCGGTACGGCGCCGACCTGGTCTGCTATATCACCCCGGCAGAACATCTCGCCCTGCCCAATGAACACGATGTCCGCGAGGGTATTCGGGCAACCCGGCTGGCTGTTCGCGTCGGCGACATCGCCAAATATCCGGAGCGTCGCGATGGGGAAAAACAGGCGGCCATGGCCCGTCGCGATATGCGCTGGGAGGATCTGGAGCAGGTGCTGCTGTTTCCGCACAAGGCCAAGGAGGTGCGGGCGGAACGGTCGCCGGAAGCCCAGGATACCTGCACCATGTGCGGCGATTTCTGTGCCATGAAAAAGGGCATGGAGGTCTTTCAACAGGATATTGCCGGCGACAAGGTATCGATTGCCGGCTGAACCGTCCGTACTTTTTTCAGATGTACTTTGTTCAACCCCTGCGGGTAGTCCGCTGTCCGCAGGTCCCTCTCGACAGCAAAGGAAGGAAGGATGCAACTCTTACAGGCAACCATAGCAGCAATCCCCACACCGAATTCGGCCGTCCATCAGGCGGCGCTCCAGCGACTTGCCGATCAGGCCCGGCCCCAG
>JBFJXW010000017.1:0-32817 GCA_041622895.1 Desulfobulbus sp. | reverse complement strand
GCCTCAGGCACGAGCAAAAACGACTCGTTGCAGCCCACCCGCAGCCACAGATCATAGTCCTCGCAGCAAGGCAGCTGTTCATCGAACAGGCCATAGCGATCAAACAGCTCCCTGCGCGCCATAACCGTGGACATGCCGACCACGCACATCGATAAGCTGGCGGCAAAAATATCCCCGTGCGGCGGATCATGTTTTTTCTTCTGATTGACCCGTTGCCCGCCCCGGTACCAGATCTCACAGGTATGGGAAATGAGGAATTCCGGATGCTCGGCCATGGCCGCCGACTGGAGCGCCAGTTTGTTGGGCAGCCACCAGTCGTCGGAATCGAGAAAGGCCAGCAGCGTCCCCCTGGCTTCCCTGATGCCGAGATTGCGGGCAGCGGCCGCACCCCTGTTTTCCTGCCGCAACAGGCGAATCGGAACCGCGGCGGTAGCGGCCAGCCCTTCCACCAGAGCGACGGTAGCATCAGTGGAACCATCGTCAACGACGATCAATTCATCACAGGGCAGGTGCTGGGCAAATACGGAAGCAAAAGTCCGCTCTAGATACGGCTTGCGGTTATAGGTGGGGATTATCACTGAAATCAAATCAGTTACCAGTCATCAGCTGCAGAGACTCAGGGCAACTCCCGGATTCACCGACTAATTTATTATGGCGAATTACCGGCAGTATAGTATAGTAAATAGTTCATTCCATGAAAAGTTTACCTCACCCGCAACACGTTTTACCTGGAAAGTGAGACAGGATTCGGCCAACCCACACTATGTACACAGACATCCTTATCAATGCAACCTCCTACGAGAACCGTATCGCTCTTGTCGAAAACGGTAACCTGCGCGAATTCCACATGGAGCGGGTCTCGGAAAAAGGATTGATCGGAAACATATACCTGGGTCGCGTAGTCCGGGTATTGCCCGGCATTGATGCGGCTTTTATCGACATCGGCCTGGAACGCACCGGTTTCCTTTATGTCGATGAAGCGCTGTACGTCTTTGCCGAAAACTACCAACGGCTGGCTCCCGGTCACAAGTTGAAGCAGCAGGCACCGTCGTTTCTCTCAACGCCTCCGGGCATTGCCGCCATTCTCCACGAAGGTCAGGATATCCTGGTACAAATCGCCAAGGAACCGATCGGCTCCAAGGGTGCACGCCTGACCTGCAACATCACCCTACCCTGCCGCAACCTGGTGTTCATGCCGCTTACCGACCATATCGGCATTTCGCGCAAGATTGAAGACGAGACAACTCGGCAGCTCCTGCGCGACAAAATCGAGATCCTCAGGCCACCGGGTACGGGCTTTATCATGCGCACCGTAGCCGAAAATATCGGCAACGAGGCGCTGGAAGCGGACATGGAGTTTCTCCTGCTGCTCTGGGACGAGATTCTCACCAAGTCGCAAAAGGTTCAGGTGCCCAGCTTGGTCTACAAGGATCTTGATATGATCCTCCGCGCCGTACGGGATTTTTTTACCGAAGAGGTCAACGAGCTGATCATCGACAACAGGGAAGTGTACGAGCAGCTGCTTTCCTATGCCAAGACCTTTGTTCCCCAGCTGCAGGACAAAATCACCTATTATGACAGTGAACTCCCCCTGTTTGAATGTTACGGCGTGGAAAGCGATATCAACAGCGCCCTTGATAAAAAAGTGTGGCTGCGCTCCGGCGGCTATATCGTCATCGAGCCCACCGAGGCGCTGACGGTCATCGATGTCAACACCGGCCGTTATGTCGGGGCCAATGATCTGGCAGAAACGATTTTCAAGACCAACATGGAGGCGGTACGCGAAATAGCCCATCAGTTGCGGCTGCGCAACCTCGGCGGCATCATCATCATTGATTTTATCGACATGGAAAACGAAGAGCACCGTGAGGAACTCTATACCGTTTTCCAGGAAGCCATGCGCAATGATAAAAGCAAGGTTAATATCCTCAAGCTCTCCGAATTCGGCTTGGTACAGATGACCCGTAAACGGTTATCGGAAAGCCTCACCCAGATGATGTGCGAGCCCTGCCCGTACTGCGGTGGCGAAGGATTCGTCAAGTCGCGGCGCACCATCTGCCATGAAATTTTCCGCAAGATCACCCGGGACGCCCGCAAGATCGGCGGATCGCACGTTACCATCAAGGTGCACCCGCACATTGCGGAAATGCTGCTCAACGAAGAATCGCATAATATCGAACAACTGGAGCAGAAAACGGAAAAACGCTTCACCATCATCCCGATTCCCGACATGCACATCAAACGGTATGATGTCATCTGGAACGAATAAGCAGTCACCCCATCTTTTTACCTTTACCGATTACTACATTTTGTCATGGCACGTCACACCCGATTAGGCAGCTCCTCGCGGAGGAGCAGCGGATTTTTTAAAAAGTTTTTCCTGGCACTGACACTCACCGCCCTTGCAGCCCTGGCTGTCGCCGCTTTTTTTCTTTTCGAATTTGAGAAACCGACCCTGGTTCTGGATAAAAATATCCGCTTCCTTGGCGGTAAAGTGGAACTGCCGCTGCATGCCTCGGACAAGAAAAGCGGGATCAGCGCAATTACCATCACATTGAGCCAAGGTGACAGGACAGCAATCCTTCTGGAAAAGAAATTCCCGCGCCTTGCCTGGTTCAAGGCCGCCGGTCCCGAATCCCTTAATGAAAGGGTGATCATCGACGCACAAAAAGCAGGGATCAAGGAAGGTGATGCCGAGCTGACCATTTCCGTTCGTGATTTCTCCCTTAACGGTATGCTCCGGGGTAACGAATCCGTGCAGCGGGTTCCGGTGACGATCGACACCAAGCCACCGAAGGTTGCGATCAATCATGCGCAGCGTTCGATCCGACCGGGAGGCAGCGGTTTGGTGGTGTTCACGGTGGGCGAGCAGCCGGTTCGTCAGGGGCTCATGATCGACGACACCTTTTTCCCCGGCTTTCCGGCAGCCAAAGCAAATACCTACGTAGCCTATTTCGCGTTGCCCTGGAATGCCAAGGAACCGACAACCACCCGCGTCATCGCGGTCGATGAAGCGGGCAACGAGGGAACAATTCCCTTTGCTTGCAGCTTGAAACGGGTAGCGGAAAAACATGACAGCATCAACCTCAGCGAAGGGTTCTTCCAGCAAAAAATTCCGGAATTCGAACAGCACTATCCGGAGATGCACGGCACCTTGCTGGAAAAATATCTGTACGTCAACAGTGAGGTTCGGAAAAGCAATGCTCAGGGCATTGCCAAGATCTGCGCCACCACCGAGCCGCAGCAACTATGGTCCGACCGTTTCCTCCGTATGCCCGGAGCAGGACGGGCCGGCTACGCCGACCAACGGACGTATATGTATAACGGAGAAATTGTTGATCATCAGACCCATCTCGGTGTCGATATCGCCTCCACCGAGCGGGTTGGCATCAAGGCGGCCAACCGTGGCAAAGTGGTCTTTGCCGATTATATGGGCATCTACGGTAACATGGTCATTATTGACCACGGGCAGGGGATTTTCAGTCTCTATTCTCACCTCAGCCGTATTGACACCACTGTGGGTACACTGGTTGAGAAAAATCAGCTGATCGCGCACTCCGGGGCGACTGGCATGGCTGGCGGCGATCACCTCCATTTTTCCATGCTGGTGCATGGCATCTTCGTCACCCCCACCGAATGGTGGGATCAGCACTGGATCGATGTCAACATCAAGAACATCCTCAATGAAAAATAGTTCTATCCCGGCGGAAGGCGCGAATATCCTTCCGCGTCCGCCTGAGCAGGAAAAAAAAGGGGGATTCCGCCTGCAGCCGCCGCTGCTGTTGTACAGCTATATCGCCAACGAACTGCTCGCCCCCTTTTTTGCCAGCTTCCTCATCCTCTATGGTGTTTTTTTTCTGGTCCGCCTGATTCCGTTGTTGGAAGTGGTCCTGGCGCTGCGTATCGGATTGAGCGACTTCATCCGCCTGTTCTCCTATATTTTCCCCAACATGCTGCTCTACATCATCCCCATGGCAAGCATGGCCGGGGTTATCATCGGCTTCACCCGGTTGACCAACGACGGCGAAATCCTGGCTTTCAAGGCCTGCGGCGTAAGCCTGCGCAAAATGCTCCCGCCCGTTATTCTCATTACTGCAGCCATTGCCACGCTAACCGGCTTTTTCTCTGTCCGCCTCATCCCGGCGGGAGCTTTGAGTGTCAAGCACCTGATGTTTCAACTGGCCAAAGAAAAAATCGACAAAGGGCTGAAGGCAAAAGAATTTACCGAGGCATTGGGTGACCTGGTCGTCTATGTCGACAAAATCGATAACCAGGAAAAGTGGCACGGCGTCTATGTCTCCGATATGCGAGGCCGTCAGCAGCCGTTGATCACCGTTGCCAAATCCGGGTACATGACTGCGGAGATGGAACGGATGCTGGTCACCATTATTCTCAACGACGGCACTATGCATAATGCCGAAGGCAGCGACAACGAGATTATCCGCTTCAAACGCTACCAGTTGCAGATTTCGCTGCGGCCACCGACCCAGGTCGGTGGCGAGGATGTCACGATACAGACACGCAACGCCATGACCCAGCAGCAGCTGTTGCAGGCTGCGGCCAAGCACGGCGAGAATAGTCGCGATGGACGGATGTATCTTTCCGAGTACCACCACCGGTTGATTCTGCCGGTGGGTTGTTTTATTTTAAGTATTTTGGGCATACCTCTGGGCCTACAGGCCGGACCGGGAAAACGGGCTGTGGGGATCCCCCTGGGTCTCGGATTTTTCCTTCTCTATTACATCACGTTTACCATCACCCGGGTAATGTGCGAAGAGGGCAGCCTGCCGCTGGTCTTCGGTATGTGGCTGCCGAACATCCTCTTTTTTGCCCTGGCGGTTTTCATCTTCTGGCGAGTGGAACAGGAACGCCCCCTTATTCCGGAATGGCTGCACCGCCTTTTCCTTGGCCTGTTCAACCGATTTTTCCGTCCCCTTTGGGACCGTATCTACGGCTGGCTGCGCTACCTAAGGGGAAGATGGTGGTTGCGTAAAAGATCCTCCGCCGGTACTGCTGGCGAACCCAGGCGGCGACTGAAAATCCATGCCGACAGCGCAACCAAAACGTTTCATCTGCCCGGCTGCGAGCAGTACGACTGTCCGAACTGCCGGATTAAATTCAAGAACATCATCGTTGCCCAGGAGGCGGGATTTAAGCCATGCGGGTTCTGCAAAACGCAGCTGGATCAACAGGACCAGCAAACTACCTCATCAAACTGACGGTTTCAGCCGTCTTGCTCTACTTGATAGCACGGCATGTCAACGTCCGAGCCACCGCCGTCGCTGCCGCCGCCATTCCCGTGTCCGCGCTGGTGGCTGCCTTGGTCATGCAACTGGCCAGCAACTGTGTCGCCACGGCCCGCTGGTGTGTCATCATGAACATGATCGGGGTGAACCAGTCGTTTTTCTTTTATCTGCGCAGCTTTTTCAAAGGTGCTTTCTTTAATCAGGGCTTGCCCACCAGCATCGGTGGTGACAGCCTGCGAATTGTTGATGCCGCCCGAATCGCCTCAAAAAAAGAGGATGCGGTTTTTGGTGTCTTCATCGATCGGATTATCGGCCTCGCCGGTCTGCTGCTGCTCAACATTTTCGCCCTGCTGATCAACCGTTCCCTCTTACCCGCGCAGGTCTACCTGCCATTGCTGGGAATACTGAGCCTGCTCTTCCTTGGATTAGTGGCCCTTTTTTTCCTTCGTAAAATCAAGGCATTCACCGCTGAAAACGTGTTGGGCTACCTGGGCAGACTGTCCATGCGTTACCACCAGGTCTATTCTTCAGGGCGAGCCATTGCGCTGCAGACCGGACTTTCCGTGCTCACCCATCTGCTGGCCATGACCGCTTTTTATATCCTGGGCAACGGTGTCGGCCTGCATTATCCGCTTCAAGTCTATCTGGCCCTGGTACCACCGGTGGTCCTGCTGACCATCCTGCCGGTCTCCCTTGCCGGTTGGGGCATTCGTGAAGGCGCCATGGTCGGTTTCTTTCTTCTGATCGGGGCCGATAAACCCGCGGTCCTTTCGTTTTCCATCATCTATGGCCTCCTGAACCTTGTCGCCTCCCTTCCCGGCCTTTTTGTCTACCTGGGGCAAAAAAGCCGTATTTAAACTATCCTTTTCAACCCTTGTCCCTACTCCTAGGATTTTTTCATGCACATTGATACGATGCGATTCATCGACCGCTGGGCGGGCATTCCCCTGACCTTTGTCCTTACGCTCCTGACGCGATTGCGCGACCTGCTCAAACCAACCGCCCCTGCCCCGCCGAAACGCATCCTCTGCATCGAACTCTCTGAGATGGGGTCGACCATTCTCGTTGACCCGGCCCTGCGCAAGCTGCGTGAACGTCTGCACGCAGAGCTGTTTTTTGTTATTTTCAGAAAAAACCGGGCCAGCCTGGATCTCCTCGCAACCATTCCGGCCGACAACATCTTCACTCTTCGTGAGAACAGTATCGTGCTGCTGGCCTACGACACCCTGCGTTTTCTCTTCTGGACCCGTAAAAATGGGATTGATACGGTGATCGACCTGGAACTGTTTTCCCGTTTCACCGCCCTGCTAACTGGTGCAAGCGGTGCATCCAACCGAGTAGGATTCTACAACTTCCACAGCGAGGGATTGTATCGAGGTGAATTGCTCACCCACCGTGTCCTGTACAATCCGCACCAGCATATTGCCAAAAACTTCATCGCCCTGGTCAATGCCCTGCTCGCCGAACACCGCGAAGTACCCTTTTCCAAGGAGGTGATCGGCGATGAAGAGATCAAGCTGCCGGTACTCACCTTCAGTGCGCACGAACAACAAGCCATCACCGAGAGCATCCGCAGCCGTGCCCCTTTGTATACTCCAGAAAGTCACCGCCTTGTGCTGATCAACCCGAATGCCAGTGAATTGCTACCGCAGCGTCGCTGGATGTCGGAGCGGTATGTCGATCTGATAGGCAGAATTCTGGCGGAGGCAAATGACGTGCTGGTGCTGATCACGGGGGCGCCGGGGGAACAAGAAGAAGCCAAGTCGATGTGCGGCCGAATAGGCAGTGAACGCTGCATCAATTTTGCCGGCGCCACTCCTTTACGGCAGCTGCCGGCACTGTATTCCATAGCCGAGCTGATGGTAACCAACGATTCCGGACCCGGCCATTTTTCATCCATTACCCGTCTGCCGACCTTTGTTCTTTTTGGCCCGGAAACACCGGCCCTGTACGGATCGCTGGGTAACGCCACCCCTATCTATGCCGGGCTGGCCTGCTCCCCCTGCGTCAGTGCGGCAAACCATCGTAAAACCCCCTGCACCGACAACAAATGTCTGCAGGCCATCACCGTCGACCAGGTTTTCTCTCTAATCAGACCACTGTTAAGCAAACAGTCACCAGCAGCTTGTTAGTGGATTTATTTCGTTGGAATTTTGGATACGCCTGGAAGTGCTAGCCGACAACTTGAAGCGTGCGACCAGACCTTGCGTGCAGTATGAGGAAATCGGTCAAAGGAAAAATACAACCCCAGCAGACCGCCGACCAGGTATACCAAACCACCTGCCCAAATCACGTCACTGAAAAAATGACCGCCTTGGGCAATTCTGCTCAAACCGACCAGCGCCCCCCACACCAGCCCTCCGATGAGAAAAGCCGCAGCCATCCGTTTGTGGCGCTGCCGGAGAAAAAACCATGGCCCCATCAGGGCAAAGGCGACAGAGGCGTGTCCAGAGGGAAAGGAACCGTTTCCAGCACCTGTTCCCGGCTCCCAAAACTGTGCATAGGGATACTCGCCGCCGAATTCGATAACCTGACTGGGCCTGGGTTTGCCGAGTGTATCTTTCAACAGCACATTGACCACCAACCCCGGGCCGAGTGCTACAAATACAAGAATAAAGAGGGCCTGTTTTCGCCAGGCATGAATTCGAGCACGCCAAACACCGGAGACCAGCACCAAGAGCGCCAATGCGCCGAGCAGTACTACCGGCCAAGACGCTGTCTTATAAATCGCGAGCCAGAATGGATGGGTCAATCCCTGCCATCGCATCACAATCATGGCATGCTCGTTTCCCGGAAGATAATAGAAGCTGGTTATGATTCGGTCGAGATCTGCCAGCCAGACAATCAAGGTGAAGGCTATCAATCCGTTGGCGATCCAAAAGAGTTCCCGAAGGCGTTCCAAAACATTCTCCCTATAAAAAAGTAACAGCCACGAAGTTTGCCCTGCATTTTCCCTGGACAAAAAACACCCCTCCGCAGACAGGAGGATTGCCGGACTGTGGCAAACGATCTATACTCGGCTCCTTATAATCCCTGACAAGAGCATTCCCCAACCTTTTTTTACAAACCTTTCGTTATGATGACAGAACACTCCAGTGCCCGTAGAGCCACCTGGCTGCTGCTGTTACTCGCCCTGGCAATACGGATTATCGTCAGCGGTCAGTTCCTGCTTGTCCCTGATGAAACCAACTACTGGCAATGGTCCCGCTATCTGGCACTTTCCTACCACGACCATCCCCCCATGATTGCCTGGACCATCTGGCTGGCGACCACCCTGTTCGGGCAGCATGAGTGGGCTGTCCGTCTGCCCACGGTCCTCGGGATGACCATCACCTCGATCTATCTCTGTCTGCTCGCGGCCCGCTGGTTTTCCTGGCGTGTCGCTCTGCATACCGCGGTCCTCAGTCAGCTGCTGTTGCTGCTCAACGGTTCTGCCCTGATCGCCACTCCCGATGGCCTGCTCCTGCCTTGCTGGGCCGCAGCCTGCTACCATGCTGCGCTGGCCCTCGACCAAAAAAGTCCAAGCCAATGGTTATGCACCGGTTTATGGTTCGGCCTCGGGCTGTTGTCGAAATACACGATGCTCCTGTTTTTACCCTCATTGTTTTTCGCCATGCTCGCCAATCAGGAGTACCGACGCCAGCTGCTCCGTTCCTGGCCTTGGCTCGGTTTACTCTTCGGCTGCCTGCTGTTCACGCCGGTACTGATCTGGAACAGTCAAAACGAATGGGTCACCTTCAGGCACGTACTCTATCAGGGCGGAGCTGAAAACAAGGCCCTGTTTACCCTTCGCTATATCGGCGACTTTTTCGGCTCGCAGCTCATGCTGGTCACGCCGGTGGCCTTTATTCTCATCCTGGCTGCCTGGTTGCGGCCCGCTCTGCGACATCGCCTTCCGGCAAACCGGGCCGCCTTTCTGATATGGATGTCGGTGCCGGGTTTTATTGTTTTTCTGCTGCTCGCTTTCCATGTCCGTATCTACGGCAACTGGCCCGCTCCCGTTTACCTGACCGCATTAATCCTGATCGCCGCTCTCTTCAGTGCCCGTCCCGATACCAGGTCAGGTCTTCCCGGTCTATGGAAGGCCACACTCATCACTGCGGCTGCTGTCACCCTTCCGGTCATCGTGCAGGTCATCTATCCTCTACTGCCGCTGCCGCTCAGCCTTGACCGAACAACCAGAGAGTGCGTCGGCTGGGATGCTCTGGGGCAACAGGTCGGACGAGCCGCACAGGCAATGGAGCGGCCGGATCAGACTTTTTTATTTGGCCTGCGCTACCAGTACGCCAGTGAGCTGGCTTTTTATGTGCCCGGACAGCCGCGAACTGTTTCCATCAATCACTGGGCCCGACCCAATGTCTACGATTTCTGGTTCGACGATACCATGCTCATCGGCAAAGATGGGCTCGGGATTTTTGAACACCCCCACATGGCCGGCAACATAGAAACGCTCTTTACTCGTTCCGATCCGGTGGAAAAAATTCAACTCTATCGGGACTCTCCGTGGTTCGGCCGGCAGGTGGTACAGACCTTGTATCTTTTTCGCGGCTACGGCTTTAAGGGCGGATTGCGGTGGCAACCGGCAAACAAGGACGATATCCGGGCCACCCACCGACAAACCGTTCCTGCCCCCTGACACGGGAGAATGCGCAGTTGCCTCAATGGCCAAGGCGTTCTATAATAGCCATTACGATCCGCTTAGTGGCTCAATAATACAGAGAATTGAAAAAAATCTCGTGTCCCTGTAACTCCAATCATGGGAATGCTCATGCAACTGGCCTTTGCCTCGCAAATGCGCGAACTCGACCGACAGACCATTGAAGAAATAGGAATTCCCGGCATGGTACTCATGGAAAATGCCGGCCGGGGCACTGTTGATCTGATGGAGAAAACCTTTGGACCGGTGGTCGGCAAAACCGTCTGTATTTTCGCTGGACCGGGTAATAACGGCGGTGACGGCCTGGTTATAGCCCGAACAGTCCATGGCATGGGCGCCTATCCCTTTGTCTTTTTCCTCCAGGATCCGGAACAGCTCAAAGGGGACGCGGCATTGAACTTCGCCATCCTCAAACGGCTTCGCCTTCCGTTCCAGGTTTTGGATTACTCGGAAAAAATGGTTACACTGATCGACACCGTGCTCACCCTTAACCGGATGCACCCGATGCACTCGCTGGTCGATGCCATACTCGGGACGGGCCTGGAACGAGAAATCAGTGGTCATTTCCTTGATATAATCAACTGTATCGATATTTTGCATAATCGTCACCGTATGCCGGTGGTGGCTGTTGATATCCCTTCTGGTCTCAATAGTGACACCGGCAAAATTCTCGGCGGAGCGGTACAGGCCGACCTGACCGTGACCTACGGCTTGCCTAAACCCGGCCAGTACCACCATGGCGGACCGAAGGTCGGATGCCTGAAACGGTTGGATATCGGCATCCCCAACAAGGTGGTGGCCAAAGCAGGTCTCAAGGGCTCGGTATTAGACAGCGAAGTCGAAACTCTTCTTCAGCAGCGGGCAAAATCCGCCCATAAGGGTTCAAACGGCCACCTGTTGGTCCTTGCCGGATCCGAAGGGAAAACCGGTGCGGCCCTGCTCGCCGGTCGCGGCGCCCTGCACAGCGGTGCCGGGCTGGTGACCTTTGCTGTGCCCCAGGACCTCAATACCGTTTTTGAAACCGCTCTTGCCGAATCAATGTCCGTAGCCCTGCCCGATTCCCGCAAATATCTCTCCATTGACGACTACGAACAGATCGTAACCCTTTGCCAGGGAAAAAACGGCATGGTTCTTGGCCCCGGCATCGGCACCGAAGAGCAAACAGGCGAACTGGTGCTCAAACTCTACAGCGAAAACAGCATACCGCAGGTGGTGGACGCCGATGCCCTCAACATTCTTGCCGCCTCCCCAGAGACCCTCCGCAATCCCGCAGGGCCAAGAATTTTCACACCACACCCCGGAGAAATGGCACGCCTGCTGGCAACCACTATTGATTCGGTACAGGAAGATCGGCTTACGGCCGCCCAGTGGCTGGGTGCCGAAAACGGAGGAAATCTGCCGCCAATGATTACCGTGCTCAAAGGTGCCGGAACCGTGATCGCTTCCGCAACAGGCCAATGGGCCATCAACACCACCGGCAATCCAGGCATGGGTTCAGGGGGTATGGGAGATGTACTCTCCGGAATTATCGGCGGTTTGCTGGTACAGGGCTATTCGCCTTGGGATGCGGCCTGCCTGGGGGTCTACCTTCACGGCCTGGCTGCTGATTTTATCGCACGTTCGAAGCCATACGGCTTTACCGCATCCGAGGTAGCTCAGGTGCTGCCGCAGGTTATCGGAATGTGCGTCACTCAACCACAAAAGGAGTCTTTATGTTGAAAGCGCAGGACATTATGAGCCGTGATGTGATCACGGTCAACGAAAACGCCACCGTGCGAGAATTGGCCACGCTTCTTCTTTCCCGCAACATCAGCGGCGCTCCCGTGGTCGATGCGGATGGCAAGGTCATCGGTGTGGTCACCGAGAGTGATTTGATTTTTCAAAATAAGAAAGTTCACTTGCCGACCGCAGTCGCCATTCTCGATGCCTTTTTCTTTCTTGAACGTCCGGAAAAAATGGAGAAGGAACTGAAAAAAATTGCAGGTTCCAAAGTCGGGGATATCTGTTCTCATGATTTGGTGAGCGTCGGCCCGGAAACGGACCTGGAAGAACTGGCCACCTTGATGGCCGAGAAAAAGATTCACACCCTGCCGGTGTTGGCGGATGGGCAACTGGTTGGAGTCATTGGTAAATCGGATATCATCCGAACTATCGCCCAAGGGCAATAACCTCAATCGCTGTAGAGTTGCCAGCAGTTACGGCCTTTTTTCTTGGCTTCGTACATGGCAATATCAGCATGGCGGAGCATGGTTTCGGCATCGTCGCAATCCTTAGGGAATACGGAGATGCCGATACTTGCCCCGATAAAGCAAATATGATCGTTGGCCTCGATCGGCTCGTTAAGCGATTCGATGGCTTTTTGCGCCACCCATGTAGCGCCTTCAAGCGTATCGGTACTTTCCAGCAGGATGACAAATTCGTCCCCTCCCAGCCTGCAGACCGAATCCGAAGTCCGCAAGGTGCTGCGCAGACGCTCAGCCACCTGCATCAACACGATATCTCCTACTCCATGACCGAACCGATCATTGATCGGTTTAAATCGATCCAGGTCAATAAACAGCAGGCAGAGAATGCGACCGTACCGCTGGGCCAGCGAGATCGCCTGGGGCAGACGTCGTCGGAAGTAATTGCGATTCGGCAGATTGGTGAGCGGATCATGGTTCGCCATGTAGCGGATGAGTTCCGCTGCCTCCTGACGCTCGGTGACATCCTGAAAAACGAGAACGCCACCGATTAACCGCTGTCCCTGCCTGATTGGTGTTGAACGAAAATCCACCGGAAAAACGGTGTTATCCTTGCGGAGCATTCTGGCTTCGTCGTAGCAGGTAGTGGTGTTCATACGCGGCTGCGCAAAGTACGGACAACAATCTACGGAAAAATCGTCGCCGCCGGGCGTGGAAATCTTGAAGATCTCGCGGCAGTTACATCCCCTGACCTCGTCGTTGCTGTACCCCAGCATTTTTAAAGCGGCGGGATTGATATAGCTGATCAGCCCCTTACTGTCGACGCCGCAGATGCCGTTAGCTGCGGCATCGAGAATCATTTCGTAATTTCTCGAAAGCAATTCAAGTTCCTGCTTGGCACGGTGCGACCCCAGGATGTAACGAATGCGATTTTTCAGAACGGGCCAGCGCAAGGGTTTACGGATATAGTCCACAGCACCGGCGTTATAGGAATTCTCAATACTTTTTTCATCATCCAGGGCGGTGATCATAAGAATCGGCGGCGGATCGGGCATGGAGGAACGAATATGCGCACAGACCTCCGGCCCGTCGATTCCCGGCATGGCAATATCGAGGATAATCAAGTCAAACGGCTGCGCACTCGCTTTTTCCAAAGCGGCCTGGCCATTGTCCGCCTCAATCACCACGTACCCTTCGCCTTCCAGAAACTGGCGCAGCAACATGCGGATGACCTCGTCGTCATCAACAATCAGAATGATCGGAGTGGTGCCGGATAATAAGGATACTGTCATAACAAGAAAATAAAAGAGGCTTGTGAGATCTGCACAATCACTGCATCAACGGGAGACCCGCATCATGTTCACAACATGAACCTTCCAATCAGCCGTTATACCGATAAGAGATGAGGCGTTGCATTATTGTATAATGATCTGACTATTAATCAAGCTGTTCGCTGAAAAATTGTTTCACTTTGGCCACGGCACGGACAATTTGTACAAAAATACGATCAATCTGCTGAATATTATTGTTCTTGCCCATATTCTCGGCCAGCAGACACAGATGCGCCAACTCATCTGCACCGAACTGACTGCTGCTGCCTTTCATCGTATGTGCAACTTTGTTAATTGCCTCGGCGTCTTTACGCTGCACAGCCTTCTCCAGCTCAGCGACACGTCGCTCCAGGCTGTGAAGAAAGACACCGCCCACCGGAGTAATATTGCCGACATGCTCTCGCAATCGGGCCAAGACGGCCATATTGATAACCGCATGAGCGGGTGCCTGCCCTGGCATACCATTCTTTTGCGCGGTCTGTTCCGCTATCCTGGGGATAACACAGAACTGCAGCGTTGGCAGCCAATGAGACAAAACTTCCTGCAACTTTTTAAAATCAATAGGTTTCACCAAATGATCAACCATCCCCACCTCCTGGCAGCGTTTCTTGGTGCTGCTGGTGGCATCGGCGGTGAGGGCGATAATGGCGGGCTGTTCACAGCCCCCTCCAGCCCCTTTTTCGAGGATGGCTCTGGTGGCAGTAAATCCATCAACAACCGGCATCTGGCAGTCCATAAAAATGAGATCAAACCTCGTTCTACGGCAGAGGTCGATTGCCTCCCGCCCGTTACAGGCCGTAACGATCTCTACCCCCGTTTTCCTGAACGTTTCAGTCATCAGGATTCTATTGGTTTCTTCGTCGTCGACGATCAGCAGCCTGGGTCGGTCATCCGTCTTCGATGGCGCGGCAGGCTCCTGTATCTCAAGAACCGGCGTCCGTACCTCCGGCAAAGGAGACGGTAGCTTCGACTCGGCCGAAACCTTATCGCTCTCGGCTCTGGCCAGGTTCAGAGTAAACCAAAAAATGGACCCTTTACCCAAATCGGATTCAACCCCAAGATCGCCGGACATCAATTTTATCAGTTTGGCGCAGATCGATAGCCCCAGGCCACTGCCGCCATAGCGCCGAGTCGTGGAACTGTCGACCTGGGAAAATGGCTGAAAGAGTTTACCCATGGCCGTGGCGGCGATTCCAACTCCCGAATCCCGTACCTCGAACCTGAGCAGATCACTCTGGTTTGTCGATTGTTCCAGTATCACCCGAAGCAGGATGGTCCCCTGCTCGGTGAATTTAACGGCATTACCGAGCAGGTTGACCAAGACCTGGCGTAACCTGTAGGCATCCCCCAAATACTGACGAGACAAAGCCGGATCGATCTCAGCGGTCACGGTTAAGCCCTTACGCTTGCCGGTCACCTGATACAGGGTGATTAACTGCTCAATCAGGCGTTCAAGAGTGAACGGCTCGATATCGAGCGCCATCTTATCCGCCTCGATTTTGCTGAAATCGAGCAGGTTGTTAATCAGAGTCAGGAGGCTGACCGCAGAGGTATGAATGAGTTGAGCAAAATGTTTCTGCCGCGGTTGCAGCTCGGTGTCGAGGAGCAGTTCACTGATGCCGATAACACCGTTCATTGGCGTTCGAATTTCGTGACTGATCATAGCGAGAAAATCAGATTTAGCCTGATTGGCGGAGTCGGCCTGCCTGGCCTTATGCTGCAACGTGCTGTTTTCCCGCTCCAGTCGTTTCACCTCCGACTCCAGTTCGACGATCCGTGCCTGTAATGATTTTTGCTGATCCATATCAGGAGAAAAGTGACAGTTGTCGATGCGCCGCTTTCCTTTTCTTGACGGCAGGTTGAATAACAGGCGGCGCAGACATAAAAGCAGAAGAAATTTCGGCAAGAAATGGTGAGGGATACCGCTTTTCGGCAGGAGCCCCATGTGCGGAACGCAGGTGACACCAACTCAGATACAGGGTACCGATAGCGCGGGTCATACCGACATACAAAAGCCTGCGTTCCTCCTCCAGCTGGGCGCGAAGGTCACCGGGAGCAAGAGGTTGACGCGACAGCAAAGGCAGCAGACGGTCTTCAACACCTGCAATAAATACTACAGGAAACTCAAGCCCTTTGGCGGCATGGAGTGTGGACAGCGTCACCGCCTCGGCCCGCTCGTCATAGAGCACCGAATCGCTGAACGTCTGAAGATGGGCGGCAAAAGAAGCAAGCGAAGTGTCAAAGGTCAGTGCGAGTTCCCGTAGGCGGGTTACCCCTGGTTCGGCGGCATCAAGTTCGTAGGCCTCCATGAGGGCCTGAAGCACTGAAGCCACCGATTGCTCGGTAGCCAGATGTTGCAGTCGCTCAAAGAGTGAACAAAAACCAGCGAATGAGGAGCCGGCAGCACCCTCAAGGGATATCTCTTGTAACGCTGCCAGCTTGATCTCGTCATTGGCCGGTACGGAGCGCAGCCGGCGCAACAACGCTTGCTGCGATTGCTTGCCGATGCCTTTTTCTCGGCTCAGGAGGAAAAGCAACGGGCGGGTGCCATCCACTCCTGCAAGCAACAGAATCCAGGAATAGAGCAAGCGACAATCGCCTTTGGTGTAATACGCCTCAAGATCGACCAGCTGAAACGGAATACCTCTTCCGCTGAGTACGCGGCTCAACGCTTCCGCCTGGCGGGAAGTCCGGTAGAGCACGCCGATATCGCGAAAAGAAACCGCTCCGCTCCCGGCGGCATCGATCCGTTCCAGATTCCGGTGTGAGGTACCGCCCACCTGCAACTCGATTTGATCGGCAATAAACAAGGCTTCCCGTTCAGGATCGGCACAGGCCTGAACATGGATCGCTCCCGGCAGCTGACTGCAAGGCTGCATGGGCGCAACACTCCAGGGGTGGGGATTATGCCCGATAAGTTGCTCAGCGGCCTGGATAATTGTACTGCCGCTGCGATAGTTGCGGATAAGTTGATGACGTTCGGGTTGAAACTGCTGAATAAAGGTGTGAAACCACACCGGGTTGGAGCCGCGGAAACCGTAAATCGCCTGATCGGGATCACCGATGACAAAAACCGTGGACGTTTGTGCCAGCTCCGCTACCAGGTCGTACTGAGCCTGATTGACATCCTGAAATTCATCAACAAAAAGATGGCCGGTGGCCGCGCGAATGGCCATTGCTGCGTCCCCCCCTTGCCGCAGCAGGGCCACGGTACGGGCTACTACCGCATCCAAATCGACCAACGACCGTTCCGCCAGCGCCTCAAGGTAGTGGCGCAACTGCGGACTGGGAATTTGTTGGTCTGTTTGCAGCAACGCGAGGGAAAATGTGCGCGTCAGTTCTTTCAGGGCCGTTGCATTCATCTCGGGAAACACTTCCTCGAGAACTGCGGATCGCTCTTCCGGACCGGCTACCTGCAGGCTGGGAAAACTGCGGCGCAACTGGGCCAGACAGTAGCCGTGAAACGTGGCCACCGTATATTTCGGCCCGTTGGTGTTTGCCCCCTGCAAACGCGTCCTGAGTTCAGCGGCTGCCTTGTTGGTGAAGGTTATCACTGTACAGGGCAGCGGAGAGTTTGCAGCGGTCCGCACAACCCGACTGACCAGCGTATGGGTTTTGCCGGTTCCCGGCCCTGCCTGCACCAGAATTTTGGAAACTGTACTGTCCACAACCCGCTGTTGTTCGCTATTCAGCTCCTTAACCATTGGTGTGGCTGGCCGCTGTACATCCCGGCTCGAAAGAACAACTTTTTTTCGCTTTTTGGCAATCGTTGCCCGTGATTCGGCAGGCAGGCCGAACAGCTGCCTCTGGCCGCTCAGTCGGGCACGTTCGCCTTCGGAAAAAACCTTGATCACCCCGAATGCACCGTCATAACCAGGATGCCGGATTACACGGTTGGCACGGACCCGTTCGATGGCCTCGGCCATCAGAGTAAAGCCTCCGGCTTTAATATCCTCCACAGGCGTATCCATGAGCAAGTCAAATTCAGAACCAAAGGTATTGATCAGTTGCACATAACCGGCCATGACTTTTTTACTGGCCGGACCCACACCAAGCAGTTCTGCGACGATCTCCTGCAACGGAACCAGACTGTACACCCGCGGACTGCCTGGGGGAAAAGCAGCCTGCGTTCGATCGGACAGCTCCATCACCCGAGATAACACGCCGATGGTCACCGGTTTACCGCACTGCGGACACAGACCACTCACTTTACGGGTTTCAGTCGGCTCCAGACAGACCCCGCATTTACGATGTCCGTCGCAGTGGTACTTCCCCTCTTCCGGATAGAATTCCACGGTCCCGACAAAGGCCTGGTGGCCGGTGGCAGTGCATGGCGAGCGCAAGGCTTCGCGCATGCAATAATAATCAAAACCCGAGGCAAAAATATTGGCCTCGCGGCCCAGTTTGGCTGGAGAATGACAATCGGAGTTGGAAATAAGAGTGAAGCGGTCCAGTGCTGAAATCATCCGGTTCATTTCCGGATCAGAGGAGAGCCCGGTTTCCAGAGCGAAAATATAGCGGCTGAGATCGCCGAAGCACTCCTCAATACTGTCAAATCCAGATTTTGAACCGAATAGAGAAAACCAGGGGGTCCAGATATGAGCGGGAACGAGAAATCCCTCAGGAGCTTTTTCCAGGAGAACTTCGAGAAGATCGCGGGAGTCAAGGCCAAGAATTGGCCGCCCATCCGAACCAATATTGCCAAGAGTGGCAAGGGTCGCGTTGACCTGCCGTACGGATTTGAAGTCCGGGGCATACAAGAGGTTATGCACCTTTCGGACCTTACCGCCACGTTTATAGATTGAGCTGATTTCGGCACTGAGCACGAAACGAATGTCCTCAGGAGCAACGGCGGGCTGTATCCCCTGTGGCATCAGCGCCCGATAGTCGTAACCGGGATGCGCTTTTAATCGGTAAAAACCGGGTTCTGCAGGCTCCAGCCACTCATAGAGATGAGCAAACCAGGCGGGATGGGTGAAATCGCCGGTTGCCACGACCTGAATCCCCTTGATCGCAGCCCACGCCGCCAGGCCGTGCAGGTGGCTGGTCTTGCTCGTGGCCCGAGAATAGTGGGAATGAACGTGGAGGTCGGCGATATAGGTCACGATGATAGCCAGCCGTAAAGGTTATGGTCCCGGATATAGGCAAAAACAGCGGGAGGCAGCATAGCCGGAGCCGCGCCCTGTCCCAGTGCATAACGGATGGCCGAAGAGGAAACCGGCAGTTCCACATCGGAGAGATATTCCACGGTCATCCCGTTTTCCCCCACCCATTTGTTCTGCTGCGAATGAAAAACAAAGGAAGGACCAAGTGCAGCAACCGCCTGGTGGATAGTGGTCATATCAATGATATCGCGCTTAACGACAATGAGGCTGACCAAAGCAAGAAGTTCTTCGGCTCGATACCAATGGGGCAGATCGAGCAGGGAATCGGCGCCAATGATGAGATAATAGCGATTACGGCCGCAACGGTCGATCAGCGCCGCAATTGTGTTGAGAGTGTAAGAAGGCGTGGGCAGTTCTTGTTCGATCAGCGAAAGCCGGATACGTTGCTGTTCCGGGCCATCGCGCAGGGCTGCCTCCAGCATGGCAGCCCGGTGGGCAAAAGAGGCGACCGGCTGCCGTTTGTGCGGCGGCTGCGGTGCAGGGATAAAAAGCAGACGGTCCAGTCGGCAACGGTCCAGAACATGCGTGGCCAGTGCGAGGTGGCCTTGATGCACGGGGTCAAATGTTCCGCCGAAAATACCGATATGCTGGTTTTCTTCCGAGGCTGCCACGCTTCAGGCGCGGGTCTCTCCGGCACCGTAAACAATGAATTTCCGGGTGGTCAATTCCTTCAGGCCCATGGGACCGTAGGCGTGGAGCTTGGTCGTAGAGATTCCGATCTCCGCACCCAGGCCGAACTGATGGCCGTCATTAAAGCGGGTGGAGGCATTGATCATCACTGCCGAGGCATCGACCTCACGCAAAAATCGCTGGCTGCGATCGTACGAACGGGTGATGATAATTTCCGTGTGCTTTGAACCGTAACGGTCGATATAGTTCATGGCCTCGTCCATGTCGGCCACAACTTTGACCACCAGAATAAGATCAAGAAATTCTTTGCCCCAATCGCTCTCCGCTGCCGGTTCAATTTCATCGGAAAGAATGCAACTGGAATTGCAGCCGAGCAATCGGACCCCTTCTTTTTTTAGGGCATGAGCCACCATGGGCACAAAATCTTCAGCAATGGCTCGATGCACCAGTAACCCTTCAAGAGCGTTGCAGACCCCCGGCCGTTGCACCTTTGCGTTGAGGGCGATTCGAACCGCCATGTCCAAATCGGCATTCTCATCAACAAAGGCATGACAGACGCCTTTGTAATGCTTGAGCACGGGAATGCGTGATTTTTCAGTTACCGCTCGTATCAGCCCCTCGCCGCCGCGGGGGATGACCAGATCAATATACTCTTCCTGTTGGAGCAGGGAATCAATTCCTTCCCGATCGGTAAAGGACAACACCTGAACAATGGCCGGGTTGACCTGATGATCGGCCAGGACATTCTGTACAACCTTGGCCAACGCCAAGTTGGAATGGATGGCCTCAGAACCGCCGCGCAGGATGACCGCATTGCCGGCTTTGAGACAAAGCGCCGCCGAATCAATGGTGACATTGGGCCGGGATTCGAAAATCATACAAATAACCCCGAGTGGCACCCGCATGCGGCCAACAGTGATACCGCTGGGCCGACGCCCCATCTCGCTGATCTCACCCACCGGGTCTTCAAGGGCGGCAACCTCACGCAAACCTTGCACCATGTCGTCAATCACCTTCTCGGTGATCTGTAACCGGTTGAGCATAGCGGTGGAAAGGCCTTTTTTCTCGGCATCAGCCATATCCTTGGCGTTTTCGCTGACGATGAACCCTTGCTGCGTTATCAGAGCTTCGGCGATAGCAAGGAGAATGCTGTTTTTCGACGAGGCCGGCATAGCGGCTATCGTTCGGGCGGCGGTCTTAGCTTTTTTCACCATCTCCAAGATTGTCGCTTCTATCTGCGAACGTTCCATCTTTGTCTCCTGTTATGCTTAGGTCGGTCACGGAAAAATAAAAATCTGCCGGACGCTCGATCTGAGATAAACCCCGGCGAATCCGCCCTCAATATGACGCGAACCGATTCGATTGTAAAGCGGCTTCGAATTATTCGGTGTCCCGGCCCATAATTACAAGGTTGTCGCGATGAATGACCTCGTCGCTGTCTTTACATCCGAGAATTTCTCCGATTTCCGATGTCTTTTTTCCTTTGATGCGTCCGATGTCCTCAGCGGTGTAATTGCTCAGTCCGGCGGCAATCACCGCCCCACTCTGATCCAGACAATGCACCGGCGCGCCGACGGCAAAGTTGCCCCGTACCTCAACAACCCCTGATGGTAGTAGACTTTTGCCCAGCTCAACAAGAGCATGGCGGGCGCCTTCATCAACCACTAGGGATCCCTGCGGGCGCAGCACATAGGCAATCCAGTGCTTCCGCCGGTTGATTTTACCGGTACCGGGGAGAAAAAAGGTGCCTATCAACTCGCCGCTGAACAGCGCCTGAAGAATGTGAGGATGCCGACCGGGGCCAATAAAGGAACAGCCGCCGCAGGCCGCCACCATTTTGGCCGCGCGTATTTTAGCCATCATGCCGCCGGTACCGAGCAGACTGGACGAATGGCCCGCCATCTTTTCGATTTCCCTGCTGATACTGGCCACTGTATAGACCGGTTGAGCTGCAGGATCCTCCACGGGGTGGCCGGTGTACAGACAGTCAACATCGGTGAGGATGATAAACATATCTGCACCGATCATATTGGTAATCAGGGCACCGAGAGTGTCATTGTCGCTGAAACGAAGCTCTTCCGCCGAAACCGTATCATTTTCGTTGATGATAGGCACGACCCCAAATTCGAACAGGGTGGAGATGGTGTTGCGCACATTCAGATAGCGGTTACGGTGGGAAAGATCAGCATGGGTGAGCAGAACCTGGGCAACAGGCTGACGAAAATCTGCAAAGACCTGCTCATAGGCTTGCATCAACAGGCCCTGACCAGTGGCGGCCAAGGCCTGTTTCACTCTCAGCTCTTCGTGGGCGGTTTTAACGATTCCCAACCGTTTTCGTCCGGCTGCCACGGCTCCGGAGCTGACAAGGATGACTTCCCGACCGGTGGCCTGGAGAAAAGAAACCTGACGGGCGATATTACCAATAATGTCGAGATCCAGACCATTATCGTTGGTCAGGACAGCACTGCCGACCTTGAGGACGACTCGTTTGGCTTGATCGAAAAGTGTTTGACGGTAAAAAAGGCCGTCTTCCTTATTCACCTGAAAGGTCATCACGTACCTCTGCTCGCTGCTCTTCCAGCAGATCGCCGAGTAATTCCTTCAACAATTCCAGACCAATACCGGTTTCCGCCGATATTGCCAGCACGGGAACGCCGATAGCGGTGAATTGTTCCCTGACCTCTTCCAGCCGCTCATCGTCAATCAGATCGATCTTATTAAGCACAATTATGTGCTTACGATCAACCAGCTCCTGGTTGTAAGCGGCAAGCTCCCGGGCAAGAACACCATAGTCCTGTATCGGCTGATCATCAGGGGTGGAAGCATCGATCAGATGAAGCAGGATGGAGGTCCGTTCAATATGACGGAGGAACTGATGCCCAAGGCCAATCCCCTGATGTGCGCCCTCGATCAGGCCGGGGATATCAGCAATAATGCAGGGGTCAGTGTACTTGAAATGCAGTACACCCAATTGCGGTTCTAAGGTGGTAAAAGGATAGGCCGCAATTTTGGGATTGGCTGCCGACAGTTTGGAAAGTAGGGTCGATTTACCGGCATTGGGCAGACCGATCAGACCGACATCGGCCAGCAGTTTCAGTTCGATGATCAGCCATCGCTCCTCCCCTACTCGTCCCAACGTTGCCTTGCGCGGGGCCCTGTTGGTTGAGGTGGCGAAACGGGCATTACCGAGTCCGCCCTTGCCGCCTTCGGCTGCAAGATAGACCTGATCTGGTTCAGTGATATCGACCAGCACCGATCCGGTTTCCGCATCCTTGATCACTGAGCCGACCGGTACATGCAGAAAACTGTCTTTGCCGCCCCGGCCGTGCCTGTCGCTCCCCTTCCCCCCGGTACCGGGTTCGGCCTTGAAATGCGACCGGTAGCGGAAATCAATCAGGGAACGGAGATTACGGTCGGCCACCAGGTAGACATCACCGCCCTTCCCACCATCACCACCGTCAGGGCCGCCCTTGGGCACAAATTTTTCCCGCCGAAAACTGACGCAACCATTGCCGCCGTCACCGGCCTTTACGAAAAATTTTGCTTCGTCAACAAATCCCATATTTTATCCAGGGGTATACAAGAGGGCAATACGAAAAAAACCCGGCATCAACTATTCTTGATGCCGGGTCCATAACTCTACCAGCGGGCAACACCCCAATGAGGTGGCAGCGATATCCTCCACCAGGAGGAGAGCAACCCTATTCTGCAGGATAGACAGACACCCGTTTCTTATCTCGCCCAAAGGATTCATACTTGACGGTGCCGTCTATTTTGGCAAAAAGCGTATAATCGCGACCGCAACCGACATTCGTACCAGGATGAATAACCGTGCCCAGCTGGCGTACCAAAATACTCCCGGCCGTAACGACCTGCCCGCTGAAACGTTTTACTCCGCGTCGCTGCCCCGCACTATCACGGCCATTGCGTGAACTACCGCCTGCTTTTTTATGTGCCATGGTTTATTCTCCAGTCTCTCAATTAATCACTTATGCTGAAATCGTCTCAATCTTCAGAGCGGTGTACATCTGACGATGTCCTTTTTTCACCTGGTAGCCCTGACGTCTTTTTTTCTTAAAGACGATGACCTTTTTATGGCGGCCCTGCTCGGCGATTTTAGCAACCACTTTAGCCCCATCAACCACGGGCTGACCGATTTTAACGGTCTCGCCATCAACCACCAGCAGAACGTCTGCCAACTCAACCGTGTCGCCAACTTCACCCTGAAGCTTTTCAACGCGCAGTGTATCACCGGCCTCTACCTGATACTGCTTTCCGCCGGTCCGAACTATTGCATACATGCGACTCCTCCTCTCTATCCTCAAATCGATAACGTCCAATGGAAATAATATATCGCAGAACGTGCAATTTAACTCTATTACACCAGCCCCTGTCAAGACTAATGTGCGCCTCACAGTAATTTAAAACAGAAAGCATGCCAAACCGCCGAATCGCGGCCCCTTCCGCGGCCCCTTCCACCGTCATTCCGCCATGCACTCTACCACAAAGAAGCATGAATTGCCCTCTATACCCTTTGCTTTTTCTTGTCTGATGACGCAAAAGAAGATAGGTTAACCGTATCCTGCCTCTAGCCTGGCATGACAACAACCGTAATGCCTTTTCACTACCTTTTCCCCGAAATAGAAGCCGTGGAAAGGCCATTGTTCCCCTTTAAAATCTTAAGGAGATACCTGCATGCAGAAAATGGAATGCCCCTGTGGATATATCTACGATCCCGCTGAAGGAGACCTGGAAAACGGCGTAGAACCGGGTACGGCCTTTACCGATCTGCCCGACGACTGGGTCTGCCCCAAGTGCGGAGCGGAAAAGGAATACTTCTATCCTGCCGACTGATCCCCCCCACAGGCCATCCCGAAGAGCATCGGTGGCCTGTGGCTTTTTTCTTTCAAAAGAGTTTTCCGCCGCATACAATCCGCACCCCGCCAACCTTTCTCACGACCTTCGCAGGCACGTTTTTCCTCTACTGCCGAGACGCTGGTCACCCTATTTTTTTCTTGTGCAAAGCTCATTGATACCCTAACATCCGTTGATCGCACGGAAAAGATATCGGTCTACCGTCCTTTAATCGAGGAGGTTTCTTATGTTTTTCAATCGCAGCCGTTTCGCTCTATTTCTTTTTTTTCTCTGGACATCACTTTTTTTTTCCGCCCCGACACAAGCCGATTACTACAGTGAGCCGGCCGATCTTGTCACCCGCTCCGCAGCGATCTATCGGGGGTTCCTGGTCGACCCGAATATGGAGTGGTTTCAACGCAATGTTAATCGGGCCAGAGGCATTTTCATCGTGCCGCAGATGCTGCGCGGCGGCTTTATCATCGGTGGCTCCGGTGGTAGTGGCCTGCTCCTGGCATTGGATGAAGCAACCAGTCAATGGAGCTATCCCGCCTTTTACAGCATGGGTTCGGTTTCCTTTGGATTCCAGGCGGGCGCCGATGCCTCGGAGATCATTCTTCTGGTCATGACCGAACGCGGATTGAGCGCCATGCTTTCCACCGATTACAAGCTTGGCGCCGATGTCTCGGTGGCAGCCGGTCCGGTGGGAGTTTCGGCTAAGGCACAGACGGCAGACATTCTTGCCTTCGGTCGATCCCAAGGCCTTTTTGGCGGCGTCAGCATTGAGGGGGCGGCCATCTCTCCGCTCCACGATTGGAACCGTCAGTACTATGGCAAACCGGTACTGGTCTTTGACATCCTCATCAACCGCAAGGTATCCAACCAACAGGCTGACCCCCTGCGCAAACTCCTGCCCAGACCTGCCCCCAGCGGCCAGACATTAGGCAGATAAAAAACAACCATAACCGCACATTGACCCCAGTGACGCCGCAACCGATCTTCACCTTTCGTCATCCCGATCCGGAACACCTGGTGGTCAGCCTCGGTGGAGTCTGGACGCTGCGTACCGATACACCTGATCCTGCGGAGCTATTAGCGACGATGGATGCAACGACCCGTCACCTCACCTTTATCTGCACAGAACTGGTGGATTGGGACACCAGGTTGCTGATCTTTCTCAAAACCATAATTGCAGCTGCCCGCAAACAACAAATCGACATCAATTTGACCGGCCTGCCTCCGGGAGCGCAACGGCTGCTGGCTCTTGCCGAGGCGGTTGGCGAAAAATCAACCTACGGGAAAACCCTACGCGCTACAATAGTCACCCGGGTCGGTCGCCTGGCAATCACTCTTTTCGAAAAAATACGGGAAGCAACCGCTTTTATCGGAGAAATTGTGCTGGCATTCCTCCCGCTTCTTATCGGCAAATCACCGTTTCGCGCCCGTGACTTCTTCTCGTTTGTCCAGGCCTGCGGTGCCGAATCGCTGCCGATCGTCACCCTCATCTCTCTCTTGGTGGGAGTGATCCTCTCGTTTGTCGGCGCGGTGCAGTTGCAGATGTTTGGAGCCCAGATATACGTAGCTAATCTGGTCGGCTTGGGTATGGTTCTGGAAATGGGGGCGTTGATGAGCGGCGTGATTATCGCCGGCCGCATCGGTGCGGCCTATGCGGCCCAGCTGGGGACCATGCAGGTCAACGAGGAGATCGATGCCCTGCGGACTATAGGCATCTCGCCGGTGGGTTTCCTGGTGCTGCCCCGGATGCTGGCGCTGATGCTCATGCTGCCGCTGCTCTGCATCTACGCGGACATCATGGGCATTCTCGGCGGCTCGGTCATCGGGGTCACCATGCTCGACCTGTCTTTGGTGGAATATCTGGAGCAGACCCGCAAGTCCATCCAGCTCAGCCAATGCGGTCAGGGCTTATTTAAAAGTGCGGTCTTCGGGGTACTGATCGGCTATGCCGGCTGTCTGCGCGGTATGCAGTGCGGACGCAGTGCGCTGGCTGTGGGCGAGGCCACCACTTCGGCGGTTGTGACCTCGATTGTCTTGATCGTCGTTTCGGATTCGATCATAACCTTTATTATCAATTTTTAAAGTTGTCACCATGACCGCCCCTCCCCCGGCACTCACCGTCAAGGAACTGACCATGGCCTATGGCAGTTTCGTCCTTCAACGGGATCTGAGTTTCTCCATCGCGCGGGGCGACATTTTTGTCATTATGGGAGGGAACGGCTGCGGCAAATCCACGTTGCTCCGCCACATGATCGGCCTCAAGCCCCCGGCCGCCGGCTCGGTCTGGTATGGTGAAGAAAATTTCTGGGAACTCACCGACGAAGGACGAGCCCGGGTCGTGCGCAAGGCTGGCGTTCTCTATCAGTCCGGCGCGCTGTGGAGCTCAATGACTTTGGCTGAAAACGTTGCCCTGCCGTTGCTGCACTATACAGAACTGCCGGAATCGGTTATTCGGGAAATCGTAACCTTCAAGTTGTCCCTGGTCGGCTTGACAGGGTTCGAGGAATTCTACCCGGCCGAGCTCTCCGGCGGTATGCGCAAACGGGCAGCACTTGCCCGGGCCATTGCACTGGATCCAGATTTTCTCTTTTTCGACGAACCTTCGGCCGGGCTTGACCCGATCAGTGCCCGAAATCTTGACGAGTTGATCCTGGAGCTTCGGGAAAGTCTAGGGGCCACGGTAATCATCGTTACCCATGAACTGGCATCGATTTATGCCATCGCCACCAACTCTGTCTTTCTCGATATCGACAGCAAAACCATGCTGGCAACGGGGGATCCCAAAACCTTGTTGCAGGAATGTTCCAACGCGACAGTCCTCAATTTTCTCACCCGGGGCACCGGTAAAAGGGAGATCAGAACGGTTTGAGCAAAAAAGCCAACCCCACCATCGTCGGCTCCTTTGTCTTGGTTGCTATCGCCCTGACCATTGCAGCCATCATCGCCTTGGGCAACATCAAACTGAAAGACGATCGATTTCGCGGCGTCGCCTTTTTTACAGGCTCCCTTTACGGCCTTGACCTCGGCGCGCCGGTGACGTTCCGAGGGGTAACTATCGGTCGGGTCAGCGAGATTCGTATCAATTATGATAAAAAGCAGAACAACTACATTATCCCGGTCTACGTTGATATCGAACAGACGCCGTACCTCGATAGCGATCGACCCGGCAGCTGGCGCAGCGAAGCTATTCGTACGGTGATGCAACAATTGATTGACCAAGGCTTGCGTGCCCAGCTCAAAATCAGCAGCCTCTTGACCAGCAAGCTCTATATAGACCTGGCCTTTTATCCGGACACCAAAGCGAACCTGCACAATAAGGATCCCGAACTGATCGAGATCCCCACGCTGCCGTCGGGACTGGAGCAGATCACCCAACGGTTGGAAAGCCTTCCGCTCAATGAGATTCTCAACAAAACCGCTGACGCGCTCGATAGCATCAACAACATTATCAATTCTCCCCAGACCCGGCACGCCCTGCAGACCCTCGACGCTACACTGGCCCGTCTCGACACGCTCCTGGGGAAAGCTGATGTCAACCTGCCGGTTTTGAGCAGCGAGCTTAAACAAGGACTGAGCAATTTTTCCACCTTAGCTGCCACGGCGACCGCTTTCCTGCAAACAGCTGACAAGGAGCTCTCGCCAATGAGCCGTGACCTGCAGCAATTGTTGACAAGCCTCAACACAACCGCCATTTCGATCACTCAGACCCTGAACAACATCAAGCAACTGACGGCAAAAGACTCGGATTTTTCCTATCAGATCTCCAGCTCCCTGGAAGAAATCGAAAAAGCCGCCGCATCCGCCAGACAACTCACCGAATACCTGCAACAGCACCCCAATGCCCTGCTGTTCGGCCAGGGAGAAAACTAGCCATGAAACAGACCATGATTGTACCATATTCCCGGCTGTTGTTCGTATTATCGCTGCTCGTTTTTCTGCTCAACGCCTGCATTAGCCGTCCGACAGCCAGCACGATCTACGCGCTGCAACCGGTCAAGCAGGAGCCATTAAACCAGCAATTTGCCGACTTCAAAGAGATGATTCTGCTCATGCCGATCCGCCTGGCGCCGCAGCTGCAAGGGCGAGGACTGATCCTTCAACGCTCGGGCAGCGAATACCAGTCTTCGGCGAATCATCTCTGGGCCGGGCCTTTGAACCTGCAGGTCGCCGATACCATCGTCGGCAACCTCAAACATCTTCTTGGCACGGATAATGTTGCCGTTTTCCCTGGTCCTCGCTTCGGCGTAACTCGCTATCAGATTGAAGTTGAAATCAATGATTTCAGTGGCGATAAACAGTCCTTCACGACCCGGGCGGTTTACACGCTCAGCGACACCGCCGACAAAACCATTGTGAGCAGAAAATCATTTCAGCAGGTGCGAGCCATCGACAAACCGGACTATTCGAGCTATGTTAGTACTGCCTCCCTGGCAATCGGCGACCTGAGCAAGGAGGTGGCCGCTGCGCTGCTTGCGGCCCGCCAATCCCAATCTCTACCCCAGCGTTCCCATGAAAAATAACCAAATCGTCCTGCTTCTTTCTGCGCTGCTCTTGCTGTCCCGGCCGGTAGCGGCAGAAGTCCTGTCCAAATGGCGCGCACAAACGGTGTATGTTCCGGTATATTCCCATATCTATGCCGATGAACGGTACAGGGACACCCCCTTTCAATTGACCGCAACCCTCAGTATCCGCAACACGGACCCCGATAATGCGTTCACCTTGAAAAGCGTCAACTACTACGACTCCGAGGGCGTCCTGCTCCAGCATTACCTGGACAAACCACTGACCATCGCTCCGTTGAATTCAACCCGCTATATTGTCCGAGAATCGGAATCCAAAGGCGGTTCCGGCGCCAAATTTCTGGTGGAATGGGAGGCTAAATCCGCAGTCATTGAACCGATCATCGAATCGGTTATGATCGGCACCAAGATGCAACAGGGAATCTCATTCATCTCAACCGGTCGGGTCATCAAGGGTTCTCCGGCCCAGTAGCACACATACCGCCATTCTGTGCCATAATCGTCGAAAATATACTCGCTACTATTCCGAATCCTCGTACACGCCGCGTACTGTTTTCAAGGACACCATGATTCGTTTTTTGCCTACCCTGCTCCAACTGTTCCTGCTGCTTATCCTGGCGGGTTGCACTCACCTGTCATCGGATTCACTCTTTACGCTGGGCACACATCCTGCTGTGTTGAAAGTCGGCATTGCCATTGATAATCCACCGCTGGCCTACAAGAAAAACGGTGTCATCACCGGTCTGGAAACGAAATTCGCCGTCGGCCTGTCACGATTCACCCAAAAAAAACTACAGTTAATCGAACTTGATCGACAGGAATTGGCCCAAGCACTGCTGGAGAAAAAAATTGACATTATCATGTCAGGCATGACCATGACCAGTGTCCAACAGCACCAGTTGGCGGCCACTGCGCCATACCTGATCTCCGGCCAGGCTGCCCTGGTTCATCTTGACGACTACAAGCGACTAGCGACAGGATTTCGCAATCTTGCGGGACGAGACGTACGACTCGGGGTGGTAACCGGCAGCCCTGGCGAGCAGTACATCAACAGCCTTAAACCCAAAGGAAAAATAACCCGCTTTGCCACGGCTCCCAAGGGCGTGCACGCACTGATCAACGACAGTATCGATGCCTTCATTTACGAACTGCCCGCCAATTTCTATTATGCAGCGCTCTATATCGAAAAGGGATTGACTCCTGGTGTCACGCTCCTGACGCGCGACGAATTGGTATGGGCGGTGCGCCCTGATGATACCAAGATGCAGCAATCGGCCAATGACTACCTGAAAAGCATTGAAAAAAGCGGTGAACTGAGCCTCCTGATCGAACGAACCCTCCCCTTTTTCAAAAACACCGCATACAGCCCGAAAATCTGATCATGCAGAGATCGCCTCTCCTCTGCTGGTAACGGACCCGAAAGGATCATTCCACCCGGGCTCTTTTTCTGAACTGCAGATCCATCTCCACCAGATGACGATAGAGGGAAGCAGAGCCCATCAACTGCTCATGGCTTCCCTGCTCAACAATGCGCCCTTGGTCCATGACCACAATCCGATCAACCCGGCGGATGGTCGACAAGCGATGGGCGATCACCAAAGAAGTACGGTCCTGGAAACCAGCGGCAATCGCCTGCTCCAGCATATTTTCCGATTCGGTGTCAATAGAGGCGGTGGCCTCATCGAGCACCAAAATAGCCGGATCGCGGTAGAGCGCACGGGCAAAAGAAAGCAGCTGTTTCTCTCCCAGGGAAAGGTTGAGGGCCCCTTCTCCGATCAGGGTTTCAAGCCCCTGGGGGAGACGGTCAATAAACGAACGTATCCCCGTCTGATCAAGAATACGCGTAAGCCGTTCCTCGTCCGCCTCACTGTCGAGAACGATATTGGCCCGCACCGTATCGGGCATGATGAAAATATCCTGCATGATGATTCCGACCCGCTGCCGTAAGGCCTGCAACGGCACATAACGGACATCCTGACCATTGATATGGACCGAGCCGCGCAGTGGATCATAAAAGCGTACCAGCAGCGAAATCAGGGTGGACTTGCCGGCACCGGTCGACCCAACCAGGGCAACGGTTTCCCCTGAAGCAATCTTAAGATCGATATTCTTGAGCACCAGCTCATCCGGAGTGTAGCCGAAGCTCACGCCCTTGAATTCAATAGTGCCCTTACCCGTAAAGGATTCGCTGGACGATACCGGATCAACAAGAACCTGCATGGTGGGGCGGGTATCGAGGGTCTGAAAAATACGCTCCGCCGAGGCCATGGCCGATTGAACAATGGAATATTTTTGAGACAGCTCTCGTAGTGGCTGAAAAAATAGCCGCATATAGGAGAGAAAGGCCACCAGTTCGCCAATGGTTAACTGCCGACGGATAACCTCGCCGCCGCCGTACCAAATGATCAGGGCGATGGCCGCAGAACTCATAAACTCGGTCAAGGGCATAAAGGCGCCGAATACCCGGATCTGGCCGAAAGAACGCAGCAGGTATTCATGGGTCAGCTCACTGTAAACCCTGCAGCTTCGCGCTTGACCGCCGAAGGCCTGAATCACACTGACACCGCCGAGCGATTCGGCAAGAAAGCTATTAATTTTAGCGAGCTGCGAACGTATCAGACGAAATTTTTCACGGGCAAAACGGGAAAAAACAAGGGTCACCACCAAGGCCAAGGGAACAAACACCGCCATGACCAGGGCCAGCCGGACATTCATCATGGTGAGAAACCAGAAGATCCCGGCCAGCTTCAGCCCATCGTTAAAAAGGGTGATCATGACCGAAGTGAACATTTCGTGCATGTTCTGGATATCGTTGGTCAGGCGGGTGACCAGCCGACCGGCTGGCTGGCTGTGAAAAAAGGAGAGATCAAGGGTCAAAAGATGCGCAAAAAGCTGCTGCCGCAAGCGGTGCATGATCGATTGCCCGATCCATTCGAGCACCACCATCTGGGAAAAAGTCGCGGTAAAAACAACGCCGATCAGTAGCGCGTACTGCAGCGTTATCCGGCCAAGACCATCGATGCGCTGGGCACTGTTCAAGGCATCGGTGACAATATATCGATCAATACCCAACTGCATCAATCGCGGCAGGCTGAGCGTAGCGGCGGTGACAATCAGGGAGAGCACTACCGCTCCGGCTAGTCCCGGTATATGACTTCTGCAGTAGTGGAGAACCCGCCTCCAGAGCTGAACATCGCCGACCCGGCCGACCTTTCCGTCTTCTGAGTAGCCGAAATTATGCATCGCTCTGCTGCTTCTCCACCATGACACGATATAAAGAGTTGTGCAGCAGCTCCTGGTGCTGCCCTTGGTCAACGATCCGGCCTTCCTCCAGCAGCACAATCCGATCGGCATGGCGCAGGACGTTGATTCGGTGGGAAACAAGCAGGACCGTTTTGCGCCGCAGGGTAGACAGGATACCCTTCAGCACTTGCTGCTCGGTTTCGACATCGATGGCGGAAAGAGCATCATCAATGACCAGCATAGGCCGGTCGCACAGCAGCGCCCTGGCTAACGCCAATCGCTGTCGTTGCCCGCCGGAAAGTTTTACCCCCCGTTCACCGATCATCGCCTGGTATCCGCCGGTAAACGACGCAATATCGGTATCAATGGCAGCCGCTTTTGCAGCGGCTTCGATTTCCTCCATGGACGCCTCGGGCTTACCGAAGGCGATATTGGCTGCGATGGAATCGGCGAACAGCACTGGTTCCTGGCTGACATACCCAATGCACTGCCGCAAATCCTCCTGTGAGAGATCGTTCACATCCCTGCCACGAAAAAAAAGCATTCCGTCTGCCACGGGATACATGCGCAGCAGCAGCTTGCACAGGGTGGATTTGCCTGATCCGGTCCGACCGGTCACGCCGAGTAACCCCGGCCCGATTTCCAGATTAATATCACGAAGTGCCGGCTGAGCGGCAGAGGGATATGTGAAGCTGAGATTGCGACAGCGGTAGGTGGTGACCGTCTCCGGCAAGGTAAGGGACGGCCGTGTATTGACCACGGGACGCTCCTGCAGCAGACGATGAATCCGGCGCAGGCTGGTTATTCCCCGTTGCGCCAGGTTGGCCACCCAGCCAACGGCCATCATCGGCCAGATCAACATATACAGGTAGCTGACAAAGGCGACAAAGGAACCGATAGAGATCCTGCCGTTGATGACCAACGCCCCACCGTAATAGAGAAGCAGCAGCATTCCGACACTGCCCACCAGGGT
>JBFJXW010000016.1:0-32895 GCA_041622895.1 Desulfobulbus sp. | reverse complement strand
GGCCACGGCCCCGCTGATTTCCTTCTGCAGCTCCTTCACCCGATCCAGGCACAGGTGGACGAGATTGATGACTTTGCTGCTTCGTTCCTGATTAACGTTCACTTTTTTAGCGGTACGTTCAATGATATCCAAATCCCTCTTCATAACGGTAAAGAAGGTGTGGCGACGAAGGGGAGAATCGATCAGTTCCTGGAAAAGGAAGGGATTGCGGTGCAGGATAAAGAGATCGCCCATGCAGCGCATGACCAGTCGGGCGGAGCGACCGGTGACCCGTTGGCTGCGCAGTTCTTCCAGATCGTCCCAGACTGCGGGGCCAAAAAGGTGATTAATGATCAGTCGATCATCTGCTGAGGTGAAGTTATACGGAATCTCTCGATAGTTTGTTGCTTTCATGTGCGGTCTGTGTAGTAGTCGACGGGTTTTGTGCTGTTTGCAAGAACCTGCATTGCCTTATGCGCAAGCATGCGGAGTTGAAAAGTCGGTAGGAAACGGTATGGAATGTTGAAAATGGTCTCTGTTGCGTACTCGAACTGGAATGTGGGGCGGTTCTTTGGGGAAAACGGCCGGCAATGAGCTTGGAAAGGGCGAATTGTCAATCTTTCTTCGTACCATAACAGGAAAAGTGATGCAAATATTTCTCACGCCAGCCGGTATGCGCATCAGCCGGGAGCCAGGCCGGTACTGATTTCGGCTATCGCTTGCTGCTCCGGTTCGTCGGCGGAGAAAAAACGGGTTTTAAACAAGGTGCGGGCTTCAACGGAACCGATGATCGCTGCTATATCGTTTTCCTGAAACCGAAACTCTGGCCCGGGGTTGGGTTCCAGGTGGTCGTCGCGCAGTACGCCCACAACCGAAACCCCGGTTTTTTTACGGATTCCAGCCTCACCGATGGATTGATTGATGAGTCGGCTGCCGGGAGTGAGTGCTACCCACTGCAGATCGAACTGCTGTTCCGCCGAACGGAACTGGGCCAGGGTCTGATAGGGTTTGCCTTGGCTCAGTTTGCTGGTGAAAAAATCCTGACGCAGCGCTTCGGTGTGCCGCTGAATCTCTGTTACAGGAATATGAAGAGAAAGCAGGACCTGGCGGGTCATTTCCAGGCCGGCTTCCAGTTCCGGATAGACCAGGTCCGTCACCTGCAGTTCGCTGAAAACGTTGAAAAATTGCGGATCTGACAATCGGGCAACCACATTGATGTGATCGTTGAGCCGCTGTGCATGGGCGACAATGGTCCGCGATTCGACAATACCCGGTATCGTGATCACCAGCAGGGAGGCGGAAGCCATGGAGGCGGCCTCGAGAACAATTTCATGGCTGGCGTCGCCATAGACAACAGCAAATCCGGATGTCTTGGCGTGTTCGACCCGGCGCTGGTCCAGTTCGATAATGACGAACGGAATCTTCAGCCGTTGCAAGGTAGTGGCGATCTGGATGCCCACGCGGCCGCCGCCGGCAATCACCACATGGTGGTTGAACCCCTTGTTGGGGAAGTTGATCGATTCCAGCGGTTCCTTTTGAAACCATCGTTTTTTCAGATTGTACAACCGCGCGGTCTGCACCGAGACGATCGGGGTCAGGATCATGGTCAGGACTGCGGTGGTCAGAATCAGATTATAGAAATCATTGCTGATCGAGTTGGTGGAAAGACCGATTCGGGCCAGGACAAAAGAAAATTCGCCAACCTGAAACAGACCCAGGCCGACGGCAATCGGGACCACATTGCCATAGAAAAAGAGTTTGGAAATCCCTGCAAAGATCAACCCCTTGCCCACACTGACGATGAGCACCAGGAACAGGATGGTGCCGAGGTTATGGAGAAGAAATTGCGGATCGAGCAGCATACCGACCGAGGCAAAAAAGAGCAGACCAAAGATATCGCGTAGCGGGATGACATCGCTCAACGCCTGGTGGCCGTAATCCGATTCCGTGAGCACCATGCCGGCGACAAACGCACCGAACGCAAAGGAGAGGCCAATAAGATAGGTAGCGTAGCCGATACCCAGGCCGATGGTGACAATGGCCAGGAGAAAAAGCTCTCGGGAACCGAGTTTGGCGATATGGCGCATGAGTACGGGCAGCAGTTTTATACCCAGAACGAACATGCAGACCAGGAAAAGAATCGCCTTCACCGCGGCATGTCCTAAGGAAACCAGGCCGGCGGCGGGATCGTTCATCAGCGGCAGGATGATCAACATGGGCACCACCGCCAGATCCTGGACGATGAGCATGCCGATCATGACTTTGCTGGAAAGGGTGCCCAGCCAGCCCTGATTCATCAGGGTTTTTAATATCACCATGGTGCTGGACAGGGAAATCAGCGTCCCGAACCAGACGGAAGTCTTCCAATCCCAACCCATGATCTGGCCTATCCCTAATCCCAGGCAGATGGTCAGGCCGATCTGCAAGGGAGTGCCCAGCAGGGCGATGTATTTGACTGGTTTGAGATCTTTATGGGAGAACTCCAGACCCAGGGCGAAGAGCAACAGACCTACCCCGATTTCCGCCAGAAGTTCAATGTCGTGGATGTCGGACACCGTCAGGCCGCCGGTATACGGTCCGAGAATGACGCCGGCGAGAATGTAGCCGAGGATCAGCGGCTGATGCAGCCGCTGCATCAACATGCCGCAGAAAAAAGCAGTTAGAACGAGGAGAATAATATCGGTGGCAATGCCCATGAGCGTATTCCGTGAAAGCGGCAAGGCAGACAAGATGCTTGCGAGGATGAACGAAAAAATGGTGAAAAAGGCAATTATACCAGCAAAAGGGAAAATAACCAGAAAAATTGAAGAGCTAACTTAGCGGGGCTTGGTTCTTTTGTTTCGCCGGTGCTCCGGAGAGCCTTGCCTGTTGGGTATGAGGCGGTATTTAGTTATAAGGCGGTATTGAATACGTGGACACTTTTGCATGATTGGTTTAGAGGCAATAGAGGAGGTATTCTCCAATACAAAAGAAAAAGCACTACACACTGAACTTCAGGGAGTCTGCAGGCAAGGGATGACGGAACCAGCGTATTGGCATGCTGAAGCCGCGAGCACTGGCAACACTGAAAAAAGGCGGCTTTTGCAAGAGGGGTTGAGCAGGCGGTCCGCTGTTACTCAATCACCTCGAAGTGCTTAATGGGCGCAGTCTGCCTGGTTCTGTTTGGAAATTGTACACGGCAACATCCCATGACGATGGCAACTGCGGCACCATTGTGGGTACAACGGCAACGCCTCCGGACCGCACCGAACATGCAATAGCTCCAGGATCATGACCGTTTGTGTACAAGGTTGCAACCCATCGTTTCAATAATGGAAAAGGGGCGCCATGAATAACCAGGATCACCTGCAGAAAAATGCCGGTAAACTGCTCAGGATAGCAGAAGCAATCGTTCAAGGAAACATCGCTCCGTCGCTGGAGATGGTCAAGGAGCTGTCAGCCGAAGCCCTCCAGCAAATGCTCTCTGCGCTGCAGGTGCAGCAGGGCGAATTGACGCGGCAGAACGAGGAACTGCACCGGACCCGGATGGAGTTGGAGATTGCGCAGTCACGCTCTTTCGACCTCTATGAACGGGCACCGGTCGGCTACTGCACCATCAGCGAAAAAGGGCTGCTTCTGGAGGCCAATCTCGCCGCCGCTTCCTTTGTGGGCAGAGCCAAAGAGGCGCTGCTCGGGCAGCCGTTTTCGGATTGTATCCTCCCCGAAGACCGTGACCTGTATTGCCTGCACATTGCCCAGCTCTTTGCCACCGGAGCGCCGCAGACTTTAGAACTGCGGCTGATACAACACGGTGATGGCTTGTTTTGGGTGCGGCTTGAGGCGACGCTCTCCCGTAGCGACAAGGGCGATCCTGCGTGCCATGTAGTGATCAGCGACATCACCGACAGCAAGCAAAGCGAGGAGTACCTGAGAAAATACAAGAACATTGTCAATTCCACACCGGATGGCATGGCCTTTCTCGATGAGCACTACAGATACATCCTGGTCAATGATGCCTATGAGATGTTTTCCGGCAAGAACCGGGAACAATTTATCGGTCTGACCGTGGCTGAGTATCTCGGAGAGGAGGTCTTTCTGCAATTCGTTAAACCGAATTTTGATCGATGTCTGCAGGGGGAAGTGGTCAATTATCAGCAATGGTTTACCTATCCTTCCCTGGGGAGAAGGTTTGTCGATGTCACCTATTTTCCCTACCGGAATGCTCGCGGTCATATCGCGGGAATCGTGGCAAGTACCCGTGATCTCACCGGGCAGAAGCAGGCCGAGGATGCTCTGCGCAACAGTGAAGAGCGTTTTGCCCTTGCCATGCAAGCCACCAGTGACGGTATCTTTGACTGGAATCTGGAAACCGATGCACTCTACTTTTCTCCAGGTTGGAAACGCATGCTCGGGTATCAGGACGAAGAACTGCACAATGATTTTTCCATGTGGGAACGTCTGACCGAGCCCGAGGATGTACAGCGTTCGTTGATGGTATTGCAGGAAATGCTGGATGGACAGCGTGACCGGTTTATCCTGGAACTCAGGATGCGTCATAAAGATGGTCATTGGGTGGATATCCTTTCACGTGGGAATGCCCTCTTCGATGAAAACGGTACACCTGTCCGAGTGGTGGGCACCCACGTCGATATCACGGAGCAGAAAAGGAATGAGCAGCAGGTGCGGGAGAGCGAAGGCAATCTCAAAGCCTTGCTGAATGCCTCCACCGAGACCCTTTCCTTGATTGACCCGGACGGCACTGTTCTGGTTGCCAACAAGGCTATGGCAAAACGGCTGCAAACCTCTGTCGAGACCTTGATCGGCCGCAATGTCTATGATTATTTGCCTCCTGAAGTCGCCCGCAGGAGACGGCACTATGTGCAGCAGGTGATCGAGACCGGCGTTCCTTTTTCATTTGTGGACCAGCTTAGAAATTTAATCATTGAGTCGCATCTTTACCCAGTGCTGGACGCGGCAGGCCACGTCATTCGGGTGGGTCTGTTTGCCCTGGATATCACCAGACGCGCTCAGGCTGAACAGTCGCTCCAGGAAAGCCGGGCATTATTGAATGCCACCCAGCAACTCGCCCGTGTCGGTGGATGGGAGTGGGATCCAATACAACAGATTGGGACGTGGACGGAGGAGACCTATCGCATCCACGGGTTTTCATTGGAAGATATGCGCAACAGCCCAGCTGAGCAATTTAAACGAAGCTTCGACTGCTACGCTCCCGGCGACCGGCGGGTTCTCCGGCAGGCCTTCCACCGTTGCGTGGAACAGGGGCAGCCCTATGACCTGGAATTGTCGTTCACCTCTGTGGATGGCCGCAGATTATGGGTCCGCACCATGGCCGAGCCTGTATGGGAACAGGGGCGGGTCGTCAAGGTAACCGGCAACATCATCGATATCACCCGCCACAAGCAGATGGAAAACCTTCTTCAGGCGCGCGTCCGGTTGAGCGAGGCAGCGGCAACCCTGTCCGTTGCGACCTTGCTGCAAAATGTCTTGGACGAGGCCGAAGCCTTGACCGGCAGTTGCATTGGCTTTTTCCATTATTTTGAAGAGGAAAAGCAGACCCTTTCCCTGCAGGCATGGTCCAGCAAAACAATCGAGTCCTGCCGTAAAGCCGGAGGCGAGGGGCTCCATTACAGCGTGGATGCGGCCGGTGTCTGGGCCGATTGCATTCGCGAGCGACGTCCCATCATCCACAACGCCTACGCCGAACTTCCGCACCGTAAGGGCATGCCCGCAGGGCATGTCCCGGTGGTGCGGGAGCTGACGGTTCCTGTTTTCAGGGGGGAACGCATTGTGGCGGTTTTTGGTGTGGGCAACAAGGAGCAGGACTACGAGCAGCAGGATATTGCATTGCTGTCAACCCTGGGTGATCTGGCTTGGGATATCGTGCTCCGCAAACGAGAGGAAGATGCGTTGCGTCTGCGTGAATCCTCTCTGCAAAGCATCTTTCGTGCCGCCCCGGTGGGTATCGGGGTGGTTGTTGACCGGTACCTGCAAACGGTCAACGATCAGCTGTGCGCAATGACCGGGTATGCCAGGGAGGAGTTGCTGCAGCAAAAGAGCCGGATCTTCTATCCGACGGGAGAACAGTATGCATTGGTCGGTCAAGCGCTCTGCGAACAGTTCAACACACATGGCACAGGGACAATGGAATCGCAGTGGCGACGTAAAGACGGCACCCGTATCGACGTGCTGCTCAGTGCTACCCCCATTGACAGTGCTGACCTGTCATCAGGAATCACCTTTACCGCTCTGGATATCACTGACCGTAAGCAGGCTGAGGAACAACTCCAGGCAATGGCAGCGTTCCCCACGCTCAACCTGGCCCCGGTGATCCGGGTGGACGAACAGGGAATTGTCATGATGGCCAATCCCGCTGGAATTGCCCTGGGTATCAGACCGGGGGTGCGGCTAGGGGAAGCGTTGCCGGCTCTGGCCTCGATTGATTACTCGACCTGCATTGGCTCGGGAAAGACGCTGTTGCGCGAAGCCGATCTGGGGCCAAAGTGGTTTCAATTCGCCATCCAGGGCGAGCCGTCCTTTCGTTTTGCGCATATTTATGGAGCGGACATTACCGACCTCAAACGAACCGAGGAGAATCTTTCTGCCGCCCTGTCGGAAAAGGAAGTGCTGCTGCGGGAAGTACACCATCGGGTGAAAAATAATCTGGCGGCAATTATCGGGCTTATGGACATGCAGCGCAGGATCCTTGACGATCCCCTGTGCCGAAGCACAATAGATGAGTTGAGCGGTAGAATCCGCTCCATGAGTCTGGTCCATGAAAAACTCTACCAGGCCGAATCCTTGGCACATATCGATTTTCAGGAATATATACAAACCCTGGTCTCCTACCTGCGCACCTCCTTCGATGCCTCCCGGATCAACTGCGAGGTGGTTGCCCATCAGGTCGAAATTCCCTTGGATCTTGCCATTCCCTGCGGCCTGATCATCAATGAACTCATCACCAACGCTCTGAAATACGCGTTCCCTGAGGGGAGACCCAGCCCAGGTAACGATGAATGCCTCATCCGGGTAACCATGAGCCATGAAAACGGTACCTATACGCTTTCCGTGGCGGATAACGGCATCGGCCTGCCGCCGGGATTCGATTGGAACCAAACCCGGACGCTTGGTATGATCCTCATCCGTATGCTCGGTCAGCATCAGCTCGGCGGCAGCTACGAACTGGCCCAACAGGGGGGAACCCAATTGACGCTTACCTTTACTGCGAGAAAGGAGAAAACAGGATGACGGGAACAACGCTGCTTATTGTCGAGGACGACGGTATTCTCGCCGCAAACCTCGAAGATATGCTTACCCGGCTCGGCTATACAGTGCTCGGTCCCGTGGCCACGGGTGAAGAGGCCATCAGCCTTATTGACCATCATCAGGCCGATCTGGTGCTCATGGATATCGAGCTGGCCGGGACGCTGAACGGCATCCAGTCGGCCGAGATTCTTACCCGTTTTTCAGACGTTCCGATCATCTTTCTCACCGGATATTCCCAGGATCCCCTGCTTGAACAGGCCAAGAGTGTCGGGCCCTACGGGTACCTGATCAAACCCGTATCCGAGCGGGAACTCATTGCCACGGTGACCATGACCCTGCACCGGCATGCTCTGGACCGGCATCTCAAAGAAAGCCGGGTCGCTCTGGAAAAAAGCGAGGCACGATATCGGCACCTTTTTGAAAAATCGCCCCTGGGCATCTTCCGCACCACCCTGGATGGCAGGATATTGACCCTGAATCCGGGCATGGCGGAGGCATTGGGGTACAGCTCTCCAGAAGAGGCTATCAGTAGCTTCACGGACCTAAGCGCGCAATTCTATGTTGATCCCGCCAGACGAAATGAATTCATTACCCTGCTGCAAGAACACGGCGAGGTCAAGAATTTTGAATACCAGGCAAGGAAAAAAACAGGGGAGATCATCTGGCTTTCGACCAACGCCAAGCTCACCGCCACCGAAGAAAACAGTGCCATCGGGGAACAGGTGATTGATGGCTTTGCCCGCGATATCACCGCGGCCAGGGAGGCGGAAGATGCGCTCAGGGAAAGCGAGCAACAGGCGAGAGACCAGAAAAAAATGCTGGAGCTGATCCTGGACACCATTCCGGTCCGCCTCTTCTGGAAAGACCTGAATTTGGTCTACCTGGGATGCAACCGCTTGTTTGCGCAGGATGCGGGGCTCGACTCTCCCGAAGAGTTGATCGGTGCTGACGATATCAGTATGGGCTGGAGGGAACAAGCCGAAGCCTATAATCGTGATGATCGTGACGTTATCGCATCCGGGCAAGCGAAACTGAATTATGAGGAAATACAGACCACGCCTGACGGTAAAACAATATGGTTATCCACCTCCAAGGTGCCGCTTCGGGATGCAAATAATCAAATAATCGGGGTGTTGGGAACCTACAAGGATATCACCCAGCGGAAAATGGCGGATGAGCGGCTGAAAGCCGATAAAGAGGATCTGGAGCGGAGAGTCGAGCAGCGGACCCTGGAGTTGCAGGAAACGCAGAAGCAGCTGCTTCATGCGGAAAAATTGACGGCTATCGGCAAACTTTCTGCCTCCATTGCCCATGAATTCAACAATCCTCTGCAGGGTATTCTTTCAATCCTCAATGGGGTAAAGAAGAGAGCAACCATGGATGCGGAGGACAGACAGCTGCTGGAGGCAGCCATCGGTGAAGGCGTGCGCATCAAAAATCTCATCCTCACGCTGCGGGAATTCAATCGGCCCACTTCCGGGCGAATGATGGTGATGGATCTGCACAAGAGTATTGATTCCATCTTGCTGCTGAACAAACACGATTTTACGTCCAAGCAGATAACAATACAGCTCAATTATGATGAGCAGTTACCCCAGATTGTCGCTGTTCCGGATCAGATCAAACAGGTGCTGCTCAATCTCCTGAGTAATGCGGTGGATTCCTGTCCTGACCCCGGAGCCGTTATTACCATCGCGACGTGGCAGGAGAACGATCGGATAGCTCTGCAGATTAAGGATACGGGAATCGGAATCAAGCCGGAAAACATGGGCAATATTTTTGACCCGTTTTTCACCACCAAACCTGAAGTCAAGGGGACCGGACTGGGGTTATCCGTCGTGCACGGCATTATCAAGTACCACCATGGTGAAATTAAGGTCACGAGCGAGCCGGGCGAAGGAACAACGTTTACCATCCTGCTGCCCATAAAGGGCCCCGCGGAGGATACCAGCAACGAAGAAGCGCACGGATGATAGTTTTCATCACCGGCAAAAGGAGCAGGCGAGCCGGAAGGGACTGTGGGGGTGAGCAACGCCTGTGGTGATGGAAATTCGAAGACCACTCTTTACCGTTGGCGTTGTCCGGTGAAAAGCGGGCCGTATAACGAACGGGAAAGAGCGGCGAACCGCAGTCCTGCCGTCAGTGTGTCACTCTTTCAAGCCTGTTGCACAGGCTGCTGCTGTTCAGGGAGCAACACCTGAAAGGTTGAACCCCGGTCGGGCTGGCTGGCAACAGTGATGGCGCCATCCAGTCTTTTGACGATGCTTAAGGCCAACGCCAGGCCCAGTCCTCTGCCGACGAATTTTTCCGAGTAAAACAGGTCAAAAATATTGGTCATTTGCCGTTCATCGATGCCGGTGCCGCTGTCGATGATTTCCAGGCAGCCGTATCGATGATCTACGGGTATCCATCCAGCCGGAAAAATATTGGCGTCGCCTATGGCTTCCCGGTCCATTGATCTGACCCGAAGAACAATCTGGCCTGTGGTTGTCCCTATGGACTCAACCGCATTGGTTATCAGGGAGGAAAGGATTTGTACCAGGTGGGGGTGGTTCGCTGCCACCACCGGGCCGGGTGAGGCGAGGTCAACCGTGAGCGTAATGTTTGCGGGCGGTGCAATGCGGGCCGCGTCAAGCTGTTGGTGGCAAAAATCCGAGAGATTGATGGGGGTAACAATCTCTGCAAACTGGCCGGTATAGATCAGCAGGGCCTGGCCCAGCTCACTGGCGCGCCTGGTGCCGATCAGGGCATTGGCCAGGAGGCTGGAGGCGCGTGATTCCGGGACGATGTCGTCGACCGCCAGTTGCAGATTTCCAGCCACGATGGCCATCAGGTTGTTGAAATGGTGTGCCATGGCACCGGCCACTCTTTCCAACCCTTCATTTTTAAGCAGCAATCGCTGTTGTCGTTCAATCTGCAACCGGGAAGAAATATCTCGGCTTAAGCAGAAGGAGACCTGCCGTCCGTTCCATTGGCCTCGGGTAACACGGGTTTCCACAGGGATTCTGGTGTCGTTGCTGCTGACCAGCGGCGCTAGAAAAGGTGCCTGTTCCTTGCCCGGCATTGTCGATACTATTTTCCGAACCTCATCTCTCCGTTCCTTCGGGTGAAGAACCTGGAAATTTTTGCCGATGAGCTCCTTCTGTTGGTATCCCAGGCGGACGGCCGCCGCCGAATTGAGGGAGACAATAGAGCCTTCCATGTCCAGGATGAAAACAAAATCCTGAATGGAATGAAACAGGGATTCGAGATTTTGCTGATGCTGGAGGATAAGCCGGTCCTGTTCTTTTCGGGTCAGGAAGGTGCCGATATGCATGGCCACCCGCTCCAGCGCCAGGCGATTAAATCGCGGGATGTGCTCCAACCGTTTTGAGGCGACATTGAGACAGGCGACGGTCCTGCCCTGGAAAGAGATAGGGATAATCCCCATGGCCAGCAGGCCTTCCTGCTCCAGGGTTTCGTTCTTCCCTCGCTGCAGCAGGTCGGCATAGCAGGCGTAGACCGGTTGGTTGCGTTGTACAAGCTGCGCATGTTCGGAATCACCGCTGTACTGGGAGGCAGTCTGGACAAAGCGTTTCGAAAGGCCGTAATGGGCGGTGAGCGTAAGGCTTCCCTCTTCGGGATCCACCAGGTACAGCCCGCCGCAGTCAGTCTGCGAGACCTCAATTGCTTTTTCCAGGCAGATACGCAGCGTTTCCACAAAGGAGGTCGTGGTGCTCACGGCAACATGCAGGTCCCGCTCGACACGCAGCAGGTCCCTGGTTTGCTGCATCCTGGTGATATCCGTGGCTGTGCAGACGACAAACTCCACGTTGCCTTTTTTGTCAAGTCTCGGGGTTTTGGTAATTGCCATGTAGCAGGGCTTGTTCCCCAGGGTAATCCATTGCTCGTAATGCAGCGCTTTTTTCCCCGTAAATACCTGGCGGTTGCTGGCAAGGGCCAGGGCCAGGGTCTCTTTGCCAAGGATCGTATCCAGCCGTTTATGGGCGATCTCTTTGGTGTCCATATTGAAATATTCGGCATAGGCTTTGTTCACCATGCCGTAGGTCTCCACGTCGCGGAGATACCAGATAGCCACCGGAATGGAATCCAGCAGCAAGCGCTGTTCCAGGGTTTTACGGCGCAGATGGGCTTCGGCCGTATTGGGTCCGCTGCTGTTCAGTATGACTGCATGCAGCAATATCCGGTCGTGATACGGTACCGGTATGGTGATGACATCCACCAATCCGATTTCTCCGAATTTTCCCCGGTGGTTGTATCTAAACGAGCATTGCTCCAGGCTCAGGGCCTGGTGCATGTCCTTTTGTACCGCTGCCGGTGCGGCACTGTGCAAATCCATATAGGTTTTGCCGACAAATTCCTCAGCGGAATATCCGTAAAAGTGCTGCGCTGCCTTGTTGCATGTGACGATCACGCCGGTTTCGGGGTCGAAAAGCAGTTGCGCAGCCTGGTGTACGGCAAAAAGCTGTTGAGAGCGCTCTTCATTCTCTTTGGCCTGTGTGTGCAGTTGCTTGTCTGCTCGTTGCAAAGCAGCGTCCAACTCCCTGATGCGGAGCGTGCGATCACCGATCAGTAAACCGGCCACGCCGCCAAGGCCAAGTGGCATCAGAAAATGAGCAGGGGTAGAGGGCAGATGCAGGAAGAGCGTCTGCAGAAAAGAGAAGCAACAGAAAATAAGGCTGCCCAGAAAGAAATACAGCAGCAACTGGGTGCATCGAACGGTCATGGTGATGATACTTTGTGGTATGCTGGCTAGTGTTCGGTGAAAACGGAGGTGGCCTGTGCGAAGGAAGAATTGATTACCAGCTTGCGACAAAAACAGCTAGTGAAAACGATTCTTGTTTATGCCAAAAAAAGGTCAAATCCATTGCGGCACAGGCGCTTCGGGGTGACCAAGGTGCGGATGATCGCGGTTGGCGGCCTGTTTGCTGCGGTTTTTTGATGGGTCGGCGAAATGCAACCGTTCTCGTTTCTTACAGGATGTTGCAACCCGCTGCCGGCAGTGCAACCGATAGAGCGTTCAGAGGGGAAACCGAGAGTGTGCGAAGGGCAGCGAGGCGTAATCGAAGGACGTCTATTTTCCGGGAAGCAGGCAGCAGCAGTGCTGGCAGGGACCAACCAGGAGGGATGAGGCGTACGGATCTCCAGGGATGGTCGTGCTCTGTGCCGCTGCCGCTGGTGAAACGGGAAGGTCCAGGTGCTGCCAAATAAAGGTCAACCAATTTTTTGACCTATATCATGTAAATATAAAAGAAAAAAAATTGACAAAAACAGGGGAAAGAGATATTGGTTGAACCAATTGAACAGGTTACTGAGGCATTCATGACAGCGATCGAACCCAGAGACGAAAAAAAATACGCCTATACCGCAATTATTGAGCGAATCCGTGACATGATTCTTAGCGGCGAGCTGGCACCGGGGGACCGGCTGCCGCCGGAGCGAAAACTGGCCGAACTTTTCGGTGTTTCCCGCAACAGTCTGCGCCAGGCCTTCCAGGCCCTGGCCGAGCGGAACATACTCGAGAGCAGGCAGGGCGACGGCACCTATCTGCTGACCACCATCGACGCAGCCTTTCCCGGAGATACCATTGTTGACACCATCAGTGAACACCGTGGTTTGTTACGGGATATTATTGAGTTCAGGCAATTGATGGAGCCGCAGATAGCGGCTTTGGCCGCAAGCCGGAGTACACCCGAGGCCAGGGATCGGCTCAAGGTGCTGGTCTGTGATCAGCAGCGTGCCCTGATGGCGGGCCGGCCGGATGACACCTTTGATGCCGAATTTCATCAGCAGCTGGTGGCATGTTCAGGCAACCGGGTAATCTGCCAGGTGATGACCACCATCCAGGCAATCGTCAATGAGACCCGTTCCACCTGGCTGCAGAGCGGCGGGCGGCGCAATGCCTCGGTGGAAGGACATCTGCGCATTATTGATGCCTTGGAGTCCGGAGATGCAGATCAGGCCTTTCATGCCATGAAAAATCATATCGTCGAAATAGAGAGTCATATTTTCGGCGATCAACAGGAAGAGTAACCTTATATCCGGCGGCCCGCCGAAAGGAATCGGGGCAGGGCGATCGGAGCACATTGGAGGATGGTATGTTCCTTGAAATTGCGTTGATGTATTTGGCCGTGGGGCTGATTGCCGGATTGCTCGCCGGCCTGCTGGGCGTGGGCGGCGGGCTGGTCATTGTGCCGATGCTGGTGTTCTGTTTTGTCAAACAGGGGATCCAGGCGGACCTGATCATGCACATGGCGCTGGGCACCTCGCTGGCCAGTATTATATTCACCTCGATCTCCAGCTTTATGTCGCACCACAGGCGCGGCGCGGTGGAATGGGCCATAGTCAGGCGGATCGTTCCCGGTATTCTGATCGGCACCTTTCTCGGCACCGTTGTTGCTTCTCGACTGTCTACCGGCTTTTTGAAGGGATTTTTCTGCGTGTTCCTCTATTCGGTAGCCACCCAGATGATCCTCAACAAGAAACCCAAAGCAGCAAGGGACCTGCCGGGCAACGCAGGCATGTTCGGCGTCGGGTCGACCATCGGCGTGGCCTCGGCCCTGGTCGGCATCGGCGGCGGGTCACTCTCCGTGCCCTTTATGATGTGGTGTAATGTCGCGGCCCATCGAGCCATCGGCACCTCGGCGGCTATCGGCTTTCCCATCGCCATAGCCGGCGCCATCGGCTACATGGTCAACAATCTGGGAGCCACGGGATTACCCGCCTACTCACTGGGGTATATCTATCTGCCGGCCCTGGTGTTCATTGTCTGCTTCAGCGTGCTCACCGCACCGCTCGGCGCCAAGCTGGCTCACGCCTTGCCTGTGGATAAATTGAAACGGATCTTTTCGCTTTTTCTGTACGTGGTCGCCACCAAGATGGCCTGGAGTCTGATCGGATAACTCTCGGTCTCGATTTTTCTGCTCGAGGTGCCCTCAAGCAAACAAAGCCCCGCTTCTGGCGGGGCTTTGTTGTTCCAGAGACCTTCCGGAATTTCCCTGTTGCTAGGTGTGGAAAGGAGGGCAGCGCTTGGCGCGCAGGCGGGCCAGGCAATCGCCCCGGGTCATCGTGGGCGGGATTTGATCGACACGACTGCTGTCACTCAATGGGGAGACCGCGTCTTGGTAGATTCAGCGGGTCAGCCTCACCTTCCAGTCATCAGCCTTTTCTCAGCATTTCCTTTGCAAATGGCAACTCCCTCAGCCGGACACCGGTGGCTGTGAAAATGGCATTGGCAACCGCGGGCGCAACGGGAGGCACGCCGGGTTCGCCAACGCCGCCAATTTCGTGAATACTCTTGGCAATATGCACTTCAATCTCCGGTACCTCCGATAAGGTCAGGAGCGGGTAGCCGTCAAAATTGGTGGTTTCGACACCCCCCTTTGCAAAATGAACCCTTTCATGAAACGCCGTACTCAGCGCCATGACGGTGGCCCCTTCCATCTGAGCGGTAATGGCGTCCGGATACACAGCCGGTCCGCAATCGACAGCACAGACAATCCTGTGAACGGTGACCTTGCCGCTCTTGGTATCAACCGACACTTCCGCCATGTGGGCAGCAGCTGAACCGAAGCAGGTTCCAAGGGCAATGCCCCTCGCTCTGCCTGGAGGAACAGCTGTTCCCCAATGAGTTTTTTCTGCCAGGAGCGACAAGGTTCGGTACGGCCTGGAATCCTTTTTCATGAGATCGAGGCGGAACGCAACCGGATCCTTGTTGGCGGCATGGGCCAGTTCATCCATAAAGGTTTCAACGGTGAAAGTCTGTATGGTGTAGCCGACCGATCGCCAGAAACCAATGGGGACAGGGAGGTCCATCAGCACATATTCTACGCGCCGATTCGGCAGCGTATAGGGCATGTCCGGGATGCCTTGAATAGAGGTAGGGTCGATGCCGTTGGCAACCTGCTGCGGCATTGCCCTGGACATGATCGATGGGGAGGCCACTTTTTGCGACCAGGCGACCAGTTGACCCTCTTTGTTTAATCCGCCCTTGATGGTGCAGACGCTGCCTGGACGAAAATAATCGTTGGCAAAGTCATCCTCTCGCGTCCACATGACCTTGACGGGACGGCCAAGCGTTTTGGACAGTGCAACCGCATCTCGCACCGGATCAGGCTCTCCGCGCAATCCAAACCCGCCTCCGGCAGGAGTGGTCATGACTTCGACCTTTTCAAGAGGCAACCCGCAAAGAGCAGCCGCTGTCTCCTGGGCCGTGGTCTGTCCCTGGGTCGGCACCCATAAACGACAGCGGTCTTTTTCCACATGGGCGGTACAGTTGATGGGTTCGAGTGCGGCATGGGCGATAAAGGGCAGTTTGTAGGTGCCTTCTACGGTTACGGCGGCTTCGGCGAGTGCTTTGTTTGCGTCACCCGTAGCCTCGGCAACCACACCCGCTTTGTGCAGATGTTCCTCAAACAACCGGTCCAGGGTGGCATCATTGAGATCAGGGTGCGAACCGGACGTCCATTGAATGCCCAGCTTCTCCCGGCCCTGCAGCGCTGCATAGGTCGTTTCGGCACACACGGCTATTTTGTCCTGTAACGGCACAACACGTACCACCCCGTGGACTGCCATTGCCGCATCTGTATCATATGCCTCAGGGCGGGCGCCAAAGCGCGGTGGTCGTGCGACAACGGCGATGCACAGGTTCGGCACAACGACATCAATGCCGTAAACGGTTCGCCCTGCCACCTTGTCCGGGATATCCAGGCGCTGTTTCGCTGAGCCGATAATGCGGTAGTCCTTTGCTGGCTTGAGAGGTGGATGTGCAGGGACAGGCAGTTTTTGCGCGTCCGCTACAAGCTGGCCGTAGCGCAGGCTGCGTCCATCGGGGTGCACTACCTTGCCTTTGTCTGTACTGCATGTGCCGGGGGCTATACCCCACTGTTGTGCTGCCGCCTCGACGAGCATGTGACGCGCTGCCGCCCCGACCGTGCGAAGCATATCCCACCGATGTCGAATACTGGTGCTGCCGCCGGTAAGCTGCGCATGCCAGATGGGATCCTTAAACGGCTCTGCGGCCAGCGCCATTTTGGCCTGGACCGTATCCCAGTCAGCATCAAGTTCTTCGGCCACAATCATCGCGATACCGGTGTGGGTGCCTTGGCCAAGATTGGTCTGGCCGAGCCAAACGGTTACGGTATCATCGGTTGCAATCTCGACAAAGGCATGCGGCTTGAAGGTGGCAGCCATTGCAGTTTCCGCCGAGGCATGGGTTAAACACAGCCCTTCGGGAAGTGCGGTTGCAGCGATGACCAGGCTACCCGTTTTTAAAAAGACTCTGCGTGTCATTTCAGTCTTCATTTCATAGCCCCCCCTTCTTTGGCAGTCATAGCTGCAGCCATTGTAATAGCCTGCTTCATCCTGGGATGCGAGCCGCAGCGACAAAGGACATCATCCATTGCCTCGTTGATCTGTTCCTCCGTCGGGTTCGGCTGGCGCGAGAGGAAATCAACGGTCTGCAGCATAATGCCCGGCTGGCAATAGCCACATTGGGGCACCTGTTTTTCAATCCAGGCGATCTTGACCGGATGATCGTCCGGCAGGCCTTCGACGGTTATAATGGTGCTGCCCTTGACGCTTTCGACAGAAATAGAGCAGGAGCGGACCGCCTTGCCATCGATGAGAACGGTACAGACACCGCATTCGCCGATGCCGCAGGCATATTTAACACTGGTGATTCCCAGAGTGTCCCGCAAAACCCAGAGCAAAGGAGTATCCGGGGCCACATCGAGCTGCCGCATTTTTCCATTTACATGCAATGAAATCATAATTCCTCCATGGTGAGCGTGGATCTTTTCCAAAACCAGTGGTTGAATTTGACCCTTTGTCGGACAAAGTTACAATACAGAAAATCAACGAGATGACAATTAATTGCAATGCAGGTGGAAACGATCAGGAGAGGAGGCCCTGTGAAATTTATCCCGGCAAGTAAATCAAGTACCAGCAAGGATTTTGAGTCAGGCATACCGGCTGTCCTTCATGCGTTCCTTGTGCTGCTCTCCATTTTTTTATAGAGCTTGTCACGCTGAACTGGGGCAACCGGTTCCATCCGGTGGCGAACGGTATACATTGGAGCAACCATAAGGACCGCCTGCGGAACGTATTCCTTGGTCACCTTGACATACGGCATCCGTATAACGCCGCTGACTTCCTGGAGCTTGTTGTCCGCTCCGGGCATTGGGGGGAGAATTGCACAGGGCATTCTTTGCGCTGTCAACTCCGCTGGCACGGTGAGGTGACCATGCCGTATATATGTAACATACTCTTGCGAACTGCAGCGTCGGTGCCCCAGGGGTACAGCTGAACAGTGTGGCCGCCGAGGGCCAAGGAAGCATTGCTGCCCCATGGGCCAGGCAGCAACAGCAGGTGAGGGGAAATCGCAGTTTACCCCCCACCCACGGGAGCTTTTCTGTACAACGCGCAATCAGCGGCCGGAAAGCTGCCTCCGACCGGGTACGTCAGTGTTCCTTTCAGGCTACCTTACTGATTTTGGGGCGATTGCTCTTGCTGCGGTTCCTGCAATTGCCGATTTCCCCTTTTTTGTTGCTGGAGCTGCCCATCTTGATCGGCCTCCCGCTGCCGCCGCTGCCCCTCTTGCTGCTGGCGCTGCTGAGATTCCTGCTGCTGTTGTTGCGCTTCCTGCTGCTGTCGTCTCAGTTCCTGCTCCTGCTGTTGCTGCGCCTCTTGCTGCTGACGTTGCTGCGCTTCCTGCTGCTGTCGCCTTAGTTGTTGCTCCTGCTGTCGCTGCGCTTCCTGCTGCTGACGTTGCTGTGCTTCCTGCTGCTGACGTCTCAGTTCTTGTTGCTGCTGTTGCTGCGCCTCTTGCTGCTGACGTCTCAGTTCCTGCTCCTGCTGCTGTTGTTGCGCTTCTTGCTGCTGGCGCTGCTGTGCTTCCTGTTGCTGTCGTCTCAGTTCCTGCTCCTGCTGCTGTTGTTGCGCTTCTTGCTGCTGACGTTGCTGTGCTTCCTGCTGTTGTCGTCTCAGTTCCTGTTGCTGTTGTCGCTGCGCTTCCTGCTGCTGACGTTGCTGCATATTCTGCTGCCGACCCCGGTCTTCAGATTGATTTTCAGTGTCCCTGGGTGACCTGAGGCGATGGCTACCCTCTTGATCGGCAGCTGCTGGCGTTTGTTCGATCTGCCTCTGTTCACGAGCCCCACGACTTCGGTCATCCCGAAAAGCAGGGGAATCCTGCTGCTGTCGTCTCAATTCTCGCTCCTGCTGACGCTGCGCTTCCTGCCGCTGTCGTCTCAGTTCCTGTTGCTGCTGTTGCTGCGCCTCTTGCTGCTGACGCTGCTGCATATGCTGCTGCTGCCCCCGGTCTTCAGATCGATTTTCAGTGTCCCTGGGTGACCTGAGGCGACGGCTACCTTCTCGATCGGCAGCTGTCGGCGTTTGTTCGATCTGCCTCTGTTCACGAGCCCCACGACTTCGGTCATCCCGAAGAGCAGGGGAATCCTGCTGCTGCCGGTCAGAGCCTTTCCGCTTCTCCACGGGAAGCCGACGTTCCCGGTCCTGGGGTTTGAGCTCTCTGGGGGTGCGGGACATTTCCTTGAGGGGCATTGATACCTTGTCGGCATCCACCAGCCTGGATGTGAGCCGTGGCGTGTTACCACCTGTCGCCCGTGCCGGCTGCGCTCCGGTGTTGATTTGGGTCAATTCCCGTTCGATATGTTGCCGGCTTCTGCGATCAGCATTGCGGATCATTTCGCCATTGGTGTTGATGCGGCGTATGACCGTGGAATGTGGCTTGCGAGCAACTTTCGCATCCGTGTAGGAAAAACGGCGCTTGTCCGTGTTGAAGTTGGTAATGATGGTGTTGTTGACAACCGTCGAGGGTCTGTAATTGTTGACAATGGTGGTTCTGCTGACATTGCGTTGCACCTCCGGCGTATAGTTACGCCCTCTGTAGAAGCTGTCTCGATCAATGATGACCGCCTCATTAAGGTGGCGGTACGGCGCAATATTGATATATGCGGGCATGTCGCGATTGACAACCACCGTGCGAGGTCCCCAGGGTTTGTACCCATAATAGGTTTCAGTTGGGGCCAGCGGCACCCAGCCCACAGACCTATCGCTGTGAATCCAGCCCACCCGGCCTGGATACCAGGCAAAGCTGATGTGGAAAGCAGGAGCAGTGGTCGTGCGGACGATGGGAGGAGCCCAGTACCAGGCGCGAAAGGGTTCAACATAGACCCATGAACCGTAATGATGAGTGACGTAACCGAAAGGCTCATCCGGAATCCAGCATTGGTCGCCATAATACACGGTCCATCGACCGGCGGTGAATGGCCGCCATCCTGGAGCAACCCGGGTTGGACGCCACAGATTGCGAAATGCGCCCTCATAATACACACGCTCCCATCTGCCGTTCTCTTCAAGGGTGTAGGATTCATAGCGAATAGGCTCGGGCAGGTACTGTGCGGTATCACCTCTGTTTTGCAGCCGTTCGGCCCAGCGGTTGTCACGCTGCCTGTTCCAATCATCCCATGCCGCATCGACGGTGCCGTTCCCTGCATCGATTTCGTCCCTGGAGGCAATAATCGAGGAGGAGCCTGCATGTACTTCGTACCTGGTTCCTTGGTGGACGAAATCCAGGTCACCCTGGATGGCGATGACTTCCAGTGAATCATCGCCGACGTAGAGGTCAAAAATCGTATCGCCTGATGCGACCATATATCCAAAAGGAGTGGTGACTTTGATAATGGCGTCCCTGCTTCTGTTGTAGAAACGGGCAAGTCCGGACGCCACATCCACCGTAGTCGTGTCCGGATTCAAGGAGAGGAGTTGAACCTGGGTGTTTCCGCCCACCCGAATCCAGGTGCTGTTGGGCATGATGAATTCAGCTTTGGCCCTGTCATCGGAATAAAGGGTGTCTTCCAGGCCAAAGGGCGCATCGGTAACTGTGAGAACCCAGTCGTTCTCTTCCTCGACGTATCGGAGGAGCTGTCCTTCGATATGCGCGATTCGGCCCACCAGAATCCCCTCGCTATACGCTGCGGCATCCGCCGGAGCACTGGTGAAGAGGGCCATAAAAACAATAAGTACTGCAAAGCTGAGGCGTTGCATAACAGTTATCATTGTCGTTTCCTCGTTGATGATTGTTGCTTGACCGAACTGTGCGGATCCCCGCGGGCGAAAAAAAGGGTGATCGTACTCAGGCGGCTTTCCTATCGCATGTTCTTATTCACCAAAGGGCGAATCCCGCTCAAAATCAGGATTGTAATAGTCGGCGCTGGCAAACTCCTGCACCCAACCATGGTCAAAATCGAGGCGATGCATCTCGGCCACCACCTGGGCGTATTCCTCGGGCTGAAGGCGGCGGTCAAGGGGCTCCAGGTCAGCCACCGCTGCTATGGGGCGGTACTGGGCCATTAAGGAGAGGGTGATTCGGTTGGAGAGTTCGCCGGCAAGAAAGTGCAGCACGCCGAGGCTGTTGGCCACCGCCCCCGGCAATACCAGATGACGGACAATCATGCCCCGTTCCACCAGGCCCGAATCGTCAAGATGGAGGATGTTGCCTTTCTGGCGATACATTTCCCGCAGTGCCCGTGCCGCAACCACAGGATAATCGGCAGCCGCCGACCACTGACCCGCCAGAATCGGGTCGCTGTATTTATAATCCGGCAGGTAGACATCTACCAGTTCTTCCAGCTGCCGCAGGGTTGCCACCCGGTCGTACCCATTGGAGTTGTACACAATAACCGGGCGGTACCTCCGGTTGCGTACCGCTTCGATGATGGTCATCATCTGCGGCACCATGTGCGAAGGCGAGACAAAGCCCAGCCGCCCGACGCCGGTGTCAAGCAAGGCGATGATCGTATCGACCACGGTCGCCAGCGACCAGTCCGCCCCCTTGATAGGGGTTTCATTGCGTGAAATCTGAAAATTCTGGCAATAACGACAACGAAGATTGCAGTGGCCGAAGAATACGTTGCAGATACCGTTTGGGCCACTGATGACCGGCTCTTCGCCACGATGCAGCGTGACTGAGGCCAGGGCATACCCCGCATCGGTCCGACAGAACCCGGTGGGGCCTGCGTAGCGATCAATACCGCATTGGCGCGGGCAGATACGGCAGTTGTGCAGTGTATGAAGAACTCGTGAGAAAACGTCAGTGGTCATGGAAGCCGTGGAGACGGTTGAACGGTGCGGATTGGTTTGTTGTTGTGGTCTTGGAACACTGCAGATGGTGGGACTGCAGCACTTCTCAATACATTGGTGCGTAAGCATAATCGGTCTGTTGTGAAAGGGGAAAAGGTTTTAATTGACAGGGACCCTACATTTTTGTACCCATTTTTCTTTTCCTCATGAATCCGAAACGATGCGCGCATCATGGCTCAATACGTTTTTGCAGCAATGCATCGGATTCCGTCTGCAGCACCCCTTGATAACCAATTCGATTTGCCACTATTTCATAGAACAAGGAGAAGACTATGCGAGAAGCAGTCATTGTCAGTGCCGTTCGGACCCCGCTTGGCAGCTTTAACGGTACCCTGGCCACTATGGGGGCCACCAAGTTGGGTGCCATTGTCATAGAAGAGGCCCTGCGCCGGGCAGGGGTGGCCAAAGAAGAAGTGAACGAAACCATCATGGGGCAGGTGCTGCCGTGCGGGTACGGTCAGAATCCGGCCAAACAGGCCACGGTTCAGGCCGGAATGCCCTGGGAAGTTGAAAGCATCACTGTCAACAAGGTGTGCGGTTCGGGATTGAAAGCCGTGATGCTGGCTGCCCAGGCCATCCAGACAGGCGATGCCGATGTTGTCGTTGCCGGCGGCATGGAAAACATGAGTATGGCCCCGTACTATCTCAGCAAGGCCCGTTTCGGTTACCGCATGGGCGATGCTGCCATGCACGACCACATGGTCCATGACGGGTTGTGGGATATTGTCAACGATTTCCACATGGGCATTTCCAACGAACTGTGCTCCGAACGCTACAAAGTCAGCCGCGAAGATCAGGACCGCTATGCCACCGAATCCTACCGCCGCACCCTTGCAGCCCAGGCTGCAGGCAAGTTCGAGGATGAGATCGTTTCCGTGGAAATTCCCCAGCGCAAAGGCGATCCCAAGGTGTTCTGGCAGGACGAGTGCCCCCAGGAGACCAGTTATGCACAGCTCGCTACGATGAAACCGGCCTTCAAGCAGGGCGGGGTGACCACTGCGGGCAACGCCTCGATCATCAGCGACGGCGCCGCAGCCGTAGTGGTAATGAGCCGGGAAAAGGCCGAGGCGCTGGGCTGCAGCATCATGGCAACCATCGGTGCTCAGGCATCCTACGGCATAGACATGAAATACGTGCTGGTGGCCCCGATCTGGGCCGTGCCGAAGTGCTTGGCCAAGGAAGGCATCAGTACAGACGATATCGATCTGTACGAGATCAACGAAGCGTTCAGCGGCTCCACGGTAGCTGCCCTCAAAACGCTGGAGCTTGATCCGGCAAAGGTCAATGTCAACGGAGGCTCCGTGGCGCTGGGCCACCCCATCGGCGCCAGCGGCTGCCGTCTACTGGTCACCTTGCTCCATGAGATGGTTCGCCAGGATAAGAAACGGGGGCTGGTTTCCCTCTGCCTGGGCGGCGGTGAGGCCGTAGCGATGATTGTCAAACGATAGACGCGATTGCAAGCAGCCTGGTGACCGCCGGGCTGCTTTTTTTTTGCGATTCCCCAGTCACGCAAGTTCAGTGCATGCACCGTTCATTTTTTCGATGCCAAAGGAGAATGACATGGATTTAGACTTAACCGAGGAACAAAAACTGATCCAGGATACGGCCCGCGATTTTGCCAGGGCCGAGTTGGAGCCGGTTGCGGCAAGGCTTGATCAGGAAAAGGATCGGCCCGCGCTGCTGGCCAATCTGAAGAAATTGGCCGAGCTGGGATTCATGGGGCTGAATATCAAGGATGAATACGGCGGTTCCGAGGCCGGTGTCGTCGCCTTCAGTGTGGCCATGACAGAAATTGCCCGGGCCTGTGCATCCACCGCAGTCACCGTTTCGGTCAACAATATGGTCTGTGAAGTCATTCAGGCCATCGGAACCGAGGAGCAGAAGCAGCGATACATCCCCAAAATTTGTTCCGGCGAATATCCGGCCGGCAGTTTTGGCCTCACCGAGAATTGTGCCGGGTCCGATCCTTCGGGAATGTGCACCTCGGCTGTTTTGGATGGCGATCATTATATCCTCAATGGTTCGAAGATCTTTATCACCAGCGCTCCTTATGCCGGGGTCTTTGTGGTCTGGGCGGTTACCGACAAGGAGGCTCCCAAAGGCAAGGGGATCAGCTGTTTTCTGGTGGAGGCCGGAACACCGGGCCTGATCATCGGCAAGGAAGAACACAAGATGGGGCAGCATGCCTCGGCCACCAATGAACTGGTGTTCGAAAACTGCCGGATTCCGGCTACCGCCCTGATGGGAAAGCCCAATGACGGGTTCCGCATTGCTGTGTCCGAGCTGGCGGGCGGTCGAATCGGTATCGGCTCGCTGGGACTGGGCATCGGTCTGGCGGCCATGGACCATGCTGCTCGTTATGCCAATGAACGTATTCAGTTTAATCAGAAAATCAGCAATTTTCAGGCTATTCAGTGGATGATTGCCGATGCCTACACCGAACTGGAAGCGAGCCGCCTGCTGTTGATGAGCGCCGCTCACCGCAAGGAGCAGGGGAGGCCCTTTGCCAAGGAGGCATCCATGGCCAAGGTTTTTGCCACAGAAAGCGCTAACCGTGCCTGCTACAGTGCCATGCAGATACTGGGCGGTTACGGCTATACCCAGGACTTTCCCATCGAACGGTTCACCCGCGATGCCCGCATCACGACCATCTACGAGGGGACCAGCGAAATCCAGCGGTTGATCATTTCCCGGGAAATTCTCCGGGGACTGGCTGCCTGAGCACGAGCGAGGAGGAATAGATGAGTACGGATAAACGCATTACCCTGCAGCAGGCGGCAGAAATCGTTACAAATGGTTCCAGCCTGACCTTTTCCGGATTTACCATCTGGCGTCGACCGTTTGCCGTGATCTATGAACTGATCCGGCAGCATCGAAAAAACCTGCATCTGATTGAAGTCAATGGCGGTCCGCAGACCGAGTTCCTGGTGGGCGCGGGCTGTGTCGATATCTGGGAATCGTGCTGGGTCGGTCATGAATTATACGGCAAATACGGGGCCAACCTGTCGCGTAAGGTAGGGAACAAGGAAATCCTGGTTGAGGATTACAGCCACGCTGAAATGTTGTTCCGTTTCACTGCGGCCGCTACCGGTGCGCCGTATGCAGTTACCCAGACGTCACTCGGCACCGACATTCATAATCCGGAATACGACGTACTTGGCCGGGCCGGCAAGCGCGATGGCAAACGGATTGCCAAACATAAATACATTTTTACCGAAGATCCTTTCTTTGATGCCGGCGCTCAGATCCTCATTCCTGCGGCCAAGGTGGACGTGGCCATTCTCTGCGTGCAGCAGGTGGGCGAGGAGGGAACGGTGCGGGTAAACGGCCAGCTGTACTCCGACCCGGAAGTTGCCCGAGCAGCCGATATCACCATCGTCATGGCTGAGGAGATCGTACCCGAGGAGTATCTGCGCCGCCATGCCGACCAGAACACCATCGCCACCTTTGAAGTCGATTATATTCTTGATTGCCCGTTCGGTGCACATCCCACCGGTATGTTCGGCAAGTACGATGTCGACGGTGCTTTTCTCAAGGATTTTTATACCAATACCCGTACCCAGGAAGGGTTTGACAGCTTTGCCAAAGAGTGGATCCATGGACTCGATCATATCAGCTACCTGGAGAAACTCGGCTGGCCGCGCATGCTGAATCTTCGGGCCAATACCGCCCTCAATTACAGACCCCGCGAACATAAAGGAGGAAAATGATATGAGCATCTACGCTTCGCCTGAAGAATACGGGTTGGCGGATCTGTTGTGCTGCGCCGCTTCGCGGGAAGTCCAGGACAACGAGATCGTTTTCGCCGGTACCGGTCTGCCCATGGTGGCCATCATGCTGGCCCAGAAGACTCATGCTCCTGATCTCAAATTGATCTTCGAAGCCGGAACCCTGGACGGCCGGCCGCCGGAACTGCCGACCTCCGTCGGCGACGCCCGCTGTGAAACCGGAGCTTCCCGTTCTTCTGGGCTCTTTGATGCCTTCAGCATCGCTCAGCGCGGCTATGTAGATCTGGGGTTCCTCGGCGGCGCCGAGGTCGATCTCTACGGCAACGTCAATACCACCTGTATCGGCGACTACCTCAACCCCGAACTGCGCCTTACCGGCAGCGGCGGCAACCCGGATATCAATGCGTTTGCCAAACGCACGGTTTTTATCATGGTCCACGAAAAACGACGCTTTGTGGAGAATGTCAGCTATATTACCAGTCCGGGCTGGCGGGTAAAAAAATGGCCGGGCGGTGAATTTGTCCATCGCCGGGAGCTGTACGGAGCTGCCTTCCGCGGCGGTCCTTCGGCTGTCATCAGTACTGCCGGAGTGTTCCGCTTTGACGAACAGGACGGTCACATGTATCTCGACACCTGCCATCCCGGGAAAACACCGGATGATATCAAGGGCATGTGCCAGTTCGATCTCGACGTTTCACGGGCGCAGGGCAACACGCTGGCGCCCACTCGCGAAGAACTGCGCCTTATCCACGAGGTATTGGATCCCGACCAGATTTTTATTCCCAAGGTTAAGAAAGCTTGATCGGCAAGAAAAGTGGGGCAGGGCAATACATGAAAAATGAGGCGCCTTGCTCCGATCTGTTTTTTCCTCTGCTGGAAATCCTTTTCTCCCCCTTGACAACTCCTTATTACAAGGATATGGAAAGGACCTTCGATCGCTGTTTCTACCCCACTTCGTGAGCATGATACCCATTGAATGTGCCCATCGAGACGGTGGTCCGCACAGAGCATCGCTCTCCGACGGCTGACCGAACCAGCCCGGTTTTACCGGTGTACCAGTGAATTTCCGCAGATGATGCTATGGAGTCCTGCATGACACAAATGCCCGCACACAACAATCTGGAAAGCCTTCTTGCAGAATACGGCAGGGAAAGAGATAATCTCATTCCTTTGCTGCAGGAGGTGCAGGAGCGTTTTCGTTATCTTTCACCCGAAGCGGTTCAAGCGGTTGCCAATCATTTGGACCTCTCGGAAAACGATGTCTACGGCGTAGCCACCTTTTACGCTCAGTTCCGTTTTATTCCTCCTGGCCAGCATCATGTCAAGGTCTGCCAGGGAACGGCCTGCCATGTGCGCGGCAGCGACATGATTATGGATGCCATCAGTCGTACAACCGGAATTGAGCCCGGTGAGACCAGCGCCGACGGCAAGTTCAGCCTGGAGCGGGTAGCCTGTTTCGGCTCCTGCGCCCTGGCTCCGGTGGTGGTTCTGGATGACAAGGTCTACGGTCGGATGACTGCCGCCAAAACTCAAAAACTCATCGAGGAAAAGGAATGAGTTTCCCGACGCTACAACAACAGGCAGGATTGGAATGGCAGGCATTTGAACAGCCGGAACGGTTTCGCATCCTGATCGGCTCGGCAACCTGCGGTCGCGCTGCCGGTTCCCTTGAGGTGCTGCAGGCCTTCGAATCCGAGCTTGCGAAACAGGGATTGTCCGGAGTCACCGATATCTATGAGGTTGGTTGTCTTGGCATGTGTTATGCCGAGGTGCTGGTGGAAATTCGGGGCAAGGACGGCAATCGGGTGCTCTATCAGGGCGTTGAACCCAGGCATGTACCCGCCTTGATCGATGCCCAGCTGCAGCGAGATGAAATCTATCTGCCGTTGGCGTTGGCGGTGATGACCGAGGGAGAGGAAATCGATCTCCCATCGTTTTCCGAGCTGCCGATCATCAAACACCAGGTGCGGATCGTGCTGCGCAATTGCGGTATCATTGACCCCACCAGACTCAACCATTACCTGGCTCGTGGGGGCTATAGCGGCATGGCCAAGGCCCTGGCCATGAGCCCGGAGCAGGTGATTGATGAGATCAAGGAATCCGGGCTGCGGGGCCGCGGCGGCGCCGGTTTTCCCACCGGGGTGAAGTGGGGCTTTGCCCGTCAATCGGTCAGTGATCAGAAATATGTGATCTGCAACGCCGACGAGGGCGATCCCGGTGCCTTCATGGACCGCTCCGTTCTGGAAGGTGATCCCCATGCAGTGCTTGAAGGCCTGCTGATAGCCGGATACGCCATCGGTGCCAGTATCGGTTACGTCTACTGCCGGGCCGAATACCCCCTGGCCATCGAACGATTGCAGGGGGCCATCGCCCAGATGCGCGACCAGGGCTTTCTTGGTGAAAATATCCTGGGCTCCGGCTTTGCTTTTGATATCAAGATCAAAAAAGGCGCGGGTGCCTTTGTCTGCGGGGAAGAGACCTCGCTGATGCAGAGTATTGAAGGCCAACGCGGCATGCCCCGCTCAAAGCCGCCGTTTCCGGCGGTAGCCGGTCTGTTCGGCAAGCCGACCAATATCAACAATGTCGAGACACTGGCTGCGGTTTCGGCGATCATGGAGCATGGTGGCGCCTGGTATGCTGGCTACGGTACCGAAAAGAGCCGCGGCACTAAAACCTTTGCCCTGGCCGGAAAGATCAACCGGACCGGTTTGGTTGAGGTGCCCATGGGCATTTCGCTGCGCACCATTATCGAGGATATCGGCGGCGGTGTGCTCGGCGGCAAAAAATTCAAGGCCGTGCAGACCGGCGGGCCTTCCGGCGGCTGTATTCCGGCGCAATTCATCGATCTGCCGGTGGATTATGAGCGCCTGGCCGAGGTGGGGTCGATCATGGGGTCCGGCGGTATGATTGTTATCGATGAGGAGTCGTGCATGGTGGATATGGCGCGCTATTTCCTCACCTTTACCGAAAACGAATCCTGCGGCAAATGTGTGCCCTGCCGCATGGGCACCCAGCATCTGCTGAAAATTCTCACCACCATCACCGAAGGCAAGGGGACGCTGGAGCAGCTGGAGACCCTGCGCAAGATCGGCGATACCATGAAACACGCCTCGTTATGCGGCCTCGGACAGACCGCGGCCAATCCGGTGTTGACGACACTCAAGTATTATGAGGACGAGTATCGGGCTCACATCGAGGAACATACCTGTCCTGCCGGGGCCTGCCGCGCTCTGATTCAGTTCGATATTGATCCGGCCAGCTGCACCGGCTGCGGTGCGTGCGTGCGCGCCTGCCCGGTGGAAGCGATCAGGGGCGAGAAAAAACAGCCCCACACTATCGAGCAGCAGCGTTGCATCCGCTGCGGATCGTGCCGCCAGACCTGCAAATTCGGCGCGGTGCTGGTTCGTTGATTCGACAGTATCCGGGAGCGGGACCATCGGTTCAGGCCGCTGCAGGTACGACCGGCGGAGACAAAGCGTTTTTATTTATTAAGGAGATTGCATGGGCAGCATCAGCTTGACCATTGACGGCCGGACAGTCGAGGTCGAAGAAGGCGAAACCGTCCTCCAGGCCGCTCGCGTCGCGGGCATCACCATTCCCACCATCTGTGACCACAAGGACCTCAATCCCTATGGGTCCTGCCGGATGTGCATCGTCGAGATTGAGGGGGTTCGCGGCTTTCCCACCTCCTGTACCACCCCAGCCACTCCGGGCATGCAGGTAACCACCCAGTCGGAACGGTTAACCACCCTGCGCAACCGCACCCTGGAATTGATGTTTTCCGGCCACCCCAACAGCTGTCTGGTGTGCGCGCATCGCGAGGCCTGTGAGCAGTACCGGCCCAGGGTCACCAAGGCGGCGCGTTCCACCCGCTGCGGCTTCTGCGCCAATCGCGACGAATGCGATCTGCGCATCATGGCCCTGAAAGCGGGAAGCCAGGAACTGAACCTGCCCACCCTCTATTCGGCCTACAACCTGGAGCGGGACGATCCCTTCATGGATCGGGACTACAACCTCTGCATCCTCTGTGGGCGCTGCTGGCGGATTTGTCAGAAAATTCACGGCCAACCGGCGATCAGCATCATTAATCGCGGTAAATGGGCCCGCATCGGCACAGCGTTTGATAAGAGCCATCTTTATTCCGGCTGCACCTTCTGCGGGGCCTGTATCGACATCTGTCCCACCGGCACACTGACCGATCGTTTTGCCCGCTGGCAGGGAAAATCGGACAAGGAGATGCACTCGACCTGCATCCTCTGTTCCGAAGGCTGCTCCGTTCTTGCCCAATGCAAGGAGGGTCGGTTGCTGGCTGCCACCATGACCGGTTTCAACAAGGAGGACGGACTCTGCGCCCTGGGACGTTTCGGCTATGCCCAGATCGTCAATTCCAGCCACCGTTTGAACCGGCCGCTGGTCAGGGAAGGGGAGGATTTGATTCCCATGGACTGGGAAGCCGCAACCAGCACCGCGGCCGAGGGCCTGCGCTCGTCTATCGGGGCAACTGCGCTGGTCATCAGCGCCACCACCTCGTGCGAAGATCGATTCCTCTATGCCCGGCTGGCCGATCACCTGCAGGGCTCGCTGGTGATTCTGCCCACCTCGGCCGGCAGCGATGCCGCCCAGTTGAACGGTTTGGCCGCATCGGTCAAAAGCGGTGCGATTCGCGCCGTGGTCACCAACGGCAATTTGCTCAGCGCAGATATCCTCAAAACGGTCCCCTTCTCTCTGGTCATTGACTGCCTGCCCTCCATGGCCTCAGGCCAGGCCTCGGTGGTCCTGCCTGCCGCTGTGCTCAGCGAGACCGGCGGTACGTTCCGTAACGCTGCCGGTGTCGTCAAACAGCTGGCAGCCGGCAGTCGAGCTCCCGGCGATGCCCGGCCGGAATGGACGATCCTGTGCTCGCTGGGGCAGGAACTGGGCTCCGCTGCTTTCGATTTCAGCACCGTCGAGGCCATCACCCCGCTGATCAAAGACGATGCCGCCCCCGAGGTTTTTGCCGGCAATCCCCGTCAGAATGTCCGTCAGTTGCCGGTTCGTTTTCGCGGGCATCTGCTGGCCGACATCGTCTCGTCGCTTGAGGCCTTTGATATGCCGAAAACACAAGTCGAGGTCGATCCAAAGATACTGGGTGAAGGGTTTGCGATCCTGGAAAAACGGGAAATCGTGCCCAATATGCATTTCTTCAAAATTAAAGCACCGCAGGTGGCCAAATTTGCCCGGCCCGGGCAGTTTGTCATTCTCATGGCCCGAGAAATTTCCGAACGGTCCCCTTTTACGCTGGTGGACTGGAATGGGGAAGAAGGGACCATTTCCGTGGTCATCGAAGAGGTCGGCCGTTCCAGCCGGGAACTGGCCAGTCTCAAGGCGGGCGATAAGATGGCCCATGTCAGCGGCCCGCTGGGTATGCCCCTGGCCATTGAAAAGAAAGGCACGGTCCTGTTGGGCGGCGGTTGCTACGGTATCGGTGCGATCTATCCACTGGCCCGTGCACTGCGGCAGGCGGGCAACAGGGTGATCTGCGCCATCGAGGCCTCCTCGTCCTATCTGCTCTATATGCAGAAGGAACTGGCTCTCGTTTGTGATCAGCTGATTATTGCCACCAAGGATGGCAGCCAGGGCGTTCGTGGCGGCATCCAGGATGTGGTGGTTCAGTTGGTTGAGGAAGGGCAGGCTATCGACCAGTTCATTGCCATCGGCTGTACCTTCATGATGCGCATGGCCACGGAGGCCAGCCGCCCTTTTGGTATCCCCACGCTGGTGGCCCTTAATCCCATTATGGTCGACGGTACCGGCATGTGCGGAGCGTGTCGTGTCTCCATTGGTGATGAGACTCGATTTGCCTGTGTCGATGGCCCGATTTTCGACGGGCATAGCGTCGATTGGGACGAATTGGGCTCGCGCCGCAGTGCCTATACCCGTCAGGAAGTACAGGCATTGACGCAGGCTGTGGATTTGAGTGAACTTATCCACCAGCCCCATGCACCCCTCGGCGGTGGTTGTGACTGCGGTCGAAAATAAGATTGTCATTCTCGCACAAAGCCGCGAGAGCGGACGTTCCGCGCTTCGTAATTTTTTGATTGTGTAACGCACGGTTTATCTGTGTTGCGATGTGTACGAAGCCGTTAAGATTGATTTTCCGGAGTAATCGATGAAAAAAGAGAGCGAACCGATGCCAGGAAAAACCGAGGCAAGCACAGGCAAGAGCAGGGGAAAACTCAAGATTCCACGCCAGCCCATGCCGGAGCAGGACCCGCGCCGCCGTCGGTATAACTTCGAAGAGGTGCCCAGGGGGTATAACGAGGAAACCGCGATACTTGAGGCTACACGCTGCATTCAGTGCAAAAAACCCGGTTGTGTCGAGGGCTGCCCGGTCAACATTTCCATCCCGGCCTTTATCAAGGAGATTGCCGAGGGCCGTTTCATCGACGCCCTGATCAAACTTAAGGAACAAACCGCCCTGCCAGCGGTCTGCGGCCGGGTTTGTCCACAGGAGAGCCAGTGCGAGGCGCGCTGTATCCTGGGCAAGAAAGGCGAACCGGTGGCTATCGGCCGATTGGAGCGCTTTGCCGCTGACTACGCCCGCAAAAACGGCGGCGTGCCGGATCCGGTCAAGGCCGCACCCACGGGCAAGCGGGTGGCTGTGGTCGGTGCGGGACCGGCGGGGATTACCGTGGCCGGTGAACTGGCTCGCCGGGGGCATGAGGTGGTGATGTACGAGGCCCTGCATCTGGCCGGAGGGGTATTGATGTATGGCATTCCCCAATTTCGCCTGCCCAAGGAGATCGTGCAGTTCGAAATCAACAGTCTGAAACGGTTGGGGGTGACCATCCACACCGATTACGTTATCGGCAAGGCCGAGACGGTGGACCAATTGATGGAGGAAGGGTTTGATGCGGTGTTCATTGCCACCGGCGCGGGACTCCCTGTTTTTCTCAATATCCCGGGAGAAAATGCCATCGGCGTTTTTTCCGCCAACGAGTTCCTGACCCGGGCCAACCTGATGCGTGCCGTTGATTTTCCCCGATTCGCCACTTCACCCGTCTGGACGCATCGAGCCGTCACGGTAGGCGGCGGCAACGTGGCTATGGATGCGGCCCGCACCGCGCTGCGGCTCGGGGCGGATTCAACGATTGTCTATCGTCGCAGCAAAGCGGAAATGCCGGCGCGGGCAGAGGAAGTACATCATGCCGAAGAGGAGGGCGTGGCCTTCCATCTGCTCACCAATCCGGTGCGGGTTATCACCGATGACCATAACCAGGTCACCGGGTTGGAATGTTTACGCATGGAGTTGGGCGAGGCCGACGCTTCGGGACGGAGGCGCCCGGTACCCGTCAAGGGCAGTGAGTTTGTCGTGCCGGCGGATACGGTGATCGTGGCCATCGGCAACCAGCCCAACCCGCTGGTGCCTCAATCCGCTCCCGAAATCAATACCAGCAAATGGGGCACCATCACCACAGACCCCGCCACCATGATGACCTCCAAACCCGGCGTCTTTGCCGGCGGCGACATTGTATCCGGCGCGGCCACGGTCATCAGCGCCATGGGCCAGGGCAAGACGGCAGCCCAGGCCATGCACCGTTACCTCATGGGGGATGATCAGTCGGAGTAAAAAAATTTGCTTGCATGGTTCCATAAATAAAAAAGCACCAGGGATTGTGATTCCCTGGTGCTTTTTTATTGGATCAGATAAGGGTGCAAGAGCCCCACAGGAACTGATGCTTCCAGCCAGCGTGATCGGTGAAGAAAAAGTCGCCTCAACGGT
>JBFJXW010000015.1:0-36637 GCA_041622895.1 Desulfobulbus sp. | reverse complement strand
GGATTTTTTTCTGAATTTCATCTGAGTGCAGCCACCATGGGCCTTCCCATGCCGGTTTCTCCAGTACTTCCGCTTCAGTGCATCCGGCAAAATCCAGTGCTGTTTTGTTGACCTTTATTACCGTTCCATCGGTTTCCCACAAACCCATAAACTGCAGGGTGTGGTTGAAAACGGCAGCAAGTTTCTGTTCGCCTTTATAGAGAGCCGACTGGGCACGTTTCCGTTCTTCGATCTCTGCATTGGCTAAGATGATTTCGTTGTGCAAGGTATCGTACAGTCCCTTTATTTCCAAAACCATTGCTGAATAGTTGTCATTGAGGGTGTTCAGTTCGCTGATAGTGTAGTGCACGGGAACGGTATCATAGTGGCCCTTTGCTATTTTTTGACTCCTTCGGGCAATGTCCACCACGGGGGTACTGATTTTATATGAAATACGACGGGCGTTGTAGAGCAGGTACAGGAAGAAGAGGAAATAAAAAACAATCATTCCGCCGATCGCCACATATCCCAATCGTTTTGTCTGGAACTGCAGGGCGTTAATGGGTTGTAGTATCCGTTTTTTGTCGGCCAGCACCATGAGCTTCCATCCCGTTTCCTGTTCGGTTGCCTGGGATAGCAAAAAGTGCTCGGAAGCGATCTCCAACTCCACCGTGGATTTATCTTCCCGCAACAGGCGAGAAATGATATCGGCAACACCAGGGATGCCTGTTTTTAACAGATTGAATGTTTCAGGCTTATAGGTGTTTTGGCCTATTTGTTCCTTGTACACATAGTCCCGTAGTTCGGTAAGTCCGAATATGCGTTCCACGCCGGTGTGCATAGCCATAATCGTTCCTTTGCTGTCCACAAGAAAGGCTTCGGCACCCCACGGCAGTTCGAGCTTGAGGATATTGTCGAGAAATTTTTCAATGGTGATATCAATGCCGGCAACGCCCTCCAGAAAGGTGCCCCGATAAATCGGCACCACACAAGACATCATCCAACCCTGGCCGGCAGGATCAAGATACGTTTCGGTCCAGACCGGGCCTCTTTCCGGATTATGTTTGGCATCAGCTAAATAATAAAAATTAAAATCAGGGATATGTATTGCCGGAAGATACTGTTTATGCACTTCATTGATGAAGGGGTAGTATCGGTTCATCGAATCAAAGGTGTTGAGATAGACGGCAACGATATTTTTATTAGCCTGATAGAGATGCTTGAAGATGGGGTCCAGGGCTTCACTGCGGGCTGCTTTTTGTTTTTGAATGGAGCCGATGGTGGTTAGGGTCGAATAATAGAGGGACCCGCCGCCTTTGTTATTGGTTTGATAATAAATGCCGTTTGGCGCAAAGGCGAACTGCGCAGGATTGTTCGAGGGTGGAGGTAGCAGGTTCGGGTTTTCAAAAAAGTATTGTGTTTCGTCCTGAAGGATATGGCTTAGTGCGGTTATTGCCTTGAGCTGCTCGCTCAACAGAAGTGTTTGCGCGCTGACAATTTCGTCCATGTGGCCGATGCTCTCCTTTTGCAAGGTTGCAGCGGCCTTGTCATAATTACGGGCGTTGCTCCAGAAATAGAGCAGGATCAGGGTGAGTTCGATAGCTAATAACGGTATTAATGCCGCTTTGCAGAACTCCCGGAAAACAAACCGGCTAAGCGATACTGATGTTTTATTGGCCATTGATGCTGTTATGTTGAGAAAATGAAAAAGGAGCGATGGCTTCAGTATACTGAAATTGAGTCTCTCCATGATAGGAGATGTTTGCTCTTTTTAATAAAAGTTGCCGGTGATCGTTTTTCCCTGCTTGCTTCGCCAGACCATGATCGGGAGCAGGGGGTGCTGCAAGGTGCAGAGGTTGGATTGGCGCGGAAAGAGACAACCGGCAGCTTGCAGGGGGGGAGCGACTGGATTTTAAAGGAAACAGGCAACGCGCGAAGGCATATCAAGCAACGCTGCCCCTGGTTGAAGAGGAGTGGCGGCTGGGGACGTTTGCGAGCCTCCTCGGGCTGGCAATGGCTTCATTCAGGGAGCGGAAAAGTGATTAGGCGGCTGAAGAACGGCGTCGCAAAGCCCGTTGCTTGGTACACAGGGGCGGGTACCTGCTGTCTTTGTGCGGTCAGTTTTCTCGTGACTCAGTCAAGCGACCCGGCTGCATTGCAACGGTGAGAGGTGGTCGGGAAGCGGCTTGTGCCTTGCTTTGGTGCGATGCGTTTGACGGGTTGTTTCCAGCGAGCAGAATCTCAAGGCATTGGGAAGCTTGAGTGGACAAAAAAAGCCCCCCTCTTTTGTCGGATGCATCCACAAAGAGGGGGGCTTGGTTATCTGAGTTTCAGAGGGTTTTAGAAGGTGTAGGCAATTTTTACCCCACCGTATAACGTGGTGTCGACGGCCTCGTCAGGCAGGGCGTCATCGTCCATGGAGTCGCTATAGTTGATGCCCGCACCAAGAGCAAGGGCATCGGTGACCGCATAGCTCACCGATGCCGACAGGATATAGTTGAAGAATCCGCTATCCGTACCGCCGGCATAAAATTCTGCGAAATCCTCACCGGCATAACTGATCGTGCCGCCCAGGTCCAGAGTGGTCTTGTCGTTGATGCTGTAGCTGTATCCTAATCCAGCGGTTACGTAGAAGTCATCAACCTGGTCGCAATCATAGTAAACCGTTGTGGAAATGGAAAATCCTGCTCCGAGATCGTAGCCGAGGCCACCGAATATTTCCGTGGTGCTGTCGGCGCCATTGGGGAAGGTGTATTCAATGATACCGACACTGGCGTCAACACTGCCCAATTTGAAGGCGTAGGTCGCGGTCAGGTCAATTTCGGAAAAATCGCCGCTTTCCACTCCTGCCGGGTCGTAATCTTCCAGGTCATAGTTGCCCCAAACATTGAAGGACAGACCGTTGGCCGCAGCTACATCTATGCTGGGTTGCAGAACAAATCCATCATTAAAGGTCAGGCCACGCCATACATAGGCGGTATTAACGTCAAGGGCTGCGGTGGCAACGGCTGCAACAGCCTGAGTTGCTATACCGCCTGTGGCTAGGGCTGCAACAGCGGCCATGGAAAACAAACGTTTCATCTTTTCTCTCCTTTTGAAATAAAGATAACACAACTGGTTACAGGCTCATCATCGTCTGTCACTCCCCTTTCCGTGGCGGAAGAGGTGTGGGGAAAACGTCGACGGTACTGTGTGATTTTACTTTGACGCACTGGTGTAGCACTTTTAATGCCATGTTGTGCTTCGCTTTGATTGTGGCCTTTTCTCAATGAGATAGTTGATAGCAGTAAGGTGCTCTGGAACAGAGAGCGGTGAGGCTGGAGAAATTGTTACGTTTTGATTATTTTTTATTTATGAAATAAACGTAAATGTAATTTTGTTGCTATTTTGCAGGCGTGCGGCAAGCACAATGAGTACGGCATTGCCTGCTTGAGCAATGCCGTTTCTGTTTTGAGTGATTCCGATCCGGGAGAAGGGGGCGGTTAAATGAAAAGGCGACTTTTTTGGAGAAAAATACAGGGGAAGACTCTCTATGTTCTGCCAGCCCAGGGCAGGATATGCCGGTAAAGGGAAATCAGTTGTGTTGTACTCGCTCAACAGCGAACTGTTCATTTTTTATTGTCAGGTTGGCTTAATTCAATATAGACCTCGACGTCTGGCCATCGTTTGGCAACCGGTTGGATGGAAGGGCGAGCAATTACCTTGCAGAACAGTTTGCTGTCGGTTGCAATCGATTCAAGGTAAATGGGAGTGGTGAGTACCTCGTTGATTGCTTTTCCCTCCTTGCTGACCGGGATGGAAACCAGCACGGTTTCCGGCGAGACCGTAATCTTCTTGATTTTTAACGATCCGGGCAGTTTGCCGATAATTTGCGGAGTGATGACCAGGCTTTTCTCTTCCACCGCAGCCAACGTCAGCTTCAGCTGCTGGGGAGAGGTGTCGAGCAGGGTTACCCCTTTGGGCAACCGTAAGTTCTCGCTGGTGATAATAATGGTTTGCGTTCCTTTGGCCATCCTCGATAGATCTATCTTGACGCTGGGGGGGTTGAGGGCAAGATTGTCAATATCCGATTTGGGGCCGGTGAGATGCAGTTTGACTTCATTTGCCTTATCACCTACCAGCGCCAGATCTTCCGCCGGAGAGGCGTAGTCGATGCTTACAGGAAGGACTCTTTCCACCACCTCCAGCTGAGAGACCATAAGGGTCGACCAGAAAGCGACAGCTATGATAAGGCTGCCAGCGATTTGCAGGATGGTTCGTTTGCGAATTTTGAGTGAACTGTCTCCCCTGAAAAATCCCATTTCTTGCTGATAGGCATCGATAGCCTTAGCTATTTCTTCTGCATTGCGCATGGGCTGCATTTCGCCGTTGACAAACAGGGACACCTTGCCGCGTTCTTCGGAGACAACAAGGGTGAGCGCATCCGTCTGCTCGGCAAGGCCCATGGCCGCATGATGGCGAGTGCCGTAATCTTCGGAAAGTCTTGTGGTTTGAGACATGGGGAGGCGGACACCGAACTGGGTCAGTTTGTTGCCTTCAATAATCACGGCGCCGTCATGTCCCGGGGAGTTGGGGTCAAAGATACTGAGAATCAGGGGTCCGCTGGGGACCGCATTGAGTTGATATCCTCCCGATATCTTTTCTTTGATAGGTTCTTTCCCAGGAAACACAATAATGGCGCCACATCGTTCCCGAGCGAGTTTGATCAACGTTTCGGCAATCAGATCTGGAAGTTGGGAATTTTGATTTTTAGGGCGATGGGGAGAAACAAAGACGGCCTTTTCAAGCACTTTGCGCAATTCAGGCTGGAAAATGACAATAAGGCCAAGTACGGCGACATGACTCACGTTCTGGAAAATCCATTCAATACCTTTAAGGCTGAGGGCGCTGGCCAGGATAAATACCACAAGGGCCAGGAGGATGCCGGCCATTATTTTCCAGGTACCGAGGCGGAGAAGGGTTCGATAAAGAAAAAATATTCCGGCACTTATCAGCAGGATGTCAAGCAGAGCCCGCCAGGAAAAAAATTCGTATGCCAGAAAAATAGAATGCCCCATGGGTCAATTCCTTGCAAAAATTAATTGCGCGTTTCAGAAAGGGTTGCAACCTGTGCTGATGTTTTTTTAAACATTGTCTGCTTTGGATCGGGCGTTGGGCGAGAATGGAGCCGCAAAGACATCCGCTAATGCGGCTATGATTGTAAGGATGATTATAGCAAAAACCAACATTTGTTCGAATATTATTTCTTTTTTTGTTCGTTCGCTGGTCTGCTGTGAGGAGAGATTCCGGCACACTGGTCAGCGCTGCCGAGCCATGGGCGATAGGTCAAAGGCGGGGGCTGATGAGGGCCGGACCGGTTTTTTTTCTCGAACGAATCCCGGAGGGCCAAGCGTACTGCACTCTTAATCTGCAATGAACCTGCTTTGTTATGGTCATTTTTTTGAAGGGATGAAAGGGGGAGCAGAGGACCGTTCCCACAATTTTTTATTCGGAAAAAGCTTGATTTATTCATGTATGAAGGTATTATTAAAGGTTATTAAAATAGAATTTCTTTAGGAGAATATATCATGGCTCGTAATTGTGAAATTTGTGGCAAAGGTCCCTCTACCGGAAACAACGTTAGCCACGCCAATAATAAAACCCGTCGTCGCTGGCTACCCAATCTGCAGAGAGTTCATATGGTGACCAGCAATGGAACCACCATGCATGTTAAGGCCTGCACCCGCTGTATCCGTTCCGGCGCTGTTGTCAAACCTGCTGCCTGAACCTGTTGTGTCCAAAAATATCAAGGCGAGAAGATCCATTCCTCTCGCCTTTTTTTTATTGCCCTGTATGTGCCGTTGATGCCGAAAGTGCAATGGAGTTACTGATGAGCGAAGAAAAAATCCGTTTTTTACCCTACGAAGAGGCCGTTCGCCTGGTTGCCGCCATTCAGGAGGAAGAAGATCTCGATAATCCCGATCATCGAATTCTTACTGTCTACAGCAATCAGGATAAAGAAATCTGTTGGTTTGATTTCGACGAGGTCATGCGGGATGCAGGCGTTACGAAAGAGGATGCCTCTTCCAAAGAACTGGTGTTCGAATATATCATGCATCATATTCCAGACTGGGCTCTGGACATCTGATTTTCATTCTGCGCTTCTTCCTTTTCAAAGTATTCCTTCAGGCATGGGCGGAATCTTTTCCCCTCCGAGCATATATCCGCCATCCATTCTGATAACGCTGCCGGTGAGAAAGTCGGCATCGCGTACGAGAAAGAGTACGGCCTGCGCCACTTCATCGGGCGTGCCCGTGCGTTGCAGCAGTGTATGGTCCAGAAGTGCCTGGCGCTGCTGCTCGGAAAGGAGTGACCATCCTCTGGTTCCCGGTCCGTGTCTGGTGTCGATCAGCCCGAGCATAATTTCGTTCACCCGGATATTCGGTGCACCTCGCTTTGCCCAATTTTCCGTCAATGCAGCAACTCCCCGATTCGCAGCAGCGTAGCCGTCGTTGAACAGCAGTCCAGCTGGACCGCTCCGGCCGTTGAGGCCTGCAATCGACGAAATATTGACCACGCAAGCTCCGAGGCTTCGGCGGAGAAGGGGCAGAGATTGTTCAAAAACCAGCCATTTGGCGTACAGGGTGGTATCCATTTCCAGCTGCCATTGGTCGCGGTTTACTGATCGTTGATAGCTACCGTGCAATACAGGCATGCCGCCGCGGTCAATGTTGTTGACAAGGATATCGAGTCCGCCGAAATTTTTTTCGATTTGGGCCACAAGTCGTCCCACCTCCTCAGGTTCGCGAAGATCGATACGCATGGTCAGATGCTTTTCTTCGTCACCGCCAAACTCTGCCTCCATGGATGACGCCGATTCGGGCCAATCAAACCAGGGCAGTGCCAGGCGGACTCCATGCAAAGCAAGGGTCCTGGCAATAGCGAGGCCGATTCCGCGCGAGCCGCCGAGTACCAGTCCTTTTTTCCCGGCAATATTCATCTTGTCTCCCTCCTGCACACACACTATAATTTGTGAACTATTCTTATTCCTAACTACTACTCCAATGAGTTCAACAATGAAGCAAAACGTGTTCCGAAAGCCCTCCGGTATCATTGTGTCGCTGCTGCTGGTGTTTTTTTTGCTGCTACCGGTTTCTCCCGTTCTCTGTGCTGCCCCCGCTGCCGATCCTTCATCCGATTGCCTCAGTTCGGGTTGGCCCCATGACCAGAGTGATTTGCAACCTGATCCTTCCCTTGTTTTTGGGCGGCTTGACAACGGATTGCGCTACGTTTTCATGGCCAACGACAAACCTAAAGATCGAGTGGCACTGTATCTTAATGTTCAGGCCGGATCAATGCATGAAACCGAAGAACAGCGTGGGGTAGCTCATTTTCTTGAGCATATGCTGTTTAATGGGACCACACATTACCCTCCAGGAACGCTGGTCGAATATTTTCAGTCCATCGGCATGGGATTTGGCGGAGATACCAATGCCCATACCGGTTTTGATGAAACCGTCTATAACCTGCTGCTGCCTTCCGGTACCCCCAAAGTGCTGGAAAAGGGATTGAGCGTATTAGCCGATTATGCCCGGGGAGCATTACTGCTGCCGGAGGAAGTCGAGCGGGAGCGTGGAATCATTTTAGCTGAAAAACGAACCCGCGATTCGGCAGCCTCTCGGGTCTCGAAAGAACAGATGCAGTTTGATTTTGCCGGTACCCTGCTAGCGCAACGTGATCCCATCGGGACGGAAAAGGTACTTCACAGTGCGGATAGCCGGCTGCTCCGTTCCTTTTATGATCGCTGGTATCGGCCGGAAAACATGATGGTCGTTGCCGTAGGTGATATGGAACCGAAAGAGGCGGAAAAGTTACTGAAGCAATATTTCTCGACGCTGAAGGGGGTTGGCGAGATTGGTGAGTGTGCTCCTTTCGGTGCGGTTCAGGAATCGGGTACTGTTGTTCATTTTTATCCGGAGCCGGAACTCGGCTACGCCAACGTAGCCTTGACCACGGTCTTTAATACACAGCCCCGGCCCGATACCCTTGCATGGGAGATAGAACAGTTGCGCCAATATGTCGCTGTGTCCATGCTTGCCAACCGTTTGGATATCCTCGAGCAAAAGACGGACAGCCCGCTTGCCCAGCCAGGGGCAATGGCCGGGATTATAGTGCAACGCGTCGGTTATGCAACGCTTGCTACCAGGACCGAACCCGGCAAGTGGCAGCAAGGTCTGACGCTGTTGCAAACCACATTGGCTCAAGCCCTGCAAAACGGTTTCAGTGAAAGGGAATTGAGCCGAGCTAAACGGGAAATTGCCGCCTATCTTGAAAAGGCGGTGCAGACGGCATCTTCCCGTGACAGCCGGGAGATCGCTGGCCAGATTATTCGCAAGCTCAACAACAATGAAGTGATCCTTTCTCCGGCCCAGGAAATGACGCTTTATCATCCGGTGCTGGAAAAGCTGACGCTCGAGGAGGTGAACAGTGCGTTTCGTCAGCTTTGGAGCCGTCCTCGCAGGCTGGTTGCCGTGGCGGGTGCTGTCGATTCGTCGTTAACCAAGGGGCAGGCAAAAGAACAGATCAGCAAGGTTTTTCACGAGAACGAGGCCAAGCCCGTACCCCCTTGGGTAGAGGAGCCGCGAGTGACCTTTCCTTACCTGCCGGTACCGTCGACGGTCGGTACCATTGTTGAACACGTCCAGCATAAGGCCATTGGCGTGGAGAGTTACGTGGTGCAAGGCGGAGTGCGCGTCAATATCAAATCCACTGACTTTCAAGCCAATCAGGTATTGCTCTCCGCGCAATTCGGCAAAGGCCGACACGCGGAACCGGTGGATGGCCTGGGTATGCTGGCCGAGGCAGTGGTCAGAGAGAGCGGAGTCGGGCAATTGACTCGGGAACAGCTGGAAACGGCATTGACCGGGACCAACGTCGCCTTGAACTTTCGAGTGGGTCCGGAAAGTTTTTCATGGAATGGTACCAGCTTGTCCCAGGAACTGGAACTCCTGCTGCAACTGGTTTATTGCCGCCTGCATGACCCGGCTTTTCGCCCCGAGGCGTATCGTCGGAGCAGAGATAATCTGCACCGGATGTACGAGCAGCTGGGAAACACGGTGGAAGGTATTCAACAGATGCAGGGCGATCGGTTTCTCACTGGTTCCAGTCGGGAATACGGTCTACCTCCCTGGGAGCAAGTCGCACAGATACAATTGGAACAGATCAGTGCATGGCTCAAGCCGGAATTTTCCCGGGAGCCGCTGGAGATCAATATTGTCGGCGATATACAACCAGAGGAGGTGCTGCGCTTAGTTACCAAGTATTTCGGCGGTGAGCAGCGCAAGGCCGAAGAGGATACCCAGGGTGCCGCCATTGTTTTTCCCGCAGGTGAACAGCGCTATTTGCGTGTGAACAGCTCCATTGACAAAGCCTTGCTGACCGTTTCCTGGCAAACTGGCGATTATTGGGACATAGGCAGGACCAGACGACTGAATTTACTGGCTGCCGTGTTGGATGACCGTTTGCGAGTTACGATTCGTGAAGAGCTCGGCGCCACCTATTCACCTCAGGTCGTCAGTCAACCCAGTCGCGTCCATGCGGGGTTCGGTCTGCTGACAAGCCGCTTGACCGTCGCCCCGGACCGCGCAGCATCCCTTGCCAAGGTCATTAAAAAAGTGGCTGCCGACCTCGGCACAGAAGGGGTCAATGAGGATGAATTGCGCAGGGCATTGCAGCCGACCCTGACCTCGATCAAGGACATCAAACGCAGTAATCAGTATTGGCTTGAAGCGGTGCTGAATCTCTCCAGTCGACATCCGCAACAGCTGCAATGGCCGTTGACCATCACGGAGGGATTTGCCGGCATAACTGCCGATGAACTCACCGCGCTTGCAAAACGGTATCTGCAGGAAAAGCAGGCTGCAATGGTGGTCGTGGCGCCGGCCGATGCCAACAGGAGTGATGAGCCTGCGGCCACCAGCGAAAAGGTGCCGGCCGCTAAGCCATAGGGTTGTTATCCAGCCAGCCAGACAGCAATATTCTGTGCCTGCTTCAAGGTCTTGTCCGATACCCCCTTAAGCTGGCCTTTAAACGTATCCCTTCTGCGACGGCCGATGACAATGGTGCCGCAACTATACTTTTTTGCCTGGCGTAACAGGTCGGTACCGATATCCAGGTGCATCTGGATCGGCAACTGGGTAATCCGGTGGCGAGCAATGCCGTTGTCCATCAAAAGCTGCGCATGGGCATAGAAGAGGTAATTTTCGAGATCAAGGTATTGGTCGCACCATGATTTACCCCATTGTCCGTGGAAATCCTCGGCTTTTGCAGATTCCTGTGAGCCAAACACCGAATTCGAGTGATACAGGCAGATCTCCGCGCTTGGATGGTCTTTGAGAATAAAAGCCAAGTGGTCCGCTGCCATCAGGGAGGCAGGGTGATTATGAACTGCCAGCAGAAAGCGGGTGGACGTGACATCGCCGTCAACGATCCATAGCGGTGTTGTATGGCACTTGTCGATCATTTCACCCGAAGTGCTGCCAAAGAACAGGTTGCCCACAGCCCCCAAGCCGCGGCGTCCGATCATGACGCTATCGTACTGCCCTCGTTCGGCCTCATCACGGATGGTGGCACAGATTCCACTGGTGGCAATTTTAACGTTGGATTGAATCTGTTCTTTACTGAAACCGTTACGGATCAGTCGATCTTCTGCATCATTGAGGTGTTTGCGAGCGAGAAGGGAACGTTTTTCCGCTGCCGGGGAATGCGTACGATGGGGATCCACCTCGAACATCCATTCTTTGCCGGCACTCCCGGCCGGGACAACGCTAAGCAGATGTACGGAGAGGTTACGGTCCGGGCCAAAAATTTTTGCGAGATAATCAAGACTGTTGCAGCTGAATACAGAACCGTCAATAGCGACCAGTACGGATTTTTTCATCTGTTGCTCCTCGGTTGATGCGGGCTGTTTTGACGCTTTCGCGAAGCGTGTTTGTCACCGAAAATTACATGATTATAATATAATACAGGGCCGCAACTAAAACTATGCTGATTGCCCGGAAAGTTTGGCTGAAAAAAATGAGTTCCGCAGCCAACAGCGGTTTGAAGATACCTGCGTAGTACGGATATTGATGGCGGATGGCCCGGATCGGCGACGACAGGATGTTGCCGATCAGCAGCACAAGAACGATTTCCTGCGAACTCATGGAACCACTGGCCAGCAATGCGCCGGCGGCGGCCAGGCCGGCGGTGAACTCAGCGGCCATTTGGAAAGTGAGGATCGATATAGCCTGGGGGGAGAGCCAGGACAGCCAGGAAAGATGCTGGCTGATGAACAGTTCGGCAGCATCGAAAAATCCGGCCTCGCTCAAGTAATAAAAAAAGATATAAATCGGCACGGTGTAACTGATAATTTTTCGAATGCGCCGCTTGAACCGTTTCATGGTGTTGTGCAGAGCGACGCGGAAAGGAGATCCCTGATCGCGTTGGGGCCTCTCAGGTTCGGCGAGTTCCGTGTTGGAGGCAGGAAACAGCAACCGGGACAGCACAGCGATGAACAGGGTGCGAAAAATGGCGGCACTGATGGTTAAGCCAATATAGACAAAGGCGGCACTCTTGATGATGGGGGCGGCAATGAAAAAGGTCGTGGGCAGGTGCAGAAAATTGCTGGGCAAGCTATTGAAGAGGTTCGAGAAAATAAGTTCTTTGCGGCTCAATTGTTTTTTTTCGTATCCCTCTGCCAGCATGGTGTTGGCCGCCATCCCAGAAAAGAAACAAAGGGAAAAGGCGGCGCCGGTGATCGGCGACATATGACCGAAGCGGGTCAGCGGCTTGGCTACAACAGCGATCTTCCGTGTCCAGTTGAGCGATTCAATGAACAGGGCCACCAGCAGGCCGATGGCAAGGTAGATAAGCAGGCGGAGCAGTGGCCAGCCGAGGTGCAGCCAGAGATGGATGAGCGAGTCGTGTGTAAGCATAGCATATAAACAGTTGGTCATCGTTTTGGGGAATCACCGGACATTGAACAGGTTGGCGCAGAGAAATGCCATACCGTGTGCGGATGCCGTTTCATGAGGCTGCACTATATACTGGAAATTAAAGAGAGCAAGAGGCCACTGTGCAACAGATCATAACAACCGAAAAAATTCCACTGCTGCTTTGGCTGGACCAGTTGGATCTCGAGGCCCTGGCGCAAGCAAAAAATCTGGCGAATCTGCCCTGCGCCTTCCACCATATCGCCATCATGGCCGATGCCCATGTGGGCTATGGCATGCCGATCGGAGGGGTGCTGGCCACTACCGGAGCAATTATTCCCAACGGGGTCGGCGTTGACATCGGTTGCGGCATGCGGGCGGTACGTACCGGTTTGACCGAGGTGGAACCGGTGCAACTGAAGAAGATTCTTTCGGGATTGCGCGCCGCCGTTCCCCTTGGATTTAAACATCACACTCAACCCCAGCCGTTGCATGCATTGCCTGATCTCGACACCCGGGAGCGGGATCTGCCGGTGGTGGCCAGTGAGTTTGAAAGCGCCCGCAGGCAGGTGGGTACCTTGGGGGGCGGCAATCATTTTATGGAGATGCAGCAGGGCAGCGATAACCGGATCTGGCTCATGGTTCATTCCGGCAGCAGGAATCTTGGCTTTAAGGTTGCTGGTTTCTACAACAACGTGGCTGTCAAGATGGCGAAAACAAGCGGGAAATATGCAATTCCCAAAGAGTGGCAACTGGCCGCCCTGCCGCTTGCCTCGATCGAAGCCCAGCGCTACTTGCAAGAAATGGAATACTGCGTCGCTTTTGCCCGGGCCAACCGTCGGCTAATGATAGCTGTGTTCCAGGAGATTGTTGCCGATATCACCGGTTGTTCGGAATTTGAGGAAGCCCTGGATGTCGCGCACAATTATGCGGCCAAGGAGACCCATTTCTCAAAGGAGGTCTGGGTGCACCGCAAAGGGGCCACTCGTGCCTTCAGCGGGGAATACGGCATTATTCCCGGTTCCCAAGGCAGCCTCAGCTACATTGTTCGGGGGCTGGGCAATCCGCAGTCGTTCATGTCCTGCTCCCACGGGGCCGGTCGCGTTCTTGGCCGCAAGGAGGCGCAGCGGGTTCTCAACCTGCAGGAGGAGATCGGCAAACTCAATGCCCGCCATGTTATCCACTCCATCCGTCGCCGCAGCGACTTGGAGGAGGCACCAGGGGCCTACAAGGATATCGGCGAGGTCATCGGGAATCAACAGGATCTGGTCGAGGTTGTGGTCGAGTTGCAGCCCCTGGCTGTACTTAAGGGATGAGCAACGGTTGACGCAACCTGCCCGGATATCCCAAAATCAGCGGGCCGGGCAGGGAATGGCTTTGCGGGTCTTTTTCGATTATTCAAAGAACACGGTCGATAATGGCAGCAGACTGTGCGCGTATAACCGGGCGGGATCGCCGCTCTGGCACAGTACCTCGACCTGATCGATCACCGGCCGTTGCAACAGCGCCGGCAGCAGGGGAAAGGTACCCCATCGTGCTGCCAAAGCCTCAGCCGGTTGTTCCAACCGCCTGAAACGTTCGAGGTAATTTTCAGGGGCTAATTCAATGAAATAGCCATTTTCTTTCGGTACCTGAGCCAGTTTTGCTGCCTCGGCAATGGCATCCTCAAGGTTGCCGAGTTTATCGACCAATCCCAGGTGCAGGGCAGTCGCGCCATCCCACACCCGTCCTTCGGCAATTTTTTCCACATCCGCGACAGGCATCTTCCGCCCCGCGGCCACAATTTCGAGAAACCGTCTGTACCCGTTTTCGACGTCCAACTGGAACGCGGCTTTTTCTGTATCGCTCATGGCGGTGGTGAGGTTGCCGAAGCGGGCAATAGCAGTGGTGCCTACACCATCCCCATGGATACCGATCTTGGCAAGTGTCTTCTCCACGGTGGGCACTGCTCCGAAAACACCGATGGACCCGGTGAGCGTGACCGGAGAGGCCATAATGACATCGGCGTCGGCAGCCAGCCAGTATCCTCCGGAGGCTGTCATGGCGGCCATGGAAACCACGATTTTCTTTCCTTCCTTTTTAGCCACCAGCAGTTCCTGACGGATCAATTCAGAAGCGATGGCGCTGCCGCCGCCGGTGTTGATTCGCAGAACAATAGCCTTGACCCGTTTATCCTGACGCGCCTTGCGAATGGCTTTGATCAGGTCGTCGGAGCCGATCTGGCCGATGGCATCCTTGCCGTACATAAGGGTACCTGAGGCAGCGATAATCGCAATGAGCTCATTCTTGCCTTTGGTCTTTGTATAGGATGGGGTGACGGTCTGCAGATAGTCTTGGAAACCGACGTGGTTGAACTGATTGTCGGCCGTGGACGAACCGACCATGTTCTTGATCAGCTGCTCCATCTGCTCGTGGGTCCTTAATCCGTCCACCAGGCCGGTGGCCAGAGCCAACTGACCGCGGTCGCCATTGACCGCGGCCAGCTGCGGCACAAGGTTATTGATATTTTCTTCGAGCCTTCCCACCGTGATTTTTCGGTGCTTGGCGATATCGGCGCTATAGGTATTCCAAAGGTTGCCGAGCCACAGCCTGTTGGCCTCCCTGTCCTCCGTTGACATATCGTTACGGAGAAAGGGCTCCACTGCTGACTTATAGGTTCCCACACGAAAAACATGCACATTGACAGCCAATTTGTCGAGCAGATCCTGCATGTAGAGGCGGTTCACGGCAAATCCTCGAATATGCACCGCTCCCATGGGGTGGAGGTAGATTTTGTCGGCCCAGGAGGCCAGGTAGTACTGGCCCTGGTTGAAGGTGTCGCCCACGGCGATAACCTCCTTACCCGTTCCTTTGAAGTATTCAAGTGCCAGACCGATCGTTTGGATCTGGTCCAGATTGGCGTCACCCAAGCGGGTGGGATTCAGCACCAGCAGTTGGATCCGCTGGTCGTCGGCCGCGGTATAGATGGTGTCGATAATGTCCTGGAGGAAGATCTCTTCGTGTAACGGCACCCCGGCCAGATTGTTGAAAACTCTGGTCATGGGATCCATGGGCGAGCGTTCCTCAACGATATCACCTTCAAGGGCAAGGATCAGCGCCGCTTTGTCCGGGATGGAAACCTTGGGCGTGTAGAAAAGCATGACAAGGATCGCCAGCAACAGACTGAGAAAAATCAGGTTGGTAAGCACTGCCAATCCTGAGCTGAGGCATTTCCACAGCCAGTAAAAAGGCAGGAAAAGAATTTGGAATGCTTTTTTCATCGGCGGGTCTCCTGAAAGATGAAACAGGAACGGCGGAGAAAGAATGGAGGGCGTGTCATGAAAAATCCTTAGAATTCATTGAAATGGAGAAGGTGTGCACTGTCTTGCAATCGAAGTATCAGCCGTGTCCGATCCTTTCAGTCTGTCTTCTGGATTGGGTTGCTTAACTGGTCGCTATCATACCACTCTTTGTCGACAACAGGAATACCGGTTTGTCATAATACAGATAGCGTGGGTGCTGGTATCGGCACATGGCACGGGAAATACTTCGATAAAATTCCTGTTTCCCGGAAGGCGAAAAGACGTTGGTTTCAGGTGCGTAGGCGTCAGGGGATTAACCGAGCCGCCATTTTCCTGATTTCCCGAGTTAAACTGAAGACTGCTCGGAACTCATCTCGACCTTGAGGGCCTGGGCGAGTTCGTGGAGGGAGTAGGGCTTTTTGATGAATTGGCTGATACCGAGATCCATGGCCTGGTTAATGTTTTCGATGTCCGAGTAGCCGCTGGTGATAATAGCTTTCTGGCCAGGCACGTGTTGGATCATCTGCCTGTAGGTTTCGCAGCCGTTGATGCCCGGGTCCATGAGCATGTCGAGAATGACCAGGTCCACAGGAGCTTTTTTGATGAATTCGACCGCCTCTTCGCCCGATTGGACTGCATGGGTCTGGTATCCGAGCCGAGCGAGCAAGCGGCTGGCAATGTCCCGTTGGCTTTTTTGATCGTCAACCACCAGAATTTTCTGACCATTGCCACGGTGCGGGCTGATAAGCGGAGACTGTTGTGCCGGTTCATAGACACCATACCTGTCCACCGGAAAATAGAGAGAGAACAGCGAACCTGTCTTACTGCTGGTTACATCGATATACCCGCCGTGGTCATGCACCGTATTCCAGACAACCGCCAGGCCCAGTCCGGTACCGCTGCGGCCCATCATTTTTTTGCTGTAGAAAGGACTGAAAATCTGCTTGATGTCTTTTTCCGAAATACCGGGACCATCATCTTCCACAGAAATCAGCACATATTCTCCGGGTTCCATGGTTTCATACCCATGGTAGGGACTGGTGAAGCGAACGTTTTTGGTGGACAGGATGATTTCACCTTTGGTTTGAATCGCCTCGGCGGCATTGTTAACCAGGTTCATGATCGATTTAGAGAGATGGAGCGCGGAACAATTGATATTAAGTAGTTTGCCCTCCAGGTAGGAAGTGTATCTTATATGGGGATAGCGTTGGGTTATCTCTTTGAATTCAACCGATTTGAGATAGTTGGATATTAATACGTTGACATTGTGGACTTCTTTTGTACAGGTCGCCCCCCTGGCAACTGTCAGCAGATCGCTGACTACTGCGGCCGCCCTTTTTCCGGCTTCGCGAATCATCACCAGTTCTTCCCGATATTTGAAATCCTTGCCCAGATCCATGAGCAGCAATTCCGGATAGGTGATGATTCCGCACATGATGTTGTTGAGGTCATGGGCAACGGAACTGGCCATCAGGCCAAGCGACTCCATGCGCTGGGCATCCGCCAGTTTTTCCATCAGCGTCATTCGTTGCTGCATGGCGATTTCGCTGTCGGTGATATCACGGATGGCGGCAACCTGCACCTGGCGTCCCTGGTAATCGATGTGTTTGCCCCGAATCTCAACCGGAAAGGTGGTACCGTCTTTTTTGACACCCCGGGCCGCGAATGGTCCGATAATTTCGGGCTCGGTTGGCAGATCCATGGTCTGAATGGAGTCGCGCTTCAACAGCACATCGAAAATCTGTTTACCCAGCAGTTCGTTTTCCTGATAACCAAACATTTTGCACAATTGGCTGTTGGTTTGCAGGAGTTTGCCTCGTTCGTAGATAATAATTCCTTCCCACGTGGCTTGTGCCAACTGGCGAAATCGCTTTTCACTGTTGTGCAAATCCTGCTTGAGTTTGTTGTGCTGAATACTTCTGGCGATGGTTCGGACCAGACGCCTGGGTGAGCAGGGTTTGCGAAGATAATCGTACACCCCGAGACGGAGCGATTCCACGGCACTATCGATGCTGGCATTGCCGGTCAGGATGATGACTGCGGTTTCGGGGTATTCGTTGACAATCCGGGCGGCAATCTGGTTGCCGCTGATGTCAGGTAAGTTGATATCAACCAGCGCGACCGAATAGGCTTGCTGCTGCAGAAATCGGAAGGCCTGCTCACCGGAATGAACAGAGTCTACGTGGTAATCCTCTGCATGTAATAATACTTCCAGGCTGTTGCAGAATTGAACTTCATCATCGATGATGAGCACGGAATGTATCATGGGTATGGAGTTTCTCTGTCAGGAGAGGTTGGCAGGAAGCTGCGAGCAATGGATGGCGAAGTAGAATAAGGTTGAATCTGCATGAAACCATTCAAGCCTGTTTGTTGGTAAATGTCCATTGGAAAAAAGGGCCGTATTCCAATAGGGACAAGGTCTTCAGGCGGGAAGGATCAGGGTGAATACAGTACGTCCGCGGCTGGATTCATAGTCAATGGTACCACCTAACCGGTGGACCAGTTTTTGGACAATGGCAAGGCCGAAACCGCCATGGCGACCCTTTTTGGTTGACGTCCCGGTTTTAAAGAGGTCGCCTTCCATCGAAGGATCGATGCCCGGGCCGTCATCTTCCACCGAAATCTCCACGATACCCGGCCTGGAGGCGGTACGGACAATAATACGGCCGCGCCCGTTCAGAGCATCCACGGCGTTGCCGAGAAGATTCTGCATGATCTGGCGCAGGCATTGTGCATCGGTACGAATGGTGAGCGGTTGCTCCCATGGCACATAGGTCAGGGAAATCGGTTGGTCCGCGCCGGGGGCCGGCTGGAACAGGCGGAGGGTTTCCTCCAGGTGCTGGTGCAGGTCCGTACTCTCCAGGTTCAGATCGGTCTGCTCATGAGCCAGATCTTCAAGACCCAGCGTAATGTGGCTGATCCGTTCCAACTCCTGGTCGATAATCGCCAGTTCCTTGTCAACAGCCTCGCCGTTTTTATTTTTACCGCCGAGAATATAGATGTAGTTGCGGAGGATGGCGAGCGGATTATTGATTTCATGGGCTATTTTTCTGGCAACCAGGCCTGCCGACTGGATGCGTTCAGCGGCAATCCGTTCTGCCTGGGCCAATTTCATCCGTTCCAGATACAGGGTTATGGCTGCGTGATTGGCGATCAGGCGTAATGATTGGGCCTGACCGCTCAGCGAGCGATGCGATTTTTCCATAAGGCCAATGAGGATAAGTCCTTGAAACTCGTCCCGGTAAACCATCGGTAAAGCCAGCATGCCCTCGGAGCCAAGAAGGTGCAGCAGTTGGGCGTCAAGGAGATGAACCGGGCCTTTGCTTTCCGACTTATGCATGAAACTGTGAAGAATGCGCTGCTGTTGGACGGCCTGGGCAGGCAGACTGTTGCCGTGGCGTTCGAGGAACAAGGTGAAGCCCGCAGTCTCCCGTATCAGCTTGTTGTTGGGAGAGGCATGGGCGTGCAACGCGCCGGTAGTGGCATTGTGCAGTAAAATGAGACAGGTGTCTTCGTTAAAGAGAATTTTCAACCCCTGTTCCACTGCGTCCACAATCGCTTCCGTGTTTTCGGCGCGCAGCAGGGTATCGAGTACGCCGTGTATCTGGGTGATATCCCGAACCCGGTTGATTAATCCTAATGAGGTTTCCCGATGGGTTTCCTCGCTTTCCGGCTCCTTATCGTGGGAGGTTTTAGCGGCTTGTGGAACACGAATTCCAAGTTGATCGGCAATTGTGGCGATGTGTTCGTCAAGGCCATCGTACAGCGTATCGACCTGCGTTGGCGAAAGTTGCACAAGTCGTTGGGCGGCTTCAAGCGCTTCCGGGCCGGGCGTATCGCTGTGGCTGAGCATATCGGCAAGACTGGCGATTTTGGTTAGCGGCAAAGCCAATTCGACCTCGTCAAGGGGATGGTGATGATAACGGATGGCATCGGCAAGCAGGGCCGGGAGGCGCCACTGTTCGCAAAGCCAGGCACCAGCCTCGCAGTGATTGATATGCAATTTTTCATTTTCCAGGAAAGCGAGTCGACCGTTGGTGCAGCGCACTCCTTTGAGCAGCAACGGCGCATATTTTCCGGGAAAGGCCATCCATAGCAAGAGTTTGCCGATATCGTGCAGAAGACCGGTTAAATAGGCCTCGGAGGGGTGTGGGTAGCCGGTGATGTCAGCAATTTTCCGGGCAAGGACGGCATTGAGATACGAATGATGCCAAAATCTATCAATGGAGAGCAGACCGTTGGTTTCGACCCGGCGAAAAACCTGTTGCACTGAAACACTGACAGCCAGATTCCGGACCGTGTCAGCCCCCAGGTAGACGACGGCCTGCTCGATGGCGGTGAAGGTCTTGCGGGCACCGATCAAAGCCGAGTTAACCAGTTGGAGCAGTTTGGCGCTGATGGCTGCGTCTTTTTCGACAATGCGAGCAATGGTCTGGAGTTTGATTTCGGGATTGTGACAGCTGTCAATCAGCTGCACCAGCACCTGGGGCATGCTCGGCAAATTGCCGGATACCTTGAGATTATGAAGGACATCGTGCGAACTGTTCATGGGCGGTCAGCTGTAGGGAATGTGTGGGGTGGTAGCCTCTGGAGACTCTAGCAAAACATTCTGGCTCAATGTTTCAATGTTCGCACGTTTAGTACGGCAAAAGGGACTCTCTATTTTTAGTGTACAGCTTAAACATACCACAAGGTGTGGGCGAAAAAAGGCAATTGTATATGAAGATATAAAAAACTGCAGGTTATCAGAGAAGGCTTAACGGGGAAATCCAAGGGACATGTATCCTCAAGTAGGCGCTGTTCTCATTGTCTGGAATCATTTGCCGGGGATGCATTCAACAGCCCGGGGTTTTGAAAATTAACTTGACCCTCTTTGTTTCTGTTAGGTAGTGTCCATCCCATGAAATGGGGTTGTAAAGGAACAGAAGGTTATTGCGGGAGCGCTGGAGATGATTCCGGTGGTCAGCCAGTAAATGCATAATATGGAGGTGTTCTCTTGAAGGTAGACGGGCAGGCGTATCGATCAATCTGGCTGGCAGCGGATGGTGTTGGTGTGGAAATCATTGACCAAACTCAGCTGCCTTTTCGTTTTGTAGTGGCTCGCCTGGACAACCTGAAGGATGCCATGGATGCGATCAGCCGGATGTTGGTTCGCGGTGCACCGCTCATCGGGGCGACCGCAGCCTATGGTATCTGTCTGGGGCTACGGCAGGGAACCTCCTCGTCAGCGCTGACTGATATGGCCGCGCATCTGATTGCATGCCGGCCCACGGCGATCAATCTGCGTTGGGCCGTAGAGCGGATGCTGCGGGTTTTACTACCCTTGGGAGAAGACCAGCGATTGACAGAGGCCTACCGAGAAGCCGGGCGTATCTGCGAAGAGGATGTGGCAACCAACGAGGCCATTGGCAAGCACGGGGGCAAACTGATCGAGGAAATCTGGCATAGGAAAGGGCAAAAGGAGCCGGTCAACATCCTCACCCATTGCAATGCCGGTTGGTTAGCCACTGTGGATTGGGGAACGGCTCTGGCCCCGATTTACAAAGCAGTAGCGGATGGTATTCCGGTTCATGTCTGGGTGGACGAGACCCGACCGCGCAATCAGGGTGCATCGCTGACCGCCTGGGAGCTGGTGGCCGCAGGTGTGCCCCATCACCTGATTGTTGATAATGCGGGCGGACATCTTATGCAGCATGGCAGCGTTGACCTGTGTATTGTCGGTACCGATCGCACTACGGCCAGCGGTGATGTCTGCAACAAGATCGGGACCTATCTCAAAGCATTGGCTGCCGCCGACAACGGGGTGCCTTTTTACGTGGCGCTGCCCGGTTCTACCGTGGATTGGACAGTGGATGATGGTGTGGCGGAAATCCCCATAGAAGAAAGGGGGCAAGAAGAGGTGCTGCAGATCCAAGGACAGGATCCGGATGGCACGGTGCGGACGATAGCGGTAGCCCCTGCCGCAACCCCTGCTGTGAACCCGGCTTTTGACGTGACCCCTGCTCGCCTGGTCACCGGTCTGATCACTGAACGGGGAGTTTGCAACGCGAGCCGCGCAGGACTGCTCGGACTGTATCCGGAGCAGCGCTGATGGTGGCATCCGATCCGCGGGAACATCTGCTGGCAACCGCCCGAGCCATGAACGAACGGGGGTTGAATCAGGGCACCTCCGGCAATATCAGTATGCGCAGCGGGCAGGGGTTTTTCATTACCCCTTCGGCCTTGGCGTATGAGCAGTGTGTGCCTGCCGATGTGGTTTGGCTTGACTGGCAAGGCCAGCCGCAGGGGAGGCGTAAACCATCCTCCGAGTGGCGGATGCACCGCGATATTTATCAACACTACCCTCAGGCGGGTTGCATCCTTCATGCCCATGCTCTGTATTGCACCACCCTGGCCTGCCTGGAACGATCGATCCCGCCCTTTCACTATATGGTTGCCATGGCCGGCGGGGATTCCATCCGATGTGCTCCCTATGCCACCTTCGGTACTCAGTCCTTGTCGGATACGGTAATCGAGGGGTTACGCGGCCGATTTGCCGTGCTCCTTGCCCACCATGGCATGGTCTGTTTTGCCGCCCACCTTGACCAGGTGCTGACCCTGGCAATTGAGGTCGAAACCCTGGCGCGGATGTACCTTCAAGCCCTGCAGGTTACCGAGCCGCCGCTGCTGTCTGGTGATGAAATGGCAGAAGTGCTGCGTCGCTTCTGCGACTACAAGGCCTGATTGCTGCTCATCACAGGTAGGGCTGCTCAGTGGAGATAAAGCAGGGCACCGATCTGGTAGATAGCTACCGCCATGCAGTAGGCAAACAGGGTATTGAAAGTTATGGAAAAAGCAGCCCATTTCCATGAACCCGCCTCCTTGGCAATACAGATTACCGTGACAAAACAGGGGGCGTAAAACATGATGAACACCAGCACGGCAAGGGCCACCACCGGATTCCAATTCGCATCCCGGGCGAGCCGTTGACTGAGCGAGGCTGAGTCTTCGGGATCGACATCCCCCAGCGAGTAGGCCGTTCCCAGCGTCGAAATGATTACTTCTTTGGCCGCAAAGCCGCCGAGCAGGGCAATGTTGGTACGCCAGTCAATACCCGCGTAACGGCTGAGACTTTCCATGGCAATACCGATGCGGCCACCTAAGGAATGCCTGAGCTTTTCCATGGCCTCGTTCGCCTTGATATGCTGCAACGCTTTGGTTAATTCTTCCTGTGCTCCCGGTCCATAGGTCGCCTGTGTCAGTTGCCGTTGCTGTTCATAGTGATTCACCCGCTCCACCGGCAATCCAGGGTAGGTCATCATCGCCCAGATAAGAATTGAGATGCCGAGGATCACGGTCCCTGCCTTTTTTATATATTGCCAGGTTCGCTCCCAGGTATGGATCGCTAATCCTTTCAGCGTGGGAAACCGGTAGGGGGGCAGTTCCATGACAAAGGGGGTTGATGGCCCGCGGAGTACGGTCATTCGCAGGAACTTGGCTGCGCACAGGGCAACGATCCAGGCGGCCAAGGTGGCAAGGAACATGTAGCGAGCTTGATGCGCTGAGAAAAAGGTACCGATCAGCAGCGTAAGGACCGGCAGTTTAGCACCGCAGTTCATGAAAGGCACGGTCAGGAGGGTGGCCAGCCGCTCTTTGGGTGAACGGAGCGTACGGGCCGCCATGACGCCGGGAACGGCACAGCCGCCGGCAATGCCTCCTGAGACGATAAAGGGCATGACCGAGGACCCGTGCAAGCCAAAAAAATGAAAGATGCGGTCCATCATAAAGGCGACCCGGGCCAAGTACCCTGAATCCTCAAGGATAGCGATACCGAAAAACATAAACATGATGATCGGCACAAAACCGAGTACACCACCGACACCGTCTACCACCCCGGAGGTGATCATCGACTTTACCGGTCCATCGGGAAGCAGGGCATCGATACTGCTGTTGAGCAAGGAGAAAAAGGTTGCCAACCAGTCCACCAGAACCGTGCTGTAGCTGAAGGTGAAGGTGTACAGGCCAAACAGTACCGCGGCCATAATCAGGGGCCCGAGGAGCCGGTGGGTAACGATTTTGTCGATCTTGTCCGAGGCATAGAGCCGGTCGGCAACAAATTTCCTGGTGATGATGCCCTGATGCAGAATTGATTTAATAAAGCCGTAGCGGTGGTCGGCGATGACTGCCTCCGGATAGACACCAAGAGTGTTCTGCAGGTGGTTGACCACTTCGTCACAGCGTTTGTTCAGTTGTGCAGCGGCCTCCGGATTGACGGCGATTGTTTTCTGGACGATCTGGTCATCGTTCTCCAGGAATTTCACCCCAATCCAGCGTTCCGGATAGATAGCAGTCAACTCCGGACATTTCCTGATAACGGGCATCATCTCAGAAAGTGCCTCATCGATATCTGAACCGTAGCGGAGAAACGCCGGCTGTGGCTTGGTTTTGGCGGCGGCAACCTCCAGTACCGTATTGAGCAGTTGATCCACTCCCTTGCCTGTTCGGGCAACCACTGGAATGATCGGAATGCCTAGTCGCTCGCTCAGCTTTTCCGCATGGATGGTTATCCCTCTTTTTTCGGCTACATCAATCATATTCAACGCTATGACCAGCGGTACGCCCAGTTCGAGAAACTGACAGCTGAGATAAAGATTTCGCTCCAGGTTGGAAGCGTCAACCACATCGACGACCACATCGGGCTTTTCATTGACCAGAAAATCGCGAGCCACCAGTTCTTCAACCGAATAGGCGGTCAAGGAATATGTGCCCGGCAGGTCAACCACACGCAGGCCTCGGCCCTGGTGTAGGCAGCAACCTTCTTTTTGTTCAACCGTTATCCCGGGATAATTGCCCACGTGCTGACGGGCGCCGGTGAGGTGGTTAAAAAGGGTGGTTTTTCCGGCGTTGGGGTTGCCGGCCAGAGTGACGGTGATGGCGTTATCCATGGAGTGTTCTGTTGCGCGTTGAAATTGGTAAGGTCGCTGAATCGAAAGCGGTTACTGTCTGGTGTCTCTTGTGGGGGAGGAAGAAGTAAGCTTCAGAGGGGAAAAATCCCACGTTGCAAAGAGTTGTCGCATGGGTCGAATATGATCAAACGGTTGGACAACAGGAATGAACATGCGACGGATTGTCAGCAGCATCAGGGTTTATGCAAAGGGAGTGTTGTTTTTTGCGACGAACAGTTTGAAGCGGAACCGCAACCCGAACAGCCGCAACCGCAGGAAATATTTTTCGGGTCACGCAGCGTCTTCCACATCCGTATCCCTATGAAAACAACGGCACCGGCAATAGCAAGTAATACAATAATGTTCTGCATTTTTTTCCTCCATTCCACGGCAACGATTTTTTTGGGTCTTTCTGCCTCGCCCGTACTGATACACTCGAATTATAGAGGGGCAATTTACGAAAGGGGATACCACTGATGCTCGGTTTGTCAGATCGGAGCAACAAGGATATTGGCAGCGCTGGGTGCATCAAGGCTAATGGTGCAACCGTTGACCTTGATCATGCACTGATGCCCGCTTCCTTTACAGAGCAGTTCGAGCTCAGAACCGGGTAACACTCCGAGATGGGCCATTTTAGCACAGGTCCTTCGGTCACCATTAATGGCACAAACCCGTACCCTGCCTTTGCAGCAGGTTTCAGGTAGCGGCGTGCCGCTTGGCATTGATTGCCGGTCACACTTTCGTCGACGCTGACATCGGGCGGTGAGATCGCTGAGCAGGAGGCAGGACGTATCGGGTCTGTTTTTTGACATGAACAAAATTATACCTGGTAGAGATTCATCTTGCCTGTGGGCCCGGGTATGTTCGCCTCGGGATAAAAAAAAGGTAATCCCGAACAGTACAACCAAAAAAATCGGTATTTGTTAGGTACTCCAAACAATGGTCACTGTCAACAGCTTTGCCAAGGCAGGGAAGGAGAAAAAAAGGATTTTCCAAGAAGAGGGAAGAGGGGGGCGGCACGACAAAAATGTATGAATTCGCATGAAAAACGAATGCTCGATTCAGGGAGGCGACGAGCAGAGGGCAGGTGGGACTGCCCTCTGTTGAACAGGTCAGGCGGGGATTTCTACCTCGATATAATCCGCCTCGTTGTTGCGCAAGGTCAGGGTGCCCCCCATGACTCGAAGGGCTACCGGATCATTCAAGGGGGCTCGCTGTTTTATGGTGATTTCAGTACCGGGAACCAGGCCCATTTCCCGGATACGACGACCGAGTTCCCCGCTCACCTTGACAGCGACAATAGTGCCGCTTTGATTAATGGCCATTTTTCGTAGATTGATGAGTGGCATGGGAGAGATTATCTTATTGGTTGAGTTTGGCCCAGCTGTCACGCAGGGTGACGATCCGGTTGAATACCGGTTTGTTCGCTGTGCTTTCCACGCTGTCGAGGCAGAAATATCCCTGCCGTTCGAATTGGAATCGGTCTTCGCTGACGGCCTCGATCAGTGCCGGTTCGAGCATGCAGGTCTTGAGGATGGTGAGGGATTCCGGGTTGAGAAATTCTTTAAAGCTTTTCTCTTTATCCATATCCGGGTATTCGGCGGTGAACAACCGGTCGTAGAGCCGTACCTCGGCCTGCAGCGCATGGGGAGCGGAAACCCAGTGAATGGTGCCCTTGACCTTGCGTCCATCAGGAGCTGAGCCGCCTTTGGTTTCGGGATCGTAGGTGCAATGCAGTTCCAGGATGTTACCCTCGCTATCCTTTATCGCTTCCTGGCAGGTAATGAGATAGGCATACCGCAACCGCACTTCTCGACCCACACTCATCCGGAAGAATTTTTTCGGCGCATTTTCCATGAAATCCGATCGCTCAATGTATATTTCACGGGAAAAAGGTACGATACGCTCGCCCATCTCCGGATGCTGGGGATGATTTTGAGCGACCATGTCCTCAGTCTGTCCTTCCGGGTAGTTGGTGATCACAACTTTGAGCGGATCGAGCACCCCGAAAACCCGGCGGGCGTTTTCGTTGAGGTCGTCACGGATGGCGTTTTCCAGTACCCCCATATCGATCCATGACTCGCGTTTGCCGATACCGATGGTGGCACAGAAATTTCGAATCGAGGCTGGTGTATAGCCACGGCGGCGGAGGCCCGAAAGGGTCAGCATTCTCGGATCGTCCCATCCGGAAACGAGGCCTTCGTCCACCAGTTGCAGGAGTTTTCTTTTACTGGTGACCGTGTAGTTGATATTGAGGCGGGCAAATTCGATCTGTCGCGGATGGTTGGGTGTTTCCAGCGTGTCCAGTACCCAGTCGTACAGGGCTCGGTTGTTCTCGAACTCCAGCGTGCAGAGGGAATGGGTGATTTCTTCCAGCATGTCGGACAGGCAGTGGGTAAAATCGTACATCGGGTAAATGCACCATTTGTCGCCGGTACGGTGATGACTGGTTTTCATAATGCGGTAGATAACCGGATCGCGCATGATGATGTTAGGCGAGGTCATATCGATTTTGGCTCGCAAAACACAGGTCCCCTCTTCGAACTCCCCATTTTGCATCTGCGCAAACAGCGTCAGGTTTTCTTCAACCGACCGGTTGCGGTAGGGGCTTTCTTTGCCTGGTTCGGTTAGAGTGCCGCGGTATTCCCTGATTTCATCGGCATTGAGATGACAGACGTAGGCTTTGCCTTTTTTGATCAGTTGGATGGCAAAACCATGTAACTGGTCGAAATAGTCGGAGGCATAGTATAGATGGGGGCCCCAGTCAAAGCCCAGCCAACGGACATCTCGTTGAATGGATTCGACATATTCCGTGGATTCCTTTCCGGGGTTGGTGTCGTCAAAACGCAGGTGGCAAATGGCGTTGTTCTCTTCGGCCACCCCGAAATTAAGGCAGATGGATTTAGCGTGACCGATATGGAGAAATCCGTTGGGTTCGGGAGGGAAACGGGTGACAATGGTCTGGTGTTTTCCGGAGCTGAGATCGTCCGCAATGATCTGGCGGATGAAGTCGAGAGGTTTGCTTGCGCTATCTTTTTCTGTTGTCATGGGTGTATATTCCGGTTGAAAAAGTTATGCAGCGGCGAAAAGATGATCGATACGGTTCAAGCGGGCAACAACCTTTTCCCGGCCCAAGGTGATCACAATATCGAACATCGAAGGACCGGCCAACTGGCCGGTGAGTACAGTCCGCATGCCGTTGATCAGTACACCGGGTTTGACTTGCAGTTCATCAGCCATTTCTCGGGAAACCCGTTCGGTTTCTTCGACGGTGAATTCAGGCAGGGCGGCAAAACGCTGCGCCAGTTGAGGCAGCCAGGTTGCCAAATCCGGAAACTTGAGGACGTTTTTGGCCAGCGGTTTAGGGTCGATTGCATACTCGTCGGAAAAATAAGCACGCCCGGCGGTAGTGAAATCTTTGAGCGTGTGGAAACGATCACGGATCATGTTCAGCGTTGCCAGGTACCATTCGCGCCTGTTCGTTTCGAAAGACGGATCCCAAAGGCCTTCCTGTTCCAATTCCTTGCGAACGAGTGCACCGAGTTGGCTCAGATCCATGGTGCGCAAATAATGTTCGTTGATGGCAATCAGCTTGGGGTCGGTGAAAAACTTAGGATCGCCCGGTTTGTAGTTAAATACTGAATTGACCTTGCTGATTCGGGACAGGGTAAAGGCCTCAATCAGTTCCTCGCGGGTGAAAAATTCTTTATCCGTGCCGGGGTTCCAGCCAAGCAGGCAGAGGAAATTGCACAGGGCCCAGGGGATAAAGCCTTTGTCCCGGTAATACTGAACCGCGACCACTTCGCCGTGGCTGCGTTTGGAAATTTTCCGTTTCTGCAGATCCAGAGTAAGCGGCATATGGGCAAAAACAGGAATTTTTGCCTGCAGTGCCTCGTAGAGCAGCACCTGACGGGTGGTGTTGGTCATGTGATCCTGGCCGCGAATGACGTGGGTGATGCGGTCGCGGATGTCGTCAACTACGTTGCACAACAGGTAGAGCGGTTTGCCGTTGGAACGGACGATGACGAAATCTTCAATATCGGAGTAGGCGCGTTCGATACATCCTAAAACCTCGTCAGAATACGCAAGCGTTCCCTGGCGGGTAGGCACTTTGAACCGAATGACAAAGGGAAGGCCGAGGTCTTCTTTCGTGCGGACATCTTCAGCACTCAGGTGACGGCAGGTTCCGTCGTAGCCGACTTCCCGTTTGGCGGCAAGCGCTGCTTCCCGTTTGTTCTCCAGGTCTTCCTTAGTGCAAAAGCATTTGTAGGCGTTGCCTGAGGCCAAAAGTGTGTTGGCGGCTTCGATATGGTCGGCGGCAAATTCGGTCTGAAAATAAGGGCCCTCGTCCCAATCAAGACCGAGCCATTGCATACCGTCGAGAATGCCGTCTATCGACTCCTGGGTGGATCGTTCCTCGTCGGTGTCTTCGATCCGTAATATCAGCTTGCCGTTATGTTTCTTGGCAAACAGCCAATTAAACAACGCTGTCCGGGCGCCACCGATATGCAAATAGCCGGTGGGGCTGGGGGGAAAGCGAACGCGTACTTCTTCCATACAACACTCCTTTTGTTTACTACACACTCTATTCCTTGCCGGTTTGGCGCGGAAAAATCCAATTATATAGCGCCAACCCGGGTTATCTTCAAGGAGAAGCTGAGCCGGTATGCCTGATTGTAGCAGGCAGGCGAACGTCCGATTAGGGGATACCAATATATACTTTAATATTGTGGCTATCCAGGAATATCGTTATATTATCAAGATAACCTGTACGCATCTGAGCGCAGGCAGGGAATCGGCAACGGCGAGAAGTTGTTTATTTTGCAGTTGTTTCAGTGAAATGAGAATCCGTTGATCCTTGCCGGAGTGCTCCGTAAGGAGCAAGGGATCGATATATCAAATGAGTAAAATATGAGTAACGATATTTCAAACTGTGGCGAATGCCCTGATGGCCGAATACGAGATGCGTCCGGCAGGTGTGTTATGCCGGAAGTGACCTTTGCCTCTTTTGTTCTGTCCCTTAATACGTCCGCTTTGTACCACATGGGGGAGTTGCCGCACCCTGAAACCGGACAGCGGATGGTGGACCGAGAGCTGGCCAAGCACACTATCGACACCCTGACCCTGCTTGCGGGAAAAACCAAGGGTAATCTTGAACCTGATGAAAATGAACTGTTGACCCGTGTCCTTTATGAATTAAAGATACGATTCGTCAGGTTATCGTAGGTCCCTGGTAACCGGCACGTATGATGCAACAGGACAGGCTTGTACTGAAAGCCCCCGCGAAAATTAACTTGTACCTTAAAGTTACGGGCCGTCGGGCTGATGGGTATCATACTCTGGAAAGTCTCATGCAGAAGGTTTGCCTGTATGATGAACTTGAATTGAAACAGTGTGAACAGGGGATTGTTCTCCGTTGTCCAGGTAGTGCCGTCCCGGAAAACAGAGATAATTTGGTGTATCGTGCTGTTGAACTTTTTCTGCAAACGACAGAGAAGCAGAGAAAGCCTTTTGTTTCCGGGGTGGAAATTTCGCTAAAAAAAAATATCCCGGTAGCTGCGGGGCTGGGTGGGGGCAGCAGTGATGCAGCCGCGACCCTGAAAGGGTTAAACACACTTTTTGGCTGCAGGTATTCCAGCAGCGAGCTTGCCGCTATGGGGTTGCAGCTGGGGGCGGATGTCCCTTTTTTCCTCAGCGATGCGGCAGCCGCCATTGCAACGGGAATCGGTGAGATTCTGCGGCCTGTTGCCCCCTTGACCGGATATAATCTTCTTTTGGTTAATCCAGGGTTTCCTGTGTCTACGCAGTGGGTGTATCAGACTTTTGCGTTGACAGAAAAGAAAAAAACAAGTATAATCCAAAATTTCGAAAAGGATTCCTGTGGAATCAACTTCTCTGCGGTGCCTGCTTGCGATCGAACGTTGCTGGCGGCTATGCATAATGATCTCGAAACGGTAACTATTGCCAAGTTTCCTGAGGTCGAGCAGTTAAAAAAAGAATTGGTTGCACATGGTGCCGTCGCTGCATTGATGTCGGGATCGGGCCCTACGGTTTTCGGTCTTTTCGCCGATCGTCAGAGTGGCGAGGCTTGTTATGCTTATATCAAGCATCGCTTTCAGTCAGCGTTTCTGGTTTCTCCTTTTGACGGAAAGAATTGATTTATACTTTTCATATACAAAATATCTGGTAATGGGTTGGGGCGTCGTCAAGCGGTAAGACACAAGGTTTTGATCCTTGCAATCGGGGGTTCGAATCCTCCCGCCCCAGCCATTTTCTAGAGAGATGTACCCATGCCCAATAAGCTGAAAATTTTTACCGGCAACGCAAATCCGACTATCGCCAAGGAAATATGTGAATATCTGGGGGTGCCCCTCGGTGCTGCCGAGGTGAAGCAGTTCTCGGATGGCGAAATCTCCGTTGAGATTGGAGAGAATGTGCGAGGTGCCGATGTGTTTGTCATTCAGCCGACCTGTACCCCGGTTAATGACAATCTCATGGAGCTCCTGATTATGGTCGATGCATTGCGCCGGGCTTCAGCGCGAAGAATAACGGCGGTTATACCGTACTACGGTTATGCCCGTCAGGATCGTAAAGTACGGCCCAGGGTGCCGATAACCGCTAAGGCGGTTGCGGAGATGCTTATGGTGGTTGGCACCCGCCGGGTGCTTTGCATGGATCTCCATGCTGGTCAAATTCAGGGTTTTTTCAATATTCCCGTCGACCATCTTTATGCGGCCCCCATTATTCTCAAGTATATCAGGGAGCGTTTCACCGACGTAGTCATGGTCTCTCCCGATGCGGGAGGCGTTGAACGTACACGGGCCTTTGCAAAGCGATTAAATGCTGGTCTGGCAATTATCGACAAGCGCCGTGAACGTGCTAACGAATGCGAGGCCGTGCATGTGATCGGTGATGTTGCAGGGAAAACTGCAATATTGCTGGATGACATGGTTGATACAGCTGGGACCTTGTGTGGTGGTGCCGATATCTTAAAAGAAGTTGGCGCCAAAGAAGTTCATGCCTGCTGCTCTCACGCGGTTTTGTCCGGTCCTGCCATCGAACGCATCAATAAATCCTGCCTGAAGTCACTCTTGGTTACCAATTCCATCCCGCTTCGGGACGATGCCAGACAGTGTGATAAGATAACGGTACTGTCGGTGGGGGAATTGCTTGGAGAGGCCATCAGCAGGATTCATAACGAAGATTCCGTCAGTTATTTGTTTGTCTGATTTTGACAAGTTACATCGAATTTTTATAGATCCCGGAGTAAAGGGGGGAGGTTTTATTTATGTTACAGGTAAATATGGAATCTACGGTGCGCACCGTTTTCGGCAAGGGGCCGATGCGACAGTTGCGCATGCAGGATCTAACCCCTGCTAATGTTTACAGCGGTGGCGCAGAGCCTGTGTCGCTTCAGTTCGAGGCAGCAAAACTTTACAAAAATCTCCTGTTTATTCATGGACGGAATGCAGTGGTCACCCTGGAAATAGCAGGGGACAGCAAGCCAAAACGTCATGTGCTTGTTCAAGAGATCCAGAAAGAGCCTGTTTCAGGTGATCTGCTTCACGTCGATTTTTTGGAAATAGATCTCAAGAATGCTGCTAATTTTACAGTGCCAATTGAATATGTTGGTACTGCTAAAGGCGTCGATCTGGGTGGTGAGCTGCAGGTATTTAAAGATTCCGTGCGACTACGCGGTTGCCCCCTGGATATTCCCGATGTCATCCAAGTTGATATTACTCCATTGGAGCAGGGTGGTGCAGGATTGAGCTATGGCGATCTCGTCATTCCGGAAAACGTTGAAATGCTGGAAAAGGCGAAAACAATCTGTGTAGCTGTTTCTTGATTGTAATGGTTCCTTGAGTTGAAAATATATTCTCCCTTCACCATGCGTTATTGAATCCGAGCCGAAATTTATTTTCGGCTCGTTTCGTTTATCGCATTTGTTCCCTCCATGGCGGATTCTCGATTTCTGTTCGTTGGCCTGGGTAACCCTGGGCAAAAATATCATCAAACCCGACATAATATCGGGTTTCTTTTCCTCGATCATCTGGCCGACATAAACGGCTGGCAAGCTGATACCTTGAAAATGCAAGGCGCATTTTGCCAAGGTAGGGCCTACGATAACCAGATTTATTTGGTTAAGCCCCAGACCTATATGAATCGGTCCGGTGAGTGTGTGAGGAGCTTTGTCGATTATTTCAAAATCCCACTGGAACATCTGCTCGTGCTGCATGATGATATCGACCTCGATGCCGGTCGAATCAAACTGGTAAGCAAAGGTGGCGCGGGAGGACATAACGGTATTCGTTCCATTATCCAGCATCTTGGCACCTCGTCGTTTGCACGGATGAAAATTGGCATCGGTCGTCCCCTCGTCAATGAGCAGGGTCAAGGCCAGCCTGTGGATCAGTTTGTTTTATCAAAAATGAGCGAGTCGGAAATATCGCTGTTTCATGAACGGCAAAAATTGGTCGAAGAAGCCGTGTCTCTGTTTGTTCAGAAAGGAATCACAGTCTGTATGAATGGCATCAATGGCCGATAAAACCTTGTTGTTAGATCGCTGGAGGTGTTTTTCTGTGCGATAGATGCAGGGAACGCTAACTGCTGATATTAATCATACTTCCGGATGCCTGTTTCTTTGTTCCGTCAAGACCTAATCCAGTCTTTGCTAATATTTAAAAAATATGCTATTATAATATTTTAGGATACATGTAAAATACAGTATCCGATTTGTGTAAGTCTACTTCGGAGGAGCACGTGTTTTCACAAGGTGATATGGCGGTATACCCGGCCCATGGCGTAGGGCTCATTGAAGCCATAGAGACGCAGACCATTGGTGGCGTTGATCAGAGCTTTTATGTAATGAAAATCCTCGATAATGACATGACTATAATGATTCCTACTGCCACCAGCGCCAATGTCGGACTGAGAGCAATTATTTCCGGCGACGAGGTGACAAAGGTCATAGAGATTCTCAAAGAACGGGATATTATCATAACGGCGCAGACATGGAATAGACGGTACCGCGAATACATGGAAAAAATAAAAACGGGTTCCGTCTTTGAGGTTGCGGTCGTTCTTCGTGATCTTTTCCTGTTGAAAGAGGACAAAGATCTCTCTTATGGTGAGCGGAAAATGCTGGACACCGCTAAGAGCCTGCTCGTCAAGGAATTGTCCTTGGCCCAACAGATGACGGAAGAGAAAATCGAACAGCAGATTGAGCAGCTTTTCTGTTAAACGACACGTTGTCATCTCATTATGATAGGTTCAGTGGATATTGGCGGCTTGGGTTCGGGGGCGTCATCGCTGGACGAGCAGCCGTCACAGTTCTTTATACAGCACAACGATGCCGGTCAACGGCTTGATCATTTCCTTATTCGTCACTATCCTGATTATTCCCGCTCTCTGCTGAGTAAATTGATAGGTGCTGCCAAAATTCTCGTAAACGGGCAAGCCGTGAAGGCCGGCTATCGTTTGCGGGAAAACGATGCGATCAACGTATCTTTCCCCTCTACCCAACCATCGGAAATAGTACCGGAACGGATCGAATTCCCCGTTCTCTTTGAAGATAATCATCTTTTGGTTATCAATAAGCCGCCTGGGCTTGTCGTTCATCCTGCCAATGGGCATCATCACGGGACGTTGGTACATGGGTTACTGTATCGATGCGCGCACCTTCCTGCGGATAGCACTGGGCGTCCGGGCATTGTCCATCGATTGGATAAAGATACCTCTGGGGTCATGCTGGTCGCAAAGACTGAGCCCGCTTTACGTACTTTGATGGCTGATTTCAAGAATCGAAAAATAGAGAAAACCTACCAAGCTTTGTTGCTGCATTGTCCACGCGAGCGGTTCGGCCGGATCGTTTCTCCCATTGGTAGGCACCCCGTGCATCGACAGAAAATGGCTATCCGACCGGTGCATGGAAGATATGCGGCCACCAATTGGCATGTTGTCGAACATTTTTCTAACGGTTGGAGTCTCTGTGAGATTGGTATTGAAACCGGCAGGACCCATCAAATTCGAGTGCACATGGCGTCAATCAAGGCCCCTGTTGCCGGTGATACGCTCTATGGTGGGGCTGTCTCGCGAGAATCCTTTTTTCAACCAGCGCGACAAATGCTGCATGCCAGCACGATTCGTTTTAGTCATCCGTTGTTTGGTCATGAGCTCTGTTTTACCGCACCCCCTTGGGAAGATATGCAGATGTTGCTCGATTCCTTGAGAAAAGGATCTGCTTGAAGACCTTTCTTCTAGGCGTGACCGGTGGCATCGGGTCGGGAAAAAGCAGGGTCAGTCGATCCCTGGCCAGTTATTGCCGGGCGCCCTTTGTTGACGTTGACCAATGCTGTAGGGATTTGCTCGAGATTGATCAGCCGGGTTGGCACGCCTTGCGGACCGTCTTTGACGACAGTCTTTTTATGCCGAATGGTGCGGTGGATAGAGTCGCCTTGCGTGCACGTATATTCAGTGAAAAGGAAATTCGACGACAGGTCGATGCATTGTTGCATCCGCTGGCCAGAGAAGCGATGCGTGATGAAGTAGCGGTTTACGCGGCTCCGTTGGTGCTGGTTGAAATTCCGTTGCTGTATGAGGCAGGGTGGCAATACGATGTCGATGCGGTACTGGTGGTCTATGCCCGAAAAGGGGCTCAATGTTGTCGGATTATGCGTCGGGACGGCGTTTCGAGGAGAAAGGCGACGCAGGCCATAGCGGCACAGATGGACCTGAGAGAAAAAGCAAAGCGTGCTGATTATGTCATCGACAACAGCGGTGCCTGGGCCGCAACACAAGAACAGATCGTTGCCTTGGGAAATACTCTTTCCGAACGGTTTCCGATGGGATTTGCTAAGAAAGTGCTTGACAGGCGAACATGAAACAAATAATTAGCTCAGTAACATCTCAACAGATCGATGTTATGTCCATCGGTTTCTTGTTCTGATATTTCACAAAAGATATATATAATCTAACTGATTTTCTTATTGTATATCTTCTGAATCAGTTAAATTTACTGGATATCTGTATATCACTTGGGCCTATCCTGCCTTTTCATCCAGTCAGCTCATTGCATATAATTACAGTAAATTCTTCGTTTTAATCAAATTTGTAACTCCAGCGCGATGAGCGCAGATATGGTGGAGCCGGATATTTTCCATCCGTCATATCCATTTCAAAGAGAAACTTCTTTTTCCAAGTCGATACCCATCGGCAGTTTTATCGTAATGACCTCATGGAGGAATGACCGGTCAATGAATCCAACTGAGTTGAAAAATAAAAAAATTAAAGAACTCGTCAGTCTTGCTGCGTCTCTAAATATTGAAGGATACAGCAATATGACCAAGCAGGAACTTATCTTTGCTATTCTCAAGGATCAGGCGGATGAGGATGGTAAGTTGAGGGGCAGTGGTGTCCTTGAGGTCCTGCAGGATGGATTCGGTTTTCTCCGTGCTCCGGATTACAACTATCTGCCCGGTCCAGATGATATCTATGTGTCGCCATCACAAATCCGTCGGTTGAATTTGCGCACCGGTGACAGTGTCGAGGGGGAGGTGCGTGCCCCCAAGGATAACGAGCGCTATTTTGCCTTGCTCAAGGTCGACACCATTAACTACGAATTACCGGAGGCCGCCAAAAACAAGACGGCCTTCATCAATTTGACCCCCCTGCATCCGGAAGAGTTGATCAATCTGGAAACGGAGCAGGGAAATATGTCCATGCGGGTACTGAATATCGCGGCGCCGCTAGGTAAAGGACAACGCGGCCTGATTGTGGCTCCGCCGCGAACCGGTAAGACCGTGCTGATGCAAAAAATTGCCAATTCAATTGTTACCAATCATAAGGAAATTATACTGATTGTACTGCTGATTGATGAACGTCCTGAAGAGGTGACTGACATGCGGCGCAGTGTCGATGCCGAAGTTGTCAGCTCGACCTTTGATGAACCGCCGCAGCGGCATATTCAGGTGGCCGAAATGGTCATTCAAAAGGCGAAGCGGCTGGTCGAACATAAGAAGGATGTTGTTATTCTGCTTGACTCCATTACCCGCCTCGCTCGTGCCTATAACACGGTGACGCCAGCGTCAGGCAAAATTCTCTCCGGTGGTGTTGAGGCCAATGCTCTGCACCGGCCCAAACGTTTTTTTGGTGCGGCCCGAAATGTTGAAGAGGGGGGGAGTCTTACCATCCTCGCCACTGCCCTGATCGATACCGGCAGTCGGATGGATGAGGTCATCTTTGAAGAGTTCAAGGGTACAGGAAACATGGAAATCGTCCTTGATCGAAAAATGGCCAATCGTCGTATTTATCCCGCCATTGATCTTCAGAAGTCCGGAACAAGAAAAGAAGATCTGCTGCTGCCGCCTGAAGATCTCAATCGAATATGGATTCTTCGCAAACTCCTGTCCTCCATGAACCCCGCCGACGCCATGGAATTTCTGCTCGATAAAATGGGGCAGACCAAAAATAATCAGGAATTTTTTGCAGCAATGAACCGGTAGCT
>JBFJXW010000014.1:0-36683 GCA_041622895.1 Desulfobulbus sp. | reverse complement strand
TCTATGCTACGACTCAAGAGCAGTTGACGACTGCCTGCCGCGCGCTGGACCGAGTGCTCTGGTACGGCTATTATCTGGTGCCCAATTGGTACCTTGCTCACCATCGCCTGGCGTATTCCTCAAAACTCAAGCATCCTTCAAAATTGCCATTGTATTATAGCTATGATCAATGGCTGGATACATGGTGGCAGCAGTGATGATATCACCCAACGTCATTTGTAGTCAGAAACATTTATTCCATACAAATATCGTTCCTTGCGTGATAAAGCCTGGCCGCTTTGGTAAGTGTTGTTTACGTTGAAATGACGTTAAAAAAATACGGTGCTCTTCTGATTCCCAAGGGCTTGTGGAATCGATTGCAATCATTTGTTCTTAAATTTTGTTAGAATTCACTGCATGAGTACGACCGCGGAAAAAAACAGTAAAGACCAGCAATGGATGTATCTCACAGGCAAGGAGATCTATCAATTTTTCAGTCGGGTAAAGGGACGGCTGCAAGGTATACAGGTCTACGCCCTGGTGGGCAAAAGTGGGACAGGCAAGAGTTTTCGCGCCAAACTTCTCGCCGAAAAGATCAGTGTGCCCTACATCGTGGACGATGGCCTGTTGATTCATGAATCCGCCATTCTCGCCGGCAGATCGGCGAAGCAGGAAAAAAATTATATCAGTGCCATTAAAACCGCCCTGTTTACCGATCCTGTACATCGGCAGAGTGTTGTGCAGATAATCCAGAAGAATAAAATTAAAAAAATCCTGATTTTGGGCACTTCTGAGAAAATGGTTACAAGGTTGGCGGAAACATTGGAACTGCCGCCCATCAGTCAGATTATCAAAATTGAAGAGATTGCCAGCCAGAAGGATATTGAAAATGCAATTAAATCTCGATTTGAAGAAGGCAAACATGTCATTCCTGTTCCTGCCATTGAAGTAAAAAGGGATTATGCCCAGATTCTTTCGGATTCCATTCGTATTTTTTTTAAGGGTGGTGCTCACCCTGATGGAGTGCGCAAGTCCCGGTTTTTTGAAAAATCGGTCGTGCAGCCTAGCTTTCATGAGAAAAGCAAGGGGGGGACGGTGACCATATCCGAAGCGGCATTGACCCAGATGATTCTCCATTGCATTGACGAGCATGATGATGAGATTCTGGTCCGTAAGATCAAGGTCAAATTAGGAAGAGCCGGCTATAGTATCGATTTGTTCATCGATGTACCCTTCGGTAAGACACTAACCGGTGATCTGCACGAGTTGAGAGCCTATATTCAGAATAATATTCAGCGATATACCGGTATTGTTATCGATCACCTGGAAATTGCGATTGACAATATTTCTCAACGGAAAAAGGATGCCAAAAAGAAGGAGAAAACGAAGTAAATATCGCCATTTCTCCCTGTTTCAACCTGTTGCGCGCGATTTTTTTGCACAGGTTGAAACCCCTCCTGCCAAAAAGGAAGGCAAGGGCTGAAGCAGATTTTGCCTCTCTCGTTTGTGAGGTGGCATAGACCGCTCTGCAGGAAAACTTTTTGAAACTTGATTTATTACCCCGCCTCATCATCTGATCGGTACTGCTTGTCAACACAATCTGATAAACCTAATGAATCGCTATTCAGCTTTTTGTAATTATCACTTGACTCCTTGCGAACAGTCTTGTTATAAGTGCTGAGTTTTGAGTGGTTTTTTCGGAAGTGGCTGTAAAGTGAATGTTGTTGTCGGAATGGTTTTAGGGCGTGATTTTAGGGTCTCTAGAGCGTATCTGAGGCAGAATTTGAGCCCCTGTGATACGAAATTGCCCTTTGTCAACACAACTCGCCTCACCAGACCTGCTGGAAGATCTCTTTCCTTTCACTATCAGTCATTTCGGTCATCACTTGACTCACGCTCCGCTGATTGTATATCGGCTGAGTTTTGAGTGGTTTTTTCGGAAGTGGCAGCGGCAACAAATGCTCACGGAAGAATCCGAATGCTCATACGTGCTGCAAGCGTATGTTGCATCAGGAAGGTGTTACGCCTTCATCTGAGTATGATCTCTTCCGCATTTCTTTGCCCAACCCCGTCTCGAAAAAACGATCGCTCGTTACGCTTATGCCTGCTTGACTTCTGTTATGCTGTTTTTTAAGCATTTTTTTTGATTTTCAAGGGTGTCAGGGTGATGAGCATTGTTTCGGGAAGGTTACGCAGAAGCGTTTGGGAGCTCTAGAACGTATACTTGTGTGTGCGGAATTTCCTCTTGCTTTGAGCCGAATCCATCCCCGGAAAAGCGGGTGCTTATCACTCGAAACATTGTGTAGTATGTCATTTGTCAACAGGGACTTGAATTAACATTTTACTTCTCTGGGGGATCTGTACCCATAAAGTCAGGTTCGCCGCAAAAGGATGCGTCTATGAAAATTCATGAGTATCAGGCCAAGGAACTATTCCGAAAATACAATGTACCAACTCCCAATGGTAAACTTGCCCACACAACAGCAGAAGTTGAAAAAATTGCTGAAGAATTCGGACTACCGGTCGTTGTTAAAGCCCAGGTTCATGCTGGAGGCCGCGGCAAGGGTGGTGGTGTTAAATTAGCTAAGACCAAAGAAGATGTGAAAACCGTGTCCGATTCCATTATCGGCATGACCCTTGTCACCAAGCAGACCGGTGCTCAGGGCAAAAAAGTCAACAAGGTTCTTGTTGAGCAGGGATTAAACATTAAAAAAGAGCTGTACCTGTCCATTATTCCAGATCGTGAAACCGCTAGCGTCGCCATCGTATGCAGTCAGGATGGCGGTATGGATATCGAAGAAGTTGCCGCTAAAACTCCTGAGCGCATTATTACTGTCAGTGTAAGTCCGATAACCGGGGTTCAGCCATTTCATGCCCGCAAGGTATGCTTCGGTCTCGGCCTTGATAAAGAATTACATAAACAGATGGGTGCTATTGTAAAAAATCTCTACAACCTGTTTGTAGATTACGACTGCTCAATGCTCGAGATCAACCCTCTGATCGTTACCGCGGAAGGAAATATTCTCGCTTTGGATGCAAAAATCGATATCGATTCCAACGCCATGTTCCGCCATGCCGATGCCAAAGAAATGCATGATCCGGATGAGGATGATCCCGTCGAAGCTGAGGCTGCAAAATACGGTTTGAACTACATCAACCTGGATGGCAATGTCGGAAATATTGTCAACGGTGCCGGTCTGGCCATGGCAACCATGGATATCGTGAAGATGGCCGGTGCCTCACCAGCCAACTTCCTCGATGTCGGAGGCGGAGCCAATGCCGAGGCGATTGAAAACGGTTTTCGCCTCATCATGAAAGATCCTGCTGTGAAGGGCATATTGATCAACGTATTCGGTGGCATCCTCCGTTGTGATGTCCTTGCGCAAGGTGTTGTTCAAGCTGCCACCAAACTAAAGCTGTCCGTCCCTGTCGTTGTTCGTATGGAAGGCACAAATGTAGAAGCGGGAAGGAAAATTCTTGCAGAGTCCGGGTTGGATCTGATCAACGCTAAAGATCTCGCCGATGCAGCTGAAAAAGTGGCAAAGATCGTTTCCTGATGAAATATGAGTTCTGATTGTTGTTACGACGGTGGACACTGCGGCATACGTTTCATGGTAGAAGCATCATCGCCCGCAGTGAGCTGTTTCGAACGACAATAATTTCCGACTCAAATTGCGAATGTGATTTTCACGTTCAATTAACTAAGGGGAATAACTTATATTTCAGCGGTAGTTAAAATTATACTCATAGAGGAATGCAATGAGCGTATTAGTTAATAAAGACACCCGTTTAGTTGTACAAGGCATTACCGGACAGGAAGGTCAATTCCACACCCGATCCTGCATCGCATACGGTACAAATGTCGTTGCCGGCGTTACTCCTGGCAAAGGCGGTCAGAAAATGGACGAGGTACCTATTTTCAACACGGTTAAAGAGGCAAAAGAGAAAACCGGAGCTAATGCATCCATGATTCTCGTACCACCGCCCTTTGCAGCGGATGCCATCATGGAAGCCGCTGATGCCGGTGTTGAGCTTGTTGTCTGTATCACAGAAGGTATACCGGTTCTTGATATGATGCGGGTTAAAAATTACCTGGCCACCAAAACCACCCGTTTGATCGGCCCGAACTGCCCTGGTATTATCACTCCCGGCGAATGCAAGATCGGCATCATGCCTGGACCGATGCACAAGCCTGGTGGACCTTGGGCTGTTGTCTCTCGATCCGGGACGCTGACCTACGAGGCAGTCCATCAACTCACCCAGGTCGGCTTTGGCCAGACCACAGTTATTGGTATTGGTGGTGATCCCATCAACGGCACCAACTTTATCGATTGCCTCAAACTGTTCAACGCAGATCCTGAAACCAAGGCCGTTATCATGATCGGTGAGATCGGTGGAAACGCCGAGGAAGATGCCTGTGAGTGGATTAAGGCGAACATGAAAAAACCAGTTGTCGGCTTCATCGCCGGCCTGACGGCTCCTCCTGGCCGGCGTATGGGCCATGCCGGTGCTATCGTCAGCGGCGGCAAGGGTACTGCTGAGGCCAAGATTGCAGCAATGAAGGCAAGTGGCGTGCATCACTGCGAGAATCTCGGCAAGATGGGCGAACTTTGTAAAAAAGTCTATCAAGGGTAATTGATCCAACTGAGTGACTGCTTTGAATATGCGGTGTTTGGAGCAGTCACTGCTTTTATAATCGAGCAAGGAATCTTGACTGAATTCTGCAGCAAGGAGATAGCATGAGTACAAAGGAAAAATTAGAGCAGTTGAAAAAGAAACGGGCCCAGGCCATGCTTGGTGGCGGCCAGGATAAGATCGACAAAATCCACGCAAAAGGGAAAAAAACAGCTCGCGAGCGTATTAATGCTCTGCTTGATCCAGGTACCTTTGAGGAATATGACGCCTTCAAACTGCATCGCTGCTACAACTTCGGCATGGAGAAAACAAAATTTCTCGGTGACGGTATTGTAACGGGATGCGGAAAACTTAATGGCCGTCCCGTGTATTTGTATGCCCAGGATTTCTCCGTTCTGGCCGGGTCGCTTTCCGGAACATTGGCTGAGAAAATTTGTAAGATAATGGATTTGGGTGTCAAAAACGGCATCCCGGTCATCGGTCTGAATGACTCAGGTGGTGCGCGTATTCAAGAAGGTATTGAGGCGTTAGCCGGATACACCGAAATCTTCACTCGTAACGTTCTTTCCTCTGGCGTTGTTCCCCAGATCTCCGGCATTTTTGGACCCTGTGCCGGTGGCGCTGTGTACTCTCCCGCACTGACCGATTTCATTATCCAGGTCAAAGTACAGTCATACATGTTCCTCACCGGTCCAAAGGTCGTGAAGACCGTTTGTCATGAGGACGTTACCACCGAACAGTTGGGTGGCGCTATCATGCATACCACCAAAAGTGGTGTCACCGACTATGCCGCAGAAAATGAGGATGATGCCATCCAGTACATCAAGGATTTGATGTCCTACCTGCCGCAGAATAATATGCAGGATCCGCCGGATGCTCCTTGCGATGATCCGATTACCCGGAAATCTGCCTTGCTCAACGATATCATTCCGGATAATCCCAATGCCGCCTATGATATGAAAAAAGTTATCGAAGAAACCGTCGATAACGGCATCTTTTTTGAAATAAAAAAGAATTTCGCTCCGAACATTGTAGTCGGTTTTGCTCGCTATGGCGGTAAAAGTGTTGGGATCGTTGCCAACCAGCCTGCCTACTACGCTGGCGTTCTTGATATCGATTCCTCCATCAAAGGCGCGCGTTTTATCCGTTTTTGTGACTGTTTCAATATTCCGATCATCACCTTTGTTGATGTTCCAGGATTTTTACCAGGAACCAACCAGGAATTTGGCGGCGTTATTCGAAATGGCGCTAAAATGTTGTACGCCTATGCAGAATCGACCGTCCCGAAAGTAACTGTTATTACCCGCAAAGCCTATGGCGGTGCCTACTGCGTTATGTCTTCCAAACACTTGCGGACCGATATCAACTATTCTTGGCCCACCGGTGAGATTGCGGTTATGGGATCCAAAGGTGCGGTTGAGGTTCTCTATGCCAAGGGCGCTAAGGCATCTGATGATCCTAAGGCTTTTCTTGCTGAAAAGGAAGACGAGTACAACACCAGCTTCTCTAATCCCTATTGCGCTGCTGAACGCGGCTATATAGACGATGTTATCGAGCCTGCTGAAACACGGTATCGCATCATCAATGCACTTGAGTCGATCCAGGGGAAACGCGACACTATCCCAATGAAGAAACACGGCAATATTCCGCTGTAAACACTTTCATATAACGGCAACCGTTCCTTCCATGGGACTGAGCCAATAGACTCAGAGGATGACAGTATGGCAGATGCGAATAAAAAGATGGCTGCGGCCTTAGCAGCTGTTAATGCCTATATACAGCAGGAAGAGGAGGCTGCCTATCAAGCACAGTTGGCAGCTGCCAAAGCCGCCGCTGTAACCGGGCCTAACTTATGGGCGATAGCCGGCCGCCAGGATATTATGAATTTCCGCAGGCTGATTCAAATGAAAGCATTTTGATGGCTTTTGCTACAATTTGACGTTTAACGACAACGTATACAACGCATAACAGGAGAAACTGACAATGAGCGACCAAGTGAAGATGACCGCCATGAACTACGCGAGCGATCGGCCTGCAGCAGAAAATCCAGTCAAAGTTATGGACTTAAGCCTTCGTGACGGACACCAGTCTTTATTTGCTACCCGCGGCCGTACGGAAGATATGATTCCGGTAGCGGAAATGATGGACGAGGTTGGCTTCTGGGCAATTGAAACCTGGGGTGGTGCAACCTTCGATACCATGCACCGTTTCCTCAATGAGGATCCATGGGAACGTCTGCGCACGCTGAAACGCTACATCAAGAAAACCCCGTTTTCCATGCTGCTCCGCGCGCAGAACCTGGTTGGGTATCGCAACTATGCCGATGACCTGGCCACTGCTTTTGTCGATCGCGCAGCTGAGAACGGTATGGATGTTTTCCGTACCTTTGATGCTTTGAATGACTACCGTAACTTTGAGACCGTTGTTAAACAGATCAAAAAAAGCGGTAAACATTTCCAAGGTTGTATTTGTTATACGCTTACCGAGCCCCGTCTTGGCGGTGAGGTATACAACATGGACTATTATGTCAATAAAGCTAAAGCGCTTGATGACATGGGTGCAGACTCCATCTGTATCAAAGACATGGCTGGTCTGATCGCTCCGTATGATGCCTACAACCTGGTTAAAGCGCTGAAAGAAGTCACCAAGACTCCTATTCACCTGCACAGCCATTTCACCTCCGGTATGTCTCCCATGAGTCATCTGAAGGCAATCGAGGCCGGTTGTGACATCATTGATACCTGTATGACCCCGTATGCATATCGTACCGCTCATGCAGCTATTGAGCCAATGGTTATGGCGCTGCTCGGTACCAACCGCGACACCGGTTTCGATATCAAGAAACTGGCCGCCATCAATGAGGTTCTGGAAAAAGAGGTTATGCCGAAGTACAAGCACCTGCTGGATGATTCCAAGTGCTCCATCATCGACATCAACGTTCTTCTGCATCAGACACCTGGCGGTATGCTTTCCAACCTGGTTAACCAGCTTCGGGAAATGGATGCACTCGATAAAATCGATGCCGTTTACAAAGAGCTGCCGAAAGTACGGGAAGATCTTGGTCAGATTCCTCTCGTTACTCCAACCAGCCAGATCGTTGGTATTCAGACCGTAAACAACGTTCTTTTCGACACTCCGGAAGAACGCTACAAAATGATCACCGCTCAGGTTAAAGATCTCTGTTACGGTTTGTATGGTAAAACCGCTGTGCCGATCAACCCTGAAGTTCAAAAGAAAGCTCTCAAGGGGTATGCGCGTGGCGAAGAGCCCATTACTTGCCGTCCCGCTGAAGTCCTTGAACCGGAAATGGAGAAAGCCAAAAAAGAGATTGGCGATCTTGCTAAAGACATCGACGATCTGGTGCTTTATGCCATCTACCCGGTTACCGGTAAAAAGTTCCTTGAGTGGAAATACGGTGTGACCAAGGCTCCACCTGAAGTTATGCCAATCACTCTTGATGATGTTAAGAAACGTGATGAACTCGTATCCAAAGCTAAGGCTGGTAAACTTATAGAGCCGAAAGCTAATGCTCCTGAGAAATCTGAAAATGTTCGGACCTTTAACGTCTTTGTTGATAACGAATATTTCAGCGTGGAAGTTGACCCCACCGGCGATTTCCAACCCATGGCTATGCCTGCTGCACGTCCTGCTGCTGCCCCAGCCGCTGCCGCACCAAAAGCAGCTGCAGCTGCAGCTCCTGCAGCAGCGCCTAAAGCCGCAGCTGCAGCACCTGCGCCTGCTCCAGTGGTTGAAGGTGGTACCCCGCTGCTTGCTCCAATGCCTGGTATGATTGTCAAGAATGCGGTCAATGTTGGCGATACTGTCAAGACTGGTGACTGTGTTGTTGTTCTTGAGGCCATGAAGATGGAGAACTCTTTGGGTGCTCCATGTGATGGTACCGTCAAAGCGTTGAACTTTGGATCAGGCGACTCTGTTGCTAAAGACGCTGTATTGGCTGTAATCGGATAATTCGCAGTTTTTCATTGTTCGAAGTAAAAAAGGGAGTGCCAGTCTTGGCACTCCCTTTTTCTATGGATCTTCTAACAGGCGGCTTTGTTCTGCGGGGCAAACCCGTGGTTTCCTCTAGATTAATTGTAGATAGTTAGCCTGCTCCCACACCTGCGTTGCCATACGAACAGTAGCTTGATCAACCATCCTTCCTTCAACGGCTACCGCGCCTTTTCCTTCCATTTTCGCTTGGGCATTCGCCTCAATTACTTTTATTGCTAATGCAATATCTTCAGCTGATGGAGTAAATACCTCATTGATGATATCGATTTGCGAGGGATGGATCGCCCACTTGCCGTCGCATCCCAGAGCACATGCCATAACAGCGGATCGACGTAATCCATCCAGGTCTTTAAAGTTACCGTAGGGTGCATCTATAGCCAGTTTGCCATGGGCCTTGGCATTCATAACCATATTGCTGAGAGCGAAATGCCAGCGATGACCCGGATATAATTCTTCTTCCTTTTCCCCATGTCCTGAGATGGAAACCAAACGAGCGCCAATCGAGGCAGAATAATCGGCAATTCCAAATACCAGGCATTTCACTCGATTACTGGCCAGAGAAACTTCAGCAGCTCGCATCAGGCCTTCGGCGGTTTCAATGGAGGCCTCAATACCTATTGCCGTAGAGACACTGGAACTCATTTCAATACCGTTGAGGAGCTTATCAGCAAAATATATGTCCGCGGGGTGATTAACCTTTGGAAGAACGATCGCATCAATCAGGTGCCCAGCTTCTTCGGCCACTTCGAGTAAATCCCGGTACGCGAAGGGGGTGTCCAGAGCGTTTACACGAACCGTAACCGTTTTCGTTTCCCAGTTCAAATTGAGCAATGACTCGATAACCTGTTCGCGCGCCTTTTTTTTCTCTTCAACAGGCACACTATCTTCAAGGTCGAGCATAATAACATCAGCATTACTTGCATTTGCCTTGCCGTGCATTTTCTTCAGATGGCCAGGAACGGATAAATTAGATCTTCTTGGTTTCATGAAGCCTCCTTGGAATATAGGAATAGAGAATCGGTTATGAATATACATGCATACTAAGATGATATTTGCATGATATGTTGATGGAAAAATACCACAGTTTTCTCAAATCTAGCGATATTTAAAGGTTTAGGCCTAATAATTTATGATTAGTTTTATCGGAAATAAAATCGGTGCAGGGGGCTAGAATACATTTATAGGGATGGCAGTTTGTTACACAGTTTTTAATACGGGAGTGGATTCGGTATAAGATGGGCGAAGAAGGTCCATGGCGGGGCGGAAGGATTTTGCTGCCCGAAACGCTACATCAATCACAAATAATACATCAAAAGTCATAGAGTTACCGGCAGGTAAGCGCATTGTGGATGGCAAGGAGTGTAATATTGACGAAACGACTACTCAACGGGTGAACCTGGTTCGCCACCAAAACGTTCAAAAAGGAGACATGCCCTGCTCAGGATCTAATTGGTGCTGGACACAAGTGATGAATAGGTTGGGGGAGTCGGCTAAAACGCAAACCATTTCTTTTTCTTTTTGGAATTGTAGAGAACAACCCTGTTGCGTCCGGAGTTCTTAGCTTCATATAAGGCTTCATCGGCAAGTCCGATAAAATCATTTTTCATAAATTCACTTTCTGAAGGTCGAGCGCTGGCTACGCCAATACTGATAGTGACATGATACGTGTTGCTACCATCATCAAAGGTAAATTCTTCTATTGTATTGCGAATTTTTTCGGCTACGATCATCGCTTCACTCGGTTCCGTTTCGGGCAAAACGAAAACAAATTCTTCTCCTCCATAGCGGGCGATCAAATCATATTCTCTGATAACTTGTTTGGTTATACGGCTAAATTCTTTTAGAATAAAATCTCCGGTTTGGTGGCCATAAGTATCATTGAATTTTTTAAAATAATCAATATCGGCGAGTAACAGCGAGATTGTGCGGTCATTACGGATTGAACGATTAATTTCTGAATCAAGAAAGTTCTGAAAAAACCTGTGATTGTTTATTTCGGTCAAGCCATCAATGTTTGCCAGGTTTTCAAGTAACCGATTTTTTAGAGCTAATTCTTCCGTAAGCTTTTCAAGTTCCAGCTTGGAGTTGATCAGCTCTCGGTTCATTTCTTCGTACGAGAGATTGATGAGGCTGAGGCGAAGATTAGCTTCCTGAAGAATTTCAGCCACCGATTTCACCGGATCGATTTTAATACCAAAGAACTGAGCGGATTGATCAATAACTTTGTCAATCGTCTTGAGGATAGTGTTGACCTCTATAGCCTTGAGTCCAAGCAGTTGTTTGGCTTCCTTGCGGAATTGCTTATGGTAGCATTCTGGCGTGTCGGAAAAAAAAATTTGAGAGAGCAAATTTGATAAATAAACAGCTCGTATATTCGTATTATGGTGCGAGTTCTTTTCTCGGTAGGCTGTTGGCTGGTGATGATATTTGATGGGAAGGCGTAGCTTCTCAGGCAACCCCCAAACACCGGCAACTTCGTAGCCAACTATTGCATGTGAGGTGCCGATGATTTCCTGTTCCAGTGCTTCCTCATCAACTGCGACACTCTCGGTCTTCGCGGATTTGTTTTCCAATATTTTATGCAGGACCAGATCATATTTCTCTCGCTGGGTGGTAGCAAAGATCAATTGGCCAATATTTTGGAGGAGACCGAAGGTAAACGCTTCTTCCGTATCGGCATTAGCCACTTGTTGGAGTATCAGTTTGGTGGCGGCGGCCTGAACCAGGCAACGCTCCCAGAATTGTTCAAAGTCAAACAGTGACTTCTTCTGCCGTCTTCCCATGGTGAGAAAAGAAAAGCTGAGAACTAGACTGCGGACTGCGTTCATGCCCAGGATGGAAACCGCTTGATTGATGGAAGATATCTGTTGAGGAAAGCTATAAAAAGAAGAGTTGGCCACCCGTAATATTTTCGAGGAAAGCGCCATGTCTTGCGAGATAAGGTTGGCAATATCGGTTAGCGTCGTATCTTCCCGAGCCGTGAGCGTAAGCAGTTGTGAAGCAATTATAGGAATTGTCGGCAATTCCTTTGATGTAAGAATTGCTTCAAGCACAGTTTCGGGAGAGGAGCTTGCCATCACTGACACCAGTTGTTCTTGCTGAAATTAAGGGAAAAATAAGCCGTTTAAGGTGATTGGGCCCAAGGGAAAACCAGGATTCAGCATCTGCTTGGATCAAAGAGTTTGATGAATCCATACCATATTTCAGTATAGTATGTTTTCTTTTACCGTCAAAGGCCCTACACACAAAAATATTCTTTAAAACTAAATGCCATGGTGAGCGGCGCAGAAAGTATCCTGCGTGGTCGTAACATTAAATTTTGGGTAAGTGGTTTGCTATAAACAATAAATATTTCGACAAGTAAATCTCGTCATGAGCACCGTCGAAAGCAGAGGGCGACTCGTAATGACTCTGGTAACTCGGTTGTATGGGTTGGTTGCTGTTGTTCTAGAGACTGCTGCCAATGTGCGATTCTACAAGGTCGGCTGGTCAAATATTCCAACACAATAAAAAACGTCCTTACCAAACAACACCGTATTTTAACAGACAAGCAAGGTACGCTATTTTTCAAGCAGGTTGCAGGGGGGCCTGAGAGCAGCATCACCGTTCCCCGTTCCAGGTGGCGTTGGGATAGGAACAGGGTAATCCCTTGTAGGTTTTGAAACGCAGATAATCACCCCGTGACACCACATAATCTGGAGTCAACGGAATCTTGCCTCCACCGCCCGGCGCGTCCAAGGCGTAAGTGGGCACGGCCATACCTGAAACATGACCGATCAGTTCGGACATGATGGCTAGTCCACTGTCCACGGTGGTGCGAAAATGGGACGTGCCTTTGGTTTGATCGAGCTGAAACAGGTAGTACGGTTTAACGCGCATGGCGAGCAGCCCTCGGAAGAGTTGAGCCAAGGTTTGGGCGCAATCATTGACGCCACGCATCAACACCGTCTGGCAGCCCAGCGGGATACCAGCATTGGCCAGCAGGGTGCAAGCTCGATCGGCCTCTGGCGTTAATTCCATAGGATGATTGAAGTGAGTGTTGATAAAGAGGGGATGGTACTTCGCCAGCATGGAGGCCAATGCAGGCGTCACACGGGATGGCAGGGTACAGGGAATTCGGGTACCGATGCGGATAGTACGGATGGATTTAATCGCTCGCAGCCGAATTAGGATGCCTTCTAACCGTTCGTTACTAAGCATGAGAGGATCGCCGCCGGAGAGCAAGACATCCGTGATCGACGGTGTTTTTTGGAGATACGCAAGGCCTGCGGCCACGGTTTGGTCGGTGATGATCATGTCGGACCGGCCTACTTTGCGTTTCCGGGTGCAAAACCGGCAGTACACGGGACATTGAGAGCTGACAAGAAACAAGGCCCTGTCCGGGTATTTGTGAACCAGATTGGGTACTGGGCTCAGATTCTCCTCTTCAAGAGGGTCCTCAAGGCCTTCGCCATCGATCATCTCCAGGGGGTTGGGTACAGACTGAAGCCAGAGCGGGTCTCCTGGTTTTTGGATCAGATTCAGGTAATAGGAGCTGATTCGCATGGGATAGATTGCGGCGATTCGTTCCAGTTCGGCACGGTTGACAGCAAAGCGCCGGCACAAACGTTCAAGTGAAAGCTCTGATGAGGAAAGGGGGCCTTCAGTTTGGGTTTTCTCTCTTTGCATGGAGCACTCCGAAATATTGCAATACACCGGGAACAATTTCCTGTTAAGCAGGAAATGAAGGGACAAAATCGATGGCGGACAGGAGCGCTGCTCGGCGAACCGTTGACTGTCTGGACTTTTGAACTTTTACCCTCAAGGGTGTATAGTATACGATTTGTATGAAATCAACCCGCAATGAAAGCGGCGTGCGCCGCTACCGTACCGTCATCCCTCTTTTTGTTATACTGCTGGCAGCCGCTTTTTGGATTGGTGGAAAACTGGCGTATCGTCAGGGTGTCTCTGCACTGGCGGCCAAGGGTGAGGTGCGGCTGGAATTATATATCTCCTACTTGCGAGGGGTTCTTGAAAAATATGAGGGATTGCCAGAGCTGCTTGCCACCAACAAACAGTTGGTAACCTTCCTTCTCAATCCGGGCAGTCGCGACCGGATCAATGCGTTGAACCTTTACCTGGAGACCATCAACAATATCAGCGACACCGCCGACACCTATCTCATGAATAGGGACGGGCTGACCATTGCCGCTTCGAACTGGAATACGCCGAAGCCCTTTGTTGGCCGTAATTTCAGTTATCGGCCCTATTTCAAGCAGGCAATGGAGGGCGAATTGGGTCGTTACTTTGCTCTCGGCAGTACTTCAAGCGAACGTGGCTATTATTTCGCCTATCCGGTTCGTTACAACCGCACCATCTTGGGGGCGGTTGTGATCAAAATTGATATTAACATGGTTGAGGAGAATTGGAGCGACCAGGATGAAACCTTTTTAGTCGCCGATCCGGACGGGGTCATCTTTATAACCACGAAAAAGAATTGGCGATTTAAAACACTCAAGCCGCTTACGCAGAAAATTCGTAGGCAGATGATTGAGAGTCAACGCTACCCCAATGCCTCTTTAGAACCGCTCACACTTATCGAAGAGAAAGCAGAGGCTCATGGAACGATTGTTAAATTGTTCCTGGAAGGAGAGGGAAAGGTAAAGACCTTCCTGCGACAGGAGGCTTCCATGCCGTATGCGGGCTGGCAGGTTTACATCCTTTCCGATTTTAAACCGGTGGAACGGAAGGTTGCTTTCACCCTGTTAGGTATTTTGGGCATAGGTGGATTAGGGGCGCTGTCCATGCTGCTTTTTTGGCAACATCAGCAGCAGGTCTGGGAACGACAGCGCTTTGCGGAAAACAGTCGTAAAATGCTGGAAAATGCGAATGAGGTTCTTGAGTTACGGGTCTCCGAACGGACTGCCGATTTGACAACAACCAATCTCAAACTGCGCCAGGAAATTCAGGAGCGCCGTAATACTGAGGAAGAATTGCGTAGGACCCGCAGAGAGTTGATTCACGCGGCCAAGCTTGCCGCTCTGGGGCAGATGAGCACTGCAATCACTCACGAACTTAACCAACCTCTTGCTGCTATTCGTGCCTATACAGATAACGCTACTCAGTTTTTGGTTAAAGGCAGGATGGAGGATGTCCATTGGAACCTGGATCAAATCAGTGAATTGACGGACCGCATGGCTCAGTTGGCCATGCAACTGAAAATTTTTGCTCGAAAAAGCAGTGGACGGTTGAATATCGTCCCCTTGCACGGTGTAATTGACGGCGCGCTGGAGGTGTTGGTTCCGCTGATTACCAAAGAAAAGGTACAGCTAGAGATCCAATTGCCGCCGGATTTGGTTAGTGTCCAAGCCAATGCGGTGCTTCTGCAACAGGTAATGGTAAATCTGCTGGCCAACAGCATGCAGGCGGTGGAAGGTCAAGAGGACAAACGAATCGAGATCACTGCTAGGAGTGACGGCGACAAGGTCGTACTGCGTGTGCACGATAATGGGCCAGGGGTTGATCCCGCGCTTGCCAAGCGGATTTTTGAACCGTTTTATACCACCAAGGATCCAGGTAAGGGCCTGGGGCTGGGGCTAACCATTTCCGCTCGTATCATCGAGGATATGGGCGGCCGCATAAAAGTCGTCCATACAGGGACCGGTGCATGTATTGAAATTACCCTTAATACCCAATAACCCAGAAATGAAACCGTTGACTAAAGTACTGTTTATTGATGACGAAATGCATATTCGTCAGGCCAATCGCCAAACACTGGAACTGGCGGATTTTGATGTGACCTGCCTGGAATCTTCGGAAGAAGCTCTGGACCATATAACTGAAAATTGGCCGGGTGTTGTGGTGTGCGATATCCGTCTTCCAGGTATGAGCGGTATGGATTTTCAGAAACGGTTGCAACGTATCGATAGCGATCTTCCGGTTATTTTGATTACAGGGCATGGCGATGTGTCTACTGCGGTGCAGGCCATGCGTAACGGCGCTTACGATTTCCTGGAAAAGCCATATTCTTCGGAAAGGCTAGTGAAAACGGTTTCCAAGGCTTTGGAGAAAAGAACGCTGACCCTGGAAAACAGAGCATTGCGAACCGAATTGGAGGCGTATAGCGCCCCTGGCCCCCGGTTTATTGGGATTACCCCAGCTACGCAACGGCTTCGGGCGACTATCAGCCAGATCGCCGATACCGATGCCGATGTCCTGTTAGTTGGAGAAACTGGAACTGGCAAGGAACTGGTTGCTAGGCTGTTGCATGAACACAGCCGACGCCGAACACACAATTTTGTCGCCGTCAACTGTGGCGCAGTTGCCGAAAATATGATCGAGAGTGAGTTGTTCGGTCATGAGGCCGGTGCATTCACCGATGCTCGTACGACGCGTATCGGCAAATTCGAGCATGCCACCGGCGGGACCTTGCTTCTGGATGAAATCGAAAGCATGCCGCTGCAGGTTCAGATCCACCTGCTCCGTGTGCTGCAGGAGCGGTCAGTAGAACGATTGGGTTCCAATCGCCTCATTCCGCTCGATATCCGGGTGGTGGCTGCTGCCAAGATCGATCTTCGGGAAGCAGCCTGTCGCGGTACCTTTCGTGAAGACCTATACTACAGGCTCAACGTAGTCTGTCTTGAAATTCCGCCGTTACGGAAGCGGCGGGAAGATATTCCACTGCTGTTTCATCACTACCTGCTGGTTGCCGGACATCGGTATCAAAAAGAGGTACCCATGCCAGCGGAGGCTCAGGTAAATCTGCTTATGGCGTATGACTGGCCTGGTAACGTCCGTGAATTACGTAACCTCGCTGAACGTTATGTATTGCTGGGTGCGCAATACGGTTGGTCCCTTGAGCGAATGCTTTCCGGTGAGAAAAGCGAACAACCCAACAGTCTGCCCCAGCAGGTGGATGCGTTTGAACGTGCCATTCTTGAGCAGGCCCTCGCTTCACACAACGGATGCATTAAAGATGTGATGGCTGCCCTTTCCATCCCCAGGAAAACTTTATACGACAAGCTGCGGAAATACGGTCTCGATAAAAAAGATTTCAAGTGAACAGTCTGGCCGGTGTGGTTAGCGCCTGTTGTATAACATCCGAACCCTTGTCTGGCTTCTGGTTTTCCACCGCACAACGGAACTCTTATTTTGTGTGCGACTACTTTGGGTAGATTTTCCCCTAATGAGCGGATGGTATGGGTGGAATTCCACCCGTTTTTCTTCTGCCATGTTATTCTTTGTTGCTGTATCTAGGTCGCTTGGCGTTCTTTTTCGTCATGTCGCTCATCTGGTCTTATTCTTGCTTTTATTCTTCTGCTGCCTTTTAAATTGAATGTTCGCCCTGAAGAGGGATGGATACTGTCGGTCTGGATATTTTTTCCATTCTGAAATCAATAACCAATACGGAGGGATTATGTTCGAGAAGATGTTCAAAGCATTGCTGACAATGGCTATTTCAATGGCCTTCATGGCCGGCCCAGCCGTGGCCGGTCCCATTGTCATCAAATTTTCCCACGTTGTTGCGGAAAATACCGCCAAAGGTCTTGCGGCCATCAAATTTCGCGACCTGGTGAAGGAAAAGATGGGCGACAAGGTCGTGGTGGAAGTCTACCCGAGTTCTCAGTTGTTTGATGACGACAAGGTTCTGGAAGCAATGATGCTCGGTGATGTGCAAATGGCTGCTCCCAGCCTATCTAAATTTGAGCGTTACACCAAGAGCCTGCAACTTTTTGACCTGCCGTTTCTCTTTGAAGACATGGCTGCGGTTGAGCGTTTTCAGAACAGTGCAGAGGGGCAAAAACTATTAACCTCGCTGAGTAAAAAAGGATTTACCGGGCTTGGATATATCCATAATGGGTTGAAACAGCTGTCCGCCAGCAAGCCGCTGCAAGTGCCGGCGGATGCAGCTGGACTCAAGTTTCGGATCATGGCTTCCGACGTGCTGGCTGCACAGTTCACTGCCATGAAGGCCGTTCCGCTGAAAAAACCTTTTTCTGAGGTGTTTATTCTCCTCCAGACCAAAGCTATCGATGGTCAAGAAAACACGTGGTCTAATATCTATTCTCAAAAATATTATGAGATTCAGCCGTATATCACCGAATCTAATCATGGTTTGCTGGATTATATGGTAGTGACTTCTACGGAATTCTGGCAGGGGCTGCCCGAGGATATCAGGACCGAGTTGAAGCAATTGCTCGATGAGGCCATCGTATACGGTAACAAAATCGCCTTGCAAAAAGATACCGAAGATAAGCAAAAAATCATCGACTCCAAGCGGACTCAAATCTTGACATTGACTCCCGAAGAGCGTGCTCAGTGGGTCGAGGTCATGAAACCGGTATGGAAAGAGTTCGAAGATGAGATCGGCAAGGATCTCATCGACGCTGCGTACAAAGCTAACCAGGCCAAGTAAAAACGCCAATCTGATCAGTACGGAGAGGGCAGCCGGATTCGGCTGCCCTCGTATTATTTTAACCAAAATGAGGACAACTCATGTTCCTGCGTGTGCTTAACAAGGTTGAAGAGGCGATTATTTGCCTCATGCTCATCTCCACGACCGGGCTGGTTTTCATGGATGTGGTGATGCGATTCGGATTCAACTCAGGTTTTATTTGGTCTCAGGAATTGACCCTGCATATGTCCGCGTGGTTTGTCCTGTTTGGCTGTTCCTACGGTATCAAGCAAGGATCGCACATTGGTGTCGATGCCTTTGTTAAGCTCCTTCCGCCGTTAGGCAGGCGATTTCTCACTACCATCGGTTGCCTGCTTGCACTTGCCTACTGCGGTCTAGTCATATACGGCGGTTGGGTGTATCTAGCAAAAATGAGAACAATTGGCCTTCAGTTGGAAGACCTACCGATTGAAACATGGGTTGCACGATCCATTCTAATTGTTGGGTTTATCTTCATTACCATTCGCATTCTCATTCTACTGTGGAGTGTTATCAGGGGTAAAGCTGACGTGTTCCGTCACGCAGATGAGGCCAGGGAATCAATGGAACTTGTCGAGGAATTGAAAAATGAGGAGAACGTAGCATGACCACCGCAGCCCTGTTTACCCTGCTCTTAGTATGCATGCTCCTGGGCATGCCCATTGCGTTTGCTTTGGGCCTGTCTAGCATTGCGACCATTTTGTTTTTCTCCAACGATTCCATCCCTTCAATTGCCCTTAAGCTGTTTGAGGCGTTATCGTCACATTATACTCTGCTGGCCATCCCGTTCTTCATTCTGTCGTCTGCTTTTCTATCCACCGGTGGTGTGGCCAAACGTATTATCCGTTTTGCAATGAGTATCGTCGGCCATATACGTGGCGGCATGGCCATGGCATCGGTTCTGGCCTGTATGATTTTTGCCGCGGTGTCAGGTTCCTCACCGGCAACGGTTGCGGCCATTGGCTCCATCGTCATTGTGGGTATGGTTCGTGCTGGATATCCTGAAAGTTTTGCTGCCGGTGTTATAACCAACGCCGGTACACTGGGAATCTTGATTCCACCCTCTATTGTCATGCTGGTCTATGCTGCAGCTACCGAGACATCAGCGGCCAGGATGTTCATGGCAGGATTTATTCCAGGCCTGCTTATGGGAGGGATACTGATGGTGGCTATATATATTGTTGCGCGCATTAAAAAAATTCCAGCACAGCCATGGGCCGGATTCAAGGAGATGGTCAGTTCCGGCGGTTCCGCGCTTGGGGGGCTGATGTTGATTATCATTGTTTTGGGGTCAATCTACGGCGGTATCGCGAGTCCGACGGAAGCGGCGGCAGTTTCAGCAATCTACGCTTTTCTGGTATCCGTTTTCGGCTACCGCGATATCGGACCGATGAAACATGTTGTGTGGAAGACAGAAGCAGAAAGTGTGGGGGCGGCAATCGGTCGAAATTTGTTGCAATCTGTTATAGCTGTTCCCAAGTGCATCACCGATAAAGAGGTGACCAAGGTACTGCTCGATGCCTCCAAGGTCAGCATCATGTTACTGTTTATCATTGCCAACGCAATGCTGTTCGCCCATGTTCTGACCACAGAGCGAATTCCTCACCAGCTGGCTGAATTAATTCTGGGCATGGGCCTGCAAGACTGGTCCTTCCTGATTGTGGTTAACCTACTGCTTCTGGCGGCGGGTAACTTTATGGAACCGTCGGCTATCTTGCTTATCATGGCACCGATCCTTTTCCCCATTGCTACGCAATTGGGAATCGATCCCATCCACCTGGGTATTATCATGGTCGTTAATATGGAAATAGGCATGCTGACACCGCCGGTAGGATTGAATTTGTTCGTGACAGCGGGCATTACCGGGCGCAGTATCGGCTGGGTTATAAAGGCCTCGTTTCCCTGGTTGCTTTTGTTGTTGTTCTTTCTTGTTCTTATTACATATATTCCTCAGATTTCATTGTTTTTACCTGAGTTTATCGATAAGCTTCATGGGTACAATTAACATGATTTTCGAAAACCGCCTGCTTGACATTTGCTGGCGGTTTCCGGACACTTTAAGGAGAAAGCAATGGTTCCCCGACCAGAAATTAACACAATATTGTATGCTACCGACCTTGGTGAACATACGCGTCCCGTGTTCCGCATGGCTGTGAGCCAAGCTCGACGTTACGATGCCCGTATTCTCATGATGCATGTAGTCCCGCCTTTAGGCAGTACTGCCCAATCCATTGTCGATTCCTATCTGTCAAGAGAGGAGGCAGACAAACTTCATAAGGAAGGAATGCGCAACCTTTTGGAGAACATGAAGCAACGTCTGGATCAGTTTCGAAAGGATGAGATAGCTGCCTACAATCTGAACAGGGTGCCAGTCACCGAGATTATAGTAGTCAGCGGTAGCTATCCCAGTCAGGAGATCCTGAGGGTTGCTGAAGAGCATCAAGCGGACATGATCGTCATGGGGAGATCTACTCACAGCTTTTTCAAGAGCAATATAATGGGAACCACAGCACGTCGTGTGACCAGAGACAGTCATATTCCTGTCCTTCTTGTTCCCAACATGCCGCCTGAGTAAATTTGTTATTTTTTTGGGTGCGGTAATTCTGCCGCACCCAGGACCAACCCGCTGTCCAAGTGAAGAGGGGGAGGGTACCTGATTTTCCTCATATGGACAAACAGCTTACCTCCAAAAGCACTTAATCTCCCTGGTTGTTCAATAAGTTACCCTGCGTCGTTGATGTTGCCGGGAATTCCGGCTCATCGTTTATTTTTTGAAATGTCGTTGCCTGGAGAATAGTATAAAGTGATGCTGTCGATGGTAACTGCAGCATTTGCAACTGAAGGGCTAAGCCGTTTGTCCAGGCGACATTGAGTAACTTTTACTCCTTACGAGTAGCGTTTTCTTTAAAACAAAAAGGGTGTTCTGTATGTATACAGAACACCCTTTTTGTTGTTTTGGAAAAGTGATTATTCTTGCGATCAGTGATCGATAGTAAAAGAAGCTTTGAGGAACTCTCGGTTCAATCGTGCAATATTCCGAATCGTAATTCCTTTCGGACAGACGTTCTCACATTCGCGTTCGTTGGTACATGCACCAAAGCCTTCTTTATCCATGGCCTGGACCATGGATATGGCGCGTTTTTTTGCCTCAAGCTGTCCTTGAGGTAACAAGGCGAATTGAGATACTTTTGCACCAAGATAGAGCATCGGTGTTCCATTCGGACAAGCTGCTGCGCAGGCACCGCAACCAATGCAGGCTGCTGCATCCATCGCCTGCTCTGCAACATGCTGGGGTATCAGAATAGTGTTGCCATCCTGAGGCGATCCGGTGTTGACGGAAACGTATCCGCCAGCAGCCGTAATGCGATCCAAAGCAGAGCGATCTACAATCAAGTCTTTAACAATGGGAAAACCCTGAGAACGGAACGGTTCTATTACAATGGTATCGCCATTTTTAAAACGGCGCATATGCAACTGACACAGGGTGGTTTCTTTGTCCGGGCCGTGGGCCGTTCCATTTACCATAGCGCCACACATACCGCAAATTCCTTCACGGCAGTCATGGTCAAAGGCAATGGGTTCCGATCCTTTGATGGTGAGCCATTCATTCAGTACATCCATCATTTCCAGAAATGAACTGTCCGTACTGATATCTTTGAGAGCATGTTCCTCAAATGCACCTTTAGCCAGAGGACCATTCTGTCGCCATATTTTTACTATTATATTTATCGTTTTTGATGCCATGAGTCTTCTTCTGCGTTGTATTTTATACTTCAGTGATGAATCTGTTTATACAATGACTACAGATACGCATTACTTGTAGCTTCGCTGTGAAGGAGTAACATTTTCAAAGACAAGCTGCTCTTTGTGCAATTCCGGCTTGGTACCCTGTCCTTTGTACTCCCATACCGCGACATGGCTGAAGTTCGCATCGTCACGTTTGGCTTCATTTTCTTCTGTTTGGCTTTCTTCTCTGAAGTGACCACCACAGGACTCTTCACGAGTTAAGGCATCGAGAGCCATCAATTCTCCAAATTCCAGAAAGTCTGCAACACGACCAGCACGCTCAAGAGACTGATTCAGTTCTTGTCCTGATCCAGGTACAACGACATTTTCCCAGAAGTCGGCACGAATCTCAGGGATTCTTTGCAGTGCATGCGTCAGGCCTTCTTTGTTGCGGGCCATACCGCAGTTATCCCACATGACCTTTCCAAGTTCTTTGTGGAAATGATCAACGGTCTTTCCGCCTTTGCCGCTCTTGGTGTTTTTCAGCAGTCGGTTAATTTGTTCCTTAACTGCAGTGGCGGCCGCTTCGAATGCCGGATCGTCTGTGTTGGTTGGAACCGGCGGTACGGTAGCGAGATAATTACCAATGGTGTAGGGCAGGACGAAATAGCCATCTGCCAGACCTTGCATCAGTGCGGAAGCTCCAAGTCGGTTTGCACCATGATCGGAGAAGTTACATTCACCGGTAGCATAGAGGCCGGGGATGGTAGTCATCAAATGATAATCGACCCATAGTCCGCCCATGGTGTAGTGGATAGCCGGATAGATCATCATCGGTTCTTTGGCTGGATCACTATCGGTAATTTTCTCATACATTTGGAAAAGGTTACCGTATTTTCTCATGATCACGTCAAGGCCATCCCGTTTGATGGCATCGGCGAAATCAAGATATACACCGAGTTTTGTTTCTCCGACACCTCTACCCTCGTCGCATGCTTCCTTGGCGTTACGGGATGCCACGTCACGTGGTACAAGGTTGCCGAACGAAGGATATTTCCGTTCGAGATAATAATCCCGTTCCTCGACTGGGATATCGGCTGCCTTTCTGGTGTCTCCTACTTTTTTCGGTACCCAAACACGTCCATCATTCCGCAGACTCTCGCTCATGAGGGTCAATTTGGACTGAAAATCACCATGTACCGGAATACAGGTCGGATGGATCTGGACATAGCATGGGTTGGCGAATCCTGCTCCACGTTTGTAAGCGCGCCAAGCTGCCGTTACATTCGATGCCATGGCATTGGTAGACAGGAAATATACATTACCATACCCTCCAGTCGCGAGAACAACGGCATGGGCGGAATATTTCTCGATTTCACCAGTCACTAGGTTGCGGCAGATGATGCCTTTGGTAACACCATCTGCTACCACCAAGTCCATCATTTCCCGACGGTTGTACATTTGTACTTTACCGGCAGCAACCTGGCGCATCATAGCGGTATAAGCGCCTAACAGTAACTGTTGTCCTGTCTGGCCTCTTGCATAGAATGTTCTCGATACCTGTGCGCCACCGAAAGAGCGGTTAGCCAGAGTGCCACCGTATTCACGGGCAAAAGGGACGCCTTGAGCCACGCATTGGTCGATAATATTATTGGCTACCTGGGCCAAGCGGTAGACGTTTGCTTCACGTGCTCTGAAATCACCACCTTTTACCGTGTCGTAAAACAACCGGAAAATCGAGTCGCCGTCGTTCTGATAATTTTTTGCTGCATTGATGCCACCTTGGGCAGCGATGGAGTGTGCACGACGAGGGCTGTCCTGGATGCAAAATGATTTCACATTGTAACCCAGCTCTCCCAGCGTTGCGGCTGCAGAAGCTCCGGCTAAACCGGTGCCTACAATGATTACCTCGTATTTCCGTTTGTTAGCAGGGTTGACGAGTTTATTGGAAAAACGGCATTTGTCCCATTTTTCGGCCAGCGGTCCTTCGGGTATTTTTGAGTCAAGCTGCATAGTATTTTCTTTTAGCTGTGGGTGGAAGGGGATATGGCTTGTTAAAGAAGGATCTCTGCTAGACTGGTTCTGTCCATTAATGGAAATCCTTCTATCGTCTCAAGTGCAACTCTATATTAGAGTAATTGATTCTGGGAGATGACCATAAGTAAGGTAATCAGAAGGAATACCCCGCCCATGATACCTGCCAGCGCCCAAGTTACAACACGAAGCGGGTAATCATATTTCGGATGGCTGATTCCAAAGGTCTGAAGCAGTGACCAGAACCCATGGCTTATGTGGACAAAGAGGAGAGTGATTCCTGCTCCATAGATCAACGTGTAGAAGGGATTGTTCAGCACTTCGGTAACAAAATCGGAAATGGTCTTAACCTCTGTTTTTTCTACAAAGTGAAAATTTGCCAGATGGATAAGGATGAAAACGAAAATTGCTACACCCGTGTACGGCATCGTTTTAGAGCCCCATGTACGGCCACCGGCACTTGTATAAACCTCATATTGGCCACCTCTGCCTTTCCGATTCTGCAGGAAAAGAAAAATGCCGGTGATGACGTGCAGGAAAAAGATAGAGTACAGGCCAGCCTCAAAAATCGGTACAAAAATGCCTAGAGAATGAAGATGATGCGCGTAGGCGTTGAACGCGCTTCTCCCCCAGAAAATTGTACTGTTACCTATGGTGTGTACGAGCAAAAACCCGCCCAACATAAAGCCAGTAAAAGCCATGATGTATTTTTTGCCCAACGATGATCGACAAGTTTGAATGAACCACGACATAGTTACTATTCCTGAATGAGAGTTAAAAGATGTGAAACGATTGATACAGGGTGAAAACAATGAACAGTTTCAAGTACATTTCAAAACTGAACGGTCATTCATTAACAACCTGTTGTCATTCCTGTCAAGGAAAAAAACTTTTCGTATTTCTGGCATGTTTTAATGGGTAAGCAGGACAAATTTTCGGTTTGTTGTGCTAGTTGTGCAAATTGTATATTGGTGGTATATTTTATATTTTGCGCCTGCCGCTATCCCGCAACACTGCACTGTGTAATCATGACCATTACTTTCGAATTTTTTTTGTTTTTCACAAGAAATGTGGTTTTGCATAGTACGCCTAATATCGTTGTGCGAGATGAGGGGGTGTATTTTCAGATGGAAGGTGGTCGGGCAGAAGATGAAGGTCATCGGGCTGCATTGTCTCAGGGATCCATTCTCTCTAGCTCAAGAAACCTGCGTTGTCAGGAATTGTTCCGCCTCAGTTGGAAATGGACATTCAAGCTGTTTGCACTAAGGGGTTACGGAGAGCGGTGTTATCTCCCTTTGGGTTGACTGGACCGCAGGCACGAAGTCGCTTTTTCTTTCTCAGCTCTCGGGCCTTTTCCAGTTTTCTGTCCCGCTCTTTAAATATTTCCTGGTCTCTGCCGTTCAATCTGTCCGCCGGCGCGATATAACCGATAGCGCTGTGCAGTCTGACCTTGTTGTAGTGATTGATGAATCCTTCAACCATTCTTCGAGCATCGTCAAGGGAAAGCGGGACGCCAGGACGGATACATTCTCCCTTGATGGTTGCGTGGAACCGTTCCAATTTACCGTTGGACTGCGGATAGTACGGCGATGTCCGCACATGCGTCATGCCCGAGATGCGGATGAATTCTTTGAAATCCTTGGCAATAAATTGTGGTCCGTTATCTGAAATGATCCTTGGCCGAGCTTCTGGGAAGGTCTCCTTGGCGCGTTGGAGGATTATCTCCACATCCATTTCCGTCATCTGTTCCCTGATCTCCCAGTGGACGATGAAACGACTGCATCCATCGAGAATGCTGCACAAATAATAGAACGTGCCGCAAATGTTGATATAAGAAATATCCACATGCCAATGGTCATGTGGCCTGAGCGGTTGCACAAAGCCGGTGCCTTTGAGGCTTTTCTTCCGGTTCCATTTCTGCAGCAACCCTGCGTGGCTAAGAACTCGCCAAGTGCTGCTGGGGCTGACGGCAACGATGTCCTGATCCAGTAGCATGAACGTCAAGCGCCGGTACCCCTCAAGAGGATTGTTGACAGCAAAATTGACGATGGCTTCCTGTTCCCAAGGTTCGAGCCAGAAATCTCGAGGCATCAAACCGTTATGTTCGTTGGCTTTACCGTACCGCTTGATCCATGCATAAAACTTGCTTCTTGAAACGGCCAGCCAAGCGATGATCTTTTTCAGGGCCACTTCCGCTTTTTTGCTCCAATGCTTGCTGAAATCAACAACGGTATCGCGTGTATCATGAGGAACCCAGCTACCATTTAGAGCTCCCCAAGTTCTTTTTTTAACTGGATATGCTCCTCCAGCAATTCGGAAAGAACCTCGTGTTTCCGACGTAATTTCTCTTCAAGCTGCTGGATTCGCAGTTCTTCTACTTTCTTGGAGTTTTTGTTTTCAAGGGCAAAGGCTGCTGCTCCCTTTTCGAAAAACTGCTTTTGCCAACCGTAAAATATATTCGGCTGCAGTTGGTATTCGTCGCAGAGATCCGATACCGTTTCCCGGCCAACCAGGTGGCGTTTGAGGATGATCACCTTTTCTTCAGGGCTGTAGTTGTGACGCTTCTTTCGCATGGACTTTCCTCCGTTCATAATGGTTTATCATGAACAGCTCAAAAGTCCTATTCCCGCTGAGCCAAGACAGGAATGAGATGGTTTCATTCACTGCTCCCGACGTTATCTCTGCTGGCATATCTGTCATGTTGGAAGCATAGGTGTTTGAGTGAAGAGTTTTTACGGCTGTCCGTCGTTTCGCGATTGACGGATTATTTTTTTTTCGAGGCAGGTCAAGTATTCATGATTTATTTAGTAGCCGGCTACGATTTAGAACAAAAGACAGTTGCTGCTTTGTAAGAACTGTTGCCCGATAAAATTTTTCATCGAATTCATTTCCCCAGCAAAAACGCCTGAGATTCCCTTGCGACCGATTATTTTTCTTCGTATGTATTCTGCCATCTCAAGTGATCAATGACTCTATTAGGAGATCGTTATGTTGCGGACATCTGTTACACCTGAAGGGCGGTTCCTGGTTGGTATACATTCACCTTGCTATGAAGTTGCCAACCTCCGCCAACATGATCATTTAAGCACCTTAGGTTTTTTAGCTGATAATTCTGCAGTCGGAAATACCCTGAATTTTCCCGACGGTGATATCGTTGTCGAAAACGCGCAGGCTGTTTATGAAATTCTTAATCCGCTGCCGTTTCGGGGGTGCACCTATATCGACTCCGGATGGGCTGCTGCCAAAGCTGCAGACCCTAGTCAGATAGGGATACAGCCAGCGCCATCGGTTTCACTTCGATCCGTTTTGGGTGAGTACTGCCCTCCTGACACAGCTCAAAAGATTATCCTTCAACTGCCGCTTTCTCTGCGTTATGAACTGGCTGCAACTTCCACCGATCCTGAAGAGCTGGTCTGGTTGGCCCAATCTTGCTGTCAGATGGTTTTTTCTGAAGATGGTGTCCCTGTCGGTTTGCGGTACGTTGAGAAGAACGGTTCCAAACGAGCCATGATCGATGATTTTGAACTTTACGAAACCGTTGCAAATAATTCCCATCTTCCCGATGTATACAAGGAAATAATGGTACTTCGTCCTGGTGTGCAGGGCGGCAGTGAGATAGTTGGTGATTATTTTCATCATGATACAGATATTTTTGAATACCTACGTAGTAATTCCTATGTCCCTTGGGGGCACTATGCCGCAAATTTTGCCCCCACCAGCATCCGGTACCGCATCTCAGATTTGTCACAGGAAGATATGGTAGGGCTGCGGCACCTGTATTATCAGCGCGTTTTCATCACCGTTGCTGAAAAAATTGGAATTGAGCCTGTTATTCGTCGACGTCGCTTTGCACCGGAGGAATTGGAAGCACTGCGGAAAAAAATCCTTGATGCCGTGGCAAATAGTGCCAGCTGTGAATCCCTTGCCACTCTCTGGGGGTGGAATTTCGGCTATGATTTTTCTGGATCTGGCTACAGGCTCCATGCCTCGCACCAGATGATCCATCAGCAGTATGCCCTTTCACCACAATGGGTGACTGATACTAACGGAGAGCAAAATCGTGCTTACAGCTGTGGAGATTTGGTTGCCGATGTCGTCGAACGCTATAGCCAAGACTTTCATTCTGATTTTTTTAACGATTATTTGAAAGCTCTGGTCAACAATGCCAGGACCGACGGTGCCCCGGGCGACCAGTCACTTATTGTCTGGCAGGATCAACATGTGCTTCTCTTTGTCCCTAAAGCCCAAGTTTCCCAGTGGGAACTGCAGCTGATGGTTACAGCAGATTGTGCGGGCGTGCCGGTGGGCAATATCATCGAGGCTGACTCGGAGGTGCGGCGATCCCTTGATTCCGGCATACTCAAGGCGCAACAGGTGTTGGCCGGGCTGGGAGCTAAAATGGTAACCTCTATCGAATACTCCAAACGTCTGGGTGTGGTAAATGGTCAGCGACTGCTTTATGCTTTTCTGCCAAAACTGCCTTGGTCGATGGGGGGATTCAGTGAGGCCCAAGGGCGGTTTATTCTGGGGCATTATCCTGAGGATTTTGCTGTTGCCTGCCGCCGTCAGCTTGTACGGGACGGAGTTTCCGGTTTTTAGAGCAAAAAAGAACTGAAGAATAAACGCTGACGTGCTACAACAAACCGATTACTCCTCCTGTTATTAAGGGAAAAACATCCGCTACCGGATGTGCCGATCGTATTGATCAATCAACGGATAGAACGAACCATGAAAAAAGGATACTACGGACAGTGGGGCGGGGCTTTCATACCGGAGGTTCTGTATACAACCTTTGAAGCCTTGAACAAGGCCTATGAAACCGCTAAAGCAGATACCTCCTTCTGGCAGGAATACGTCGATCTTATGAGCAATTATTCCTGCCGGCCGACTCCACTTACCTATGCGGAAAATCTGACACGACATCTTGGCGGCGCCAAAATTTATATCAAACGTGAAGATCTTAATCACACCGGCGCTCACAAGGCCAATAACGTTATGGGCCAAGGGTTGTTGGTCAAGCGGATGGGCAAAAAACGGGTGATCGCTGAGACCGGGGCCGGTCAGCACGGTGTGGCAACAGCCACCATGGCCGCCCGTTTCGGTTTTGCCTGTACTATCTATATGGGCGAGGAGGACGTAGCCAGGCAGCGGCCTAATGTTTTCTGGATGGAGAAGCTGGGTGCCACGGTCGTGCCTGTCACCGACGGATCCCGCACCCTTAAAGATGCCATGAACGAGGCTTTCCGTGATTGGGTGACCTCCATGGACGATACCCATTATGTTATTGGTACGGTCTGCGGACCGCATCCGTTTCCGGAAATGGTTGCCTGGTTTCAGTCTATCATCGGTATTGAAGCGCGCCGGCAGATCCTCGTTCAACACGGCAGAATGCCGGATCGCGTTTATGCCTGCGTCGGGGGCGGTTCCAATGCCATGGGCATCTTTCAGGGATTTCTCGAAGAATCGGGCGTAGAACTGGTCGGCGTCGAAGCTGGAGGGAAGGGGGTCGACACGGGTAAACACGCATCACGTATGGTCAAGGGGAGTGGCGCCAGTGCCGGAGTGGCTCAAGGCTACAAGACCATGTTTCTTCAGAGTCCGGAAGGACAGATGCGTGATACCCACTCTATAGCTGCAGGACTTGATTATGTAGGCATCTCGCCGATTCTTGCTGATTTGGGCGAAAAAGGGAGGGTGCGCTTCGAATCAGCCACGGATCGAGAGGTCCTTGATGCCCTGAGTCTGACTATGCGCACCGAAGGACTTATTCCAGCAATGGAATCGTCGCACGCTTTTGTCCAGGCCATCAAAGATGCCCCGACTATGTCCAAAGATCAGGCTATTATCATTAATATGTCTGGCCGTGGCGATAAGGATATTTTTACCATTGCCCATGCCTTTGATGATCCTTCCTGGAAAGCGTTTATCGTCAATCGTGCCGAAGAATACAGATAAACAAAATTTCCCAGATAAGTAAAATCTTCAAGCCTGTCGCATTGTAATGTGTGGCTGCGATGAAATAGAGGTTGATGTGATCATGGATCTTGAAAAAGAACTGAAAAAAAGGCTGGAAAGTAAGCCGATCCTTTTGATGACCCATCTGGTGCTGGGCTACCCTTCCTTTGCGATCAATCGTGAGGTGATCCGGCAGATGGCACTCAATGGTGTAGACTGCATCGAGTTGCAGATCCCCTTTTCCGAGCCCATTGCCGATGGGCCAGTGATTCTCAAAGCCAATCAGCAGAGTCTTGAGAAAGGAATCACTGTTGAAGAGTGCTTTCGGTTCGGTCAGGAAATGGCGGCTGAATTTCCCCATGTCCATTTTCTTTTTATGACCTATTACAATATCGTTTTTAAATACGGCGAAGAAAATTTCCTTAAGCGAACCCGTGATATTGGCTTTTGCGGAACCATTATTCCTGACCTGCCTCCCGAGGAAGGAGAGACGTATCTTGATACCAGCAATAATTTAGGCCTGACGCCCGTACTCTTTTTTACCCCAACCTCCACCGATGAGCGGATGCGGACGATTTCTTCCAAGGGCGCCGGTTTTGTCTATTGTGTGGCCCGTCGTGGAGTTACCGGCAAACAGACTGCCTTTGACGACAGTCTCCACCAGTATCTTAACAGCTGCCGGCGTGCCACCAAGCTGCCGCTGGCGGTCGGTTTCGGCATCAGCAATCGGGAAGATGTCGCCTTGCTTAGGGGCAAGGCCGATATGGCGGTCATCGGTACTGCCACTATTAAATTGGTTGACACCCAAGGTCCCGAGGCTGTTGGTCCGTTTATTGCCGGATTGCTGGCCCCATCCTGACCGGTGGACCAGCAAAAAAATGGTTCGTGAAAAACGCATTCCTCGACAACCCGGATTGTACGCCTGTTCGTGATTGCAACCAGGATCGTTCTACAATCACTGGTTTTGGCATAATCTTTTTTACGAGCACAAAAGTGCAGCACGGGACCGTTTCTTTCTGTCTATCCCGCACATTTGATTATGCGCGCAGTAACTATTAAATTTTTACGCAGTATTGGGTTTCTCCGCATCGCGGAATGCTTCGTTCCTGTATGAGGAACGAATACATTCTATTTTTTTTTCAGATCACATCGCTGGGGTGAACAAAGACACTGCAGATTGGATTGTCAATAGGAGCCGATTTTTTTTACCCATCAAGTGAAAATCGGTTGAATTCCCTCCGCCAGGTACGTCGTGGCCCCGGCACCGTAGTTGATACCCAGAAGTATCGTACAATGCCCAGCATGCCTGCGAACATCAGCTCCCATAAGGGCTGCTTCAAACCAGCAGCCATCTCTACTCCTCATTCCTTTAACCCTATGAGTACCCCCCATGGCAACAACAGATAGGAATCTTCATCTTGGAACGTCAACAATACTCTGGGAATTAGGGTCATTGTACTCCTCGGCGGGTGCACCGGAAGTTCAACAGGATATGTTTCGTTGCCGAGAATTGGCTGAAGCCCTCTCGGCAGAGGTTGCCGGGAAAGTCGCCAACCTCGATGCCGTGGCCATTAATGAAGTGGTCAAACGACTTGAAACCATTGATGTCCTTTTGGGTCGTTTAGGTACTTTTGCTTTTCTTCATTTCATCACCCAAACCGGAGATGCCGCAGCTTCAGCTTTGTTGCAGCAGGTAGAGGAGTTGGAGGCTAAGGTCGGCAAGTTGACCGTGTTTTTCCGTTTGGAATGGAACCGCTTGGAAGATGCAGAGGCTCAAAAGCGTCTGCGACATCCGGTGTTAGAGCATTACGCCCATTATCTGCAAACTATGCGGCAATTTGCTCCGCATCAGCTGAGCACCAAGGAAGAAGAATTACTTCAGGATCTGCGGCCAGTTGGACGAAGTGCCTGGAACCTGCTTTTTGAGAAGTTGTTCGGACAGATGCAGTTTGGCCCTGCGGGGCGAACCGAAGAGGAGGTGTTGAGCGATCTCTACCATCCGGATCGCCAGGTGAGAAGGAACGGAGCCGAGGAATTAACTGTGGGATTACAACAGAATCTGCATATCCTTACACATATTTTTAATACGCTGGCAGCGGAAAAGATGATTGATGACCGACTGCGCCGTTATCCTTCTTGGGTCAGCTCCATGAATCTGACCAACGAATTACAGGATCAAACCGTGGAAACTCTGGTGGAAACGGTCACTTCCCGTTATGAAATCGTCCATCGCTATTATGAACTGAAAAAACAGCTCTTGGGGTATGAAGAGCTGTTTGACTACGACCGCTATGCCCCGGTGCCGGGGGCAGAGGAGACGGTGATCTCCTGGGAGCAGTGTCGGGAGATCGTGCTGACGGCTTTTGTCGGCTTTTCGCCTGAGTTTGGCGATATTGCTCACCGTTTTTTTCACGAGAAGTGGATTCATGCCCCGATACTGCAGGGGAAGCGAGGCGGCGCTTTTGCTCATCCCTGTGTTCCGGACGTTCATCCGTATATTCTGGTTAATTACACAGGCAATCTTCGGGATGTCTCTACCGTGGCCCATGAACTCGGTCACGGGGTTCATCAGTATCTGGCTGCGGAACAGGGGTTCTATAACAGCGACACGCCACTCGTACTGGCCGAAACCGCATCGGTTTTTGCCGAGCTGCTGGTGTTTAAAGCGCAGCTCGCGCTTATCCGTACCTCTGAGGCCCGGCGAGCCTTCATCTGCCAGAAGTTGGAATCGATTTTTGCTACCGTTTTCCGTCAAGTTGCCATGAATCGTTTTGAAACAGCGATGCATAATGGCAGACGGAAGCAAGGGGAACTTTCTGCAGAACAGTTGTCGGACTTCTGGCTGACCACCCAACAACCGATGTTCGGTACCTCGATAACGTTAAGTAAAAATTACGCAATCTGGTGGGCGTACATTTCTCATTTTCTTGGTACGCCGGGTTACGTTTATTCTTATGCCTTTGGTGAGTTACTGGTGCTGGCTCTATATGTCCGTTATCTTAAAGAAGGAGACGGCTTTGTTGCCCAATATCTGCAACTGTTGCGTTCGGGAGGGAGTAAATCTCCGTACGAATTGCTGCAGCCGTTCTCCATCGATCTTAATGATTCGGCTTTCTGGTATGGAGGGCTAACTCTGATTGAGCAGATGCTTGAGGATGTCGAACAGTAAATAGCACCCCACATACCAACTCTTGCACAATGAGGGAATGATGGGTTGTTGCCTGCATATTACATGACCACGAAATACCGTTTCATGCACCGGGGGTTCTCATTGTACTCGCTGGCTGGGATTGTCGGCTTCTCTGTTGGACGATGATCATTGCCGGCAGGATGATCAAAACACCGATCATGGTCTTCATGGGGGGGAAGTTGTGATGCAGGAACCATTCAATCACGACGATTAACGGGGGATACAGATAGGAGTAGGCCATAACCCGCGTGGGGCCGAGGTGAAGAGTGGCCCACTGGGTAATAAAAAATGTGATGATGGTCGTGAAAAGAGCTAGATAGGCGATGCCGAGCCAAACTTTACCAGGAATTAGTGCCCATGGAAAACCCGGCAGTTTGGTACTCGCAAACAAAAGAAGCCAGAAACAGCCTGTCATCAGGATCCAGAAGGTCATCACTGCCATGGGTTCACCACGGTGCAGAAGTTTTACCAGCGGCATATACAGCGCCATTAACAGGCAGCCGCCAAAAAAGAGTAGATCTCCATGGTTGAGCTGCATTGCGAGAAGGCGTTGCACATCTCCTTCAAAAATAACCCACAGGGCGCCGGCCATAGCCAGGATAAGGGCTAGGATGCGATACTGTCCCAGTCGCTCTTTGAGGAGAAACCAGCTGTATAGACCCGAAATCCCAGGAACGGTGGTGAAAATAACACCGGTGTTTAAAGGATTGGTAATACGGAGTGAGAGGAACATTAACCAGAAGAAACCCACTAATGCTGCACTGATGAGGCCGTAACGAAGCAGAGCCTTGCCGCCGGGATAGAATATCCCGAAGGTGCGCTTGACGTAGGGAGCAAAGAGCAGAGTGGCAAGTAAAAATCGCACCAGCGTTAGTACCACTGGATCCATGAAAGGGGTAATGGCCTTACCGACGGTAAACGAAGTAGAGACAAGAAAGGCTGAAAGCAACATGCAGCCATGGATTGCCCAGTGTGGGAGGGGGCGGTTCCGCCCGTTGTATGGCATCATTGCAAAAGGTGCAGCAAAGCGTCGTGCAATACACTGTTCGTGGCGAGAATTTCCGGTAGAAATGGTGAGTAGTTACGGTTGGTAAACGTGCTGACCTTGCCACCCGCTTCCTCAACCAGCAACCACCCGGCAGCTGTGTCCCAAGGCTGCAAGTTGATTTCGTAGAAACCGTCGAGGCGGCCACTGGCCACATAAGCCAGGTCAAGGGCTGCTGCCCCTGCTCTACGAATATCCCTGACTTGGGGAAGTACTGCTTCCAGTTGTCGTAGCACTCCCGGAAGGTTTTGCTCAAGATCATAGGGAAAGCCAGTAGCAACAAGTGATTGAATAAGCCGTTGTGTTTTGGTGACTCTGATGGCGCGGCCGTTCAACCAGGAGCCACCGCCTTTCGTTGCCCAAAATAATTCATCCATCATAGGGGCATAAATGACACCAATTACCGATTGTCCTGCTTCAAGCAGGGCAATGGATACCGCAAAAAATGGAAAACCATGGGCAAAATTCGTGGTGCCGTCGAGTGGATCAACAACCCAAATTTGGTTGGACGATTGCAGGCTATGCGTAGCAACCGATTCTTCAGCCATGATGGGTAATCCCGGAGAGTCATTGTTTAATGAAGCGAGTATGGCTGCCTCAGCGGCTATGTCTGTTTCTGTCACCAGATTAATGACACCCTTCATGGTAATGTCATGGGGTTGTTCGTAACGTTCTTTGATGATCCTGCCAGCAGTCAGTGCTGCCCGGCAAGCGGCGGTCAACAGTTCTCGGTATTCGATGGTGGTGCAGTGAGCGGCGATAAGGGGTATTCTGTTCATAGGTTGGGCTTCAATTGCGGGCTGATTATGGGGGGCGCTACAGCATGCCGAAATGACCGACCGTTTAATCACTATATGATTCACATTCACGATATCGACGATTGCCTCCATAGTTAGAAAAACAATCCTGATAATTCGTTGTTGCTCAAGCCAAGGTGTTCGTCTCGATGGGTGTTGTTGAGTCGGTCCCATGTAAAAGCAATTTTCTCGAATTCCTTATTTCAGGAAATACGAGGGTTCAGTGATTGTCGGCTTGGTTAACGTCTTTTTATGTGCAATCGGATTATAGCATTTATTCGATGTCAGTACTGTGTTCTTTTGTCTGTTGAAATATCTCTGCACATGGATTGTAGGGGCTGGATGGGTCTTTCTTGTAGAGATTGGAAAAAGACTGGCCAGTTCCCATTTGCTTCTTCCTCAATAAACCGGCACAAATGATGCGCATGTATTCCGGCTAAGGAGAATTTTAAAGAGTCGGCTTTTTTTCGCACATTGCCTGCATACTCGATGGTTGTGAGCACGTTACGGTATCTGTTGGGGGAACCCGTAAACCTGAAGTGGGAAATGAATCAGTAGCGATATTGTTAATCATTCTTCCAGATGGACAGTGCTTTTTTGTACACCTGTGAACGGGGAAGGTCAAGATCCACGGCAATGTTGCGAACGGCATCTTTCAAACTCGATTGCAGTTCATCGCGATACCAGAGGAGGAGTTCATCGATATTATCGGGTTTCTCTGAACTCCGGTCTGCAGCTCCTTGGACAATCAGTACCAGCTCCCCCTTGATACCATCTCTTACGTGGCTATTGAGTGAAGAAAGGGTGCCCTGCAGGCATTCTTCGTGGATTTTAGTCAATTCGCGAAACAATTGCGCTGGCCGGTCACCTAAGCAATTCTTCATGTCAGTTAAGGTGGCGCTGATTCGATGTGGTGATTCATAAAAAACGAGTGTAAAGGGAAGGGTAGTGATGCTGTGAAGAAACTTTTGTCGATCGTTCCTGTTTGCCGGAAGAAAGCCGCCAAAGAAAAAATTTGTCTGCGTCAAACCCGCAATGGATAATGCCGCCGTTAGGGCAGTGGGACCAGCGATGGCTACTACTTCTATACCAGCTTCCCTTGTTTTTTTCACAAGTACAGCACCAGGATCTGAGATTGCAGGTGTACCAGCATCTGAGACCAAAGCAATATGTTTGCCTTCATGTAACATTTGCAGAAGTTGCTCTGACTTTTCCTGCTCTTTTTCTCTAAAGTAACTGGTCAGGGGGGTTGTGATCTGCAGGTAGCGGCAAAGGTTTTTGGTATGTCGGGTATCCTCGCAGGCAATGAGATCGACCTTTTTCAAGGTTTCGATGGCCCGAGGGCTAATATCTCCTAGATTGCCGATGGGGGTTGCAACAATGTACAATCGACCTTGCAGGCCGTTGGTGCTATTTTGGTGTGCTATTTGATGCATGATTTTAAAATATGACCTTTTTTTTAGTAAAACTGCATTTTAGCGATGTTTTGCTGCTTGAAGCGTATGATAGATGTAGGCTGTGTTTGTTGCACAGTTTCCGGTAAATTACTGCATTTTTTGAATGAGAAATAGAAGTGAATACGACGGAAAAGGGACACGTGAATAATCCTGCATCATCTTGGTATCAGGATGTATTTTTTTATTCAAGCATTCCCATGTTGTTGCTCGATATATCAGAGTTACAAGCAAGATGTAACGAACTTCAAAATATCGAATTAGATGATCTTGACACATACATTTCTGCCGAAAAATTTTTGAAAAATTATGGATTTTCAATAATCAAATTCTCCTTTTTGAATAAATCGGCTTTACATCTGTTTAATGTAAAAAATGAATTTGAGTTTTTAAGCAGTGTGCATAAAATTTTCAATGTTAAACCTCATGAATTAACTCAAGAAAT
>JBFJXW010000013.1:0-38651 GCA_041622895.1 Desulfobulbus sp. | reverse complement strand
ATTTACTGCGAGTTGATAATTACTGCGAGCATGAAAATAAATGCTTCAAGTGTAAAAACTATGCGTCTATTTGGTGCATGACATGCAAATACAGCAAAGAGCGATAATTGTCAGGCAACCTGCAAGATACTAACTGACTATCAGTCAGTGCAGATCGCCGCCAAAAACATGCCAAAAACACCTTCCAGTTGTGAAAAAAAATAAATATATGGTATAATCCCAAAAAATGAACAGCCCAAACGAACCCCGTAAGGGATTATCGCCCCCGGCCTGATGCTTTAGAGCCCTTTTCCCATGCTCTTTTGTGTCGGGCCTTTTTTATTTTCTGATGAGAGGAAGTGATGCCAGAAAATTATCTTGACGAACAACCTTCCCGCGTTTTTTCACCCAAGCCAGCAGCAACCAAGCAACCGGAATACCTTTCCGAAGATGAGGCGTTTGCTCCTGCTGTCCCGCAATCCGGCGCAAAATATTTAAATGAAAGCGAGGCGCTTGGAGAACCGGTCAAGGAACGCGGCGCCCTGGGAGAAATAGGAACCGGACTAAAACGCGGCGTAATCGGTGAACTCCCCAAGATGGTCGGTCAGGCCACGAAATGGGCCTCCGAAAAAGGCTCAAAGGTCTATGATGTTGGGCAAAGTATCGTTGAAAGCGCAGAGGAAAGGCTTGATCGCCCAGAAAACCAGCTTCAACCTGATAGCCATAATGTCGTAACCAATGCCCTTGCTTCTGGTGCTGAGATGCTGGCACCGTCAATCGCTATACCTGCCGCGGTCGGTATCGGCGCTGCTTCGTTGCCGGGTGCCGCTGTCAGTGGCGCGGTCGGCCTCGGTGCCGCTGCTGTCGCCGGCGCTGTCCCGATGGGCATGGCGCAGGCGCAGGAAACGATGGAGAACGTCGAAAAAGCAGGCGGAACCCATGAAGCGGCCAGGGTTGCCGGCTGGAAGTCTGGAGCAATCGAGACAGGCGGCGAGACAATTGGCACATACCTCGGTGGTAAACTTCTCGGTATCGGCGGGAAACTCCTGGGCAACGCGGCCAAGGATGGCATAGGCGGGATTATAAGCAACGCAACAGACAAGGCATTGTGGAAGCCATACGCCAAACAGTTATTTTCTACGGCAATCGGTGAGACTGCGACCGAGATCGGCCAGAGCTACGGCCAGGCAACGATTGAAAAGAACGCAGGTGTTGATGTTGATCCATTAGAGCAAGCTGCGGGCGTCATTGCCCCTACTCTCGGTATGACTGCTTTGCTGGCTCCTTTTGGTCTTGCTGGTCATTTCCGCAACAGTCAACGAGCCAATGCGGTTGATAAAATGCTGGCAGATCCGAACGCAGCTCCCCCTGAAGCCCGTCTTGCCGTAGTCGATATGCTGCATGATGAGGCGGTCAAGTCAAATGTTCCCGGCGCTGACGCATGGTTCGCCGGAGCAGTCCACGATATCGGCACCGGTGCGCCAGTTCGCCGGGCAGTTTCCGACACGCTAACACCATTCAAGCCAGAACCGAGAATAGCCAAGGCACTTGCGGAAGGCGATCACGACGCGAATAACAGGGCAGGGGCTGCAAATATCATATGGCAGCACCTCAATTCCCAAGATCCTGTACTTGCTGACGCATGGCAGGCAAAAGCGCAGGAAGCTATCAATACCGGCGCTCCTTTGAGTTATGAATCATTCATAGGGAATGAAGGTAAAAATTCACCTGATGGGCTTATTCAAAACGGAACAATAGCCAAGGTCGAACAAGCCGCCCGAGACAGGTCCATGGAGGTAAGGCCAGACCTCAGTAAAGGATTCACCCCCACAGCCGACGCCATAGCCAAGGTGCAGCAGGCCACGACCGACAATTCAACCAATGACCTGATGTTTGATTTCGCTGAGCAGGCCGAAGCAGGGCAGGCGAACGAAGACACCAAATACCGAAAGGCCAGGTTCGAGAAAATGCGCGGCCAGTATCTCGATGAAAAGGCCAATCAGCAGGTTGAAAAAATCGACAATCAGGAATCGTTGCAGAGAAACATGGTCGGTGTTCCGTCCTCAGCCCAGGAATCTGCCAGTGTTCTTTCTTCCGGCTCTACTCCGGCCATGGAAGAAGCTGAAAGGTTGGCGGCCAAGCGTGATGATTCTCAATCTGCTTTTTCTGATCGTGATGCGTTGCTCCCTCGGCACCTTGTCACTGCCATTAATAAGATGGAGTATGACCTTGCCAACAACGAAGGCAAAGGCGATATCTTGCAGGGCAGTGGAAACAATACCGAGAAGATTGGTGAGTTTCCTTCAACGAATCCGAAGTGGTTCAAACAGAAATACATCAAGGCTTACGATAAGGAACACGGCACGAATTATGCTGGTGCGGTAAATTCCCGGAATATCAAGGAGGCTCTTTACAAGGTAAGGAACGGCCTGCCTTTTATCGGGAAGAATGGCAAACCGGCCACAGAGCAACAGAAAGCCTGGGAGTACATCCAGGCGGCGGCAGAGATCGAGAATAACAATGATCCTGAATTGGTTGCAAACAAAGCGTTTTCTGATCTTGAGAAAGAAGGATTCGAGTTTGATTCTCCGCGTAGGGTGAATGTTGGGAACATGCAAAAAGGTGATTCCGTTGTCGTTCTGGATAAAAACGGTATTCCCGAAAAACTCACCCATAAAGGTCGTGCTGCTAATGGGAATATTGTTATTCAAGATGGCATCCGTATGGAGGTTGACGAGTTTGATGTCATTCCAGATGTTATTGCTGATAAAAAAGGAGAGCAGAATGAAGCAAACAGAAACGGTATACCGTCTGCCGATTCCGACAAGATGGGTGGTGATAAACAAGGAGCAGGAAGTATATCCGACAATCAGATTATCAAAGGAGCAAATAAAAAAGGCGGAGCAGGCCAACAAAAAGTTCCAAGAGAAGATTCGGCCAATGATGGAGAAAGCGATCGAGGAAAAGATGCTGCAAGTCTTGACCGGAGGGCAGGTAGTAACGCAAACATCATTCCCGGACAAAAGCCTATCCTGCAGGGAAGTGCTGGTGCAGGACTTCTGGGTGTAGATGCCAAAGGAGAAAGCAATGATACTGTTCAACAGAATAGAAATACGGAACCCGTTCAGGTGGCTGCCAAGACTGAGCCGACAAATGACAATCGGGGAGAGGCGGAATCAATACTTCCAGGAGAGGTCCAGCAGACAGAGGCGGCGAGAGGACAGGCTGCAGCAGGGGCGCGGGTAAATCCTCCTGATGTTCCTGGTGATGCTGAGTATAGAGGGAAGTCTCTTGGCGAACATATGTATATCGGCAAGGACGGCAAGCGGTACTTTTCTAAGTATGAGCCTCAGCAGCAAAAGGAGAACAATGAACCCGACGCAGGAAAAGCACGACAAACTGATATTCGCAATATTGGCCGGACTTCTAGACCTGTCGCTCCTTCCGCGAATGGCAATACTGAAACCATAACCAATCCAGATTCAATAGCCAACGGCCAGGAAGTCAATACTGCGCCGACTGAAGGACAGAAGGAGGCGGAGAACTACAAGACGGCGAAAGTCTCAGTTGATGGCCTCAGCCTATCCATCGAAAATCCTGCAGGCTCCACCAGATCCGGGACCGACCAAAGTGGCAAGCAATGGTCTGTCGAAATGAAGAATGATTATGGTCGGATTCTCGGTTCAATGGGATATGACAAGGACCACGTAGACATCTTCATTGCTCCTGGCTACAAAGGCGGCGCGAAGTATGCCTATGTTGTCAACCAGCACAACAAAGACGGTAGATTCGATGAGCACAAGACGGTTCTTGGTGTTGATTCAGAACAGGCCGCGCTCGATCTTTATAATTCCAACTATGAAAAAGGCTGGACTGGTAGCAAATCTGTTACTCGAATGCCTCTTTCTGTTTTCAGGAAATGGGTAACTGGCGACGGTCCGGCCAAAGGTGAACTGAGACGGGCCCGGACTGTTGATGTAAAAGAACTCAAAGGGGGTGATCAAAAATCTCCTGCACAACCGGCAGGTAAAAAACAGGTTGAACAAACTGCACCCGACAAGGCAGATCGCACCACCGCAGGAAAACCATCCCCGGAAGCCTCTGTAACAGCCACGGCGACTTCACGCGACACGTTCGGGGGTGGTTCTGTAAAGCCAACACTCAACGAAGAGGGAAGAAGAACAGACGGTAAAGCAATTCTTCCCGGCGACGTGTTCACAACAGCAACCGGGCGCGAAACAACACCATATCCAAAGTATTCCCCAAAAAGGACCAGAAAAGCAGATATAAGAAAAGCCAATCAATGGTTAATCGACAACTACATGGCCGAAGCAAAGGCCAGGAATGACGACTTCAACCAGACTCTTGCTAAAGGCATGGATGCAGGGAATTTCAGCCAGGCCGATGGCGAAGGGATAAATCTTTATCTGTTTGGAAAACAAGCTGATCTGCCAGGAGCAGAAACAGTAACGAATCCGTCTGAGAAGGCGGATTCAGCAGATGTTTCGAGTAACAAAAATGCCACTCCAAACTCCTACGGCGCAAAGAACAAAGTCTTCACCAAAGCAGCCGCAGACGAAGCGCTTGAAATCCTCAGAGCAGGATTAAAGAACCTCAACTCAGGTATCCCCCCTGAAATGGTCCGGGCCGGGATAATCCGCGCTGGCTACCACATTGAATCCGGTATCCGGTCTTTTGCCGACTATTCGGCCAAGATGATTGAAGAACTTGGCGAAGCGATACAGCCATACTTGCGCCAATTCTATGAAGCTGTTCGATGGGAACCGGGCTTTGATTCAACCGGCATGAGCACGGCTGAAGAAATAGACTCCATCAACAAAGGGGAGAGTACACCTGACAAACAAGCAACTTTCGCGGACCTGTATTATAATGACGATATAAAGGCCGCAGCCGAAGACCTCGTTGCATCGAGAAGCAATGACGAGATAATCAAGAAAATCGATTCTATTTTCGGCACGGTCGAAGAAGTGGAACAGGCCGAACAGGGCAACGGTGAATATACCGTTATGCACGATATCGCACTGGACAGGAGGGCAGACCTTGAGCACGCAGCGCGAAACAGATACCTCGAAGAGACACAAGACATCCTCGAAGCGATACGGGGTGAAGAAAGAAGTCTTACAGATGGTGCTGGACAAACCGAAAGGTCTCGGGACGTACAGTCCTCACCCGGAGTACAAAACAAGAAAGAAGAAACACCAGAATCAAAAATAGCCAAAGGCGTAATCAAATACCTCAAGGCCGGAACCAGGTTCACATCCAAAAAACTCTTCAACCTGGCAGACGAAGCCTATGGCGGAACGCAGGCGCAAGGTAAGTACACGCCGAAGGATGCCTATGATTCTCTTGAGCTCGGCATAAACAAATACCTTGCTGATGGATTCCGGTTCAAAAGCAATGACCCTGCAGGACAAATCAAGGAACTTGAAAACCTTCTCTCCCTTGTCCCGACACAAACCAAGAGGACGAAAGAACAGGACGATTTTCAGCAATACTCTACCCCGCCAACACTTTCCTATGTGGCGAATTGGGTAGCCAATCTCAAAAAGAACGATTCTTACGTTGAACCATCCGCCGGTATCGGTGGCCTGGCAGTGTTCGCAAAGATAGACGGTGTGCAAAACATCGTTGTCAACGAATACAGTGAAAGGCGGCGTGAAATCCTTAAAGAGATGGGGTTTGACGAAGTTTATGGAGAGAACGCAGAGCAGTTAAATAATGTTCTTCCTGATACAGTCAAGCCGACAGTCGTTGTTATGAATCCTCCATTCTCGGCTACAGGTGGGAGACTGAGCAAGAACAAGACAAAGTATGGCGCCCTGCATATTGAGCAGGCGTTGAAACGACTTGAGCCTGGTGGCCGGCTGGTGGCGATTGTCGGTGAGGGCATGGCCGACGATAGGGCGACTTTCAGGAAGTGGTGGAGTGACATCAAGAAAGAATACTCTGTGCTGGCGAATGTCGGCATGAACGGAGAAGGATATCGCAAATACGGCACCACGTTTGATAATCAACTCCTGGTTATTGACAAGACAGGCCCAACAACAAATAATGTGATTACCGGGAAGGTAGATTCTTATACCGACCTTATTCCTCTACTTCAAGGGGTGCGAGATGCAAGAACCGCTATTACTCAACAGAAAACCAGTGAGCAGGCTGGCAAAGGAAAAACTCAGACAGGCGGGAGTGGAGCCGGACAGAAACAAACTGTACCTCCAATCACTCCTTCTCTGGTCCCTGGACAGCGGGAAACTGAAAACGGATCCGGAGACAGAGGACGTAATCGGCCAGATGCTTCAATGGACTCCGAAGGAATGGATGGTGGAAGTGACCAATCTGGAGCAAGAGGAAGGGGTGCCAATACTGACCAGCGACAAGAACCTGAAGCCGGAGCAACTGGCCTGGATGGTGCTGGACAGGATAGAGAGCCTACAGAGGGAACGGACAAACTAGAAACTTCCCGGCAGAAAAAAGAGCAGTCTTCCGGCGATTCCATCTTTGAAGGATATCAGCCTACAATCAGAGTTTCCGGCTCAAAACCTCACCCGGCCGACCTTGTGGAAAGTGCGGCAATGGCGGCAGTTCACCTACCAGAAATCACCTATCAACCAAGCATACCAAAAGAAACAGTCACTTCGGGGAAACTCAGCGAAGTTCAGCTTGAAGCAATAACCGCAGCAGGCCAGGCCCACCAGGACACTCTACCAAACGGAGAACGTCGAGGTTTTTTTATAGGTGATGGAACCGGTGTTGGTAAAGGCCGGGAGATTGCCGGAATCCTGTTGGACAACTGGAATCAAGGCAGGAAGCGGTCTATATGGATTAGTAAGGACAGGACTCTTGCCAAGGATGCCAAGAGGGATATGGCCGGCATTGGCTGGTCGGACAAGCATCTCATTGAGCAGGGCTCCGTAAAAGCAGGGCAGGCAATCCCGGATAAGAACGGTGTCCTGTACACTGCCTATTCAACAGTATCGACATCGGCCAAAGAGGGGCAATTGTCGAGACTCCAGGCTATTATCGATTGGGCTGGCCCGGACTTTGACGGGGTTATCGCTTTCGATGAATCCCACAAAATGGGCAATGCTGTATCAATCAAGGAAGGAAGGTACACCAAGAAACCATCACAAATGGCTCTTGCTGCGCTTGATCTGCAACGCGCACTTCCCAAGGCGCGTATCGTTTATGTCTCTGCTACCGGGGCAACAGAGGTCAGCAACCTGGCCTATGCGGAACGGCTCGGATTGTGGGGGCAGGGAACAGCGTTTGAAAACGTGGTGAGTTTTATCGGTAAGGTTTCCCAGGGTGGTATTGCCGCCATGGAGGTTGTCGCCAGGGACATGAAGGCGATGGGTAGTTATCTTGCGCGAAAACTTGCATATAACGGCAACAGCAAAGCATATCAGGTAAAGTATCGTCGGCTTGAGCATCAGTTGAGCGGCAGTCAAAGAGAGATTTACGACGAGTTGGCCGGGGCATGGCAAATAGTCCTCTCGAATATCGACGAAGCATTGCAGATAACCGAGGCCGATTCAAACGGCAGAAGTCATGCTCTTTCTGCTTTCTGGGGATCGCACCAACGCTTCTTCAATCAAGTTCTCACCGCAATGCAGATGCCTTCTGTTATCACATCTATCAGAAAAGATATTGACGATGGGAAGGCTGTTGTTCTGCAGATCACCAATACCAATGAAGCGAGCACGAACAGGGCATTGGCAAACGCTGAATCTCTTGAGGATGTGGATATTACCCCAAGAGACCAGTTGATGCAGATGATTGAAAACTCTTTCCCGGTTCAGCAGTACGAAAAATACGAGGATGAAAACGGGAACGAAAGGACTCGGCCAGTTGTCGATTCAAACGGCAATCCTGTTGTTAATCGTGAGGCAGTGCAGAAAAGAGAGAGGCTTCTTGATACGCTCGGCGGGATAAAGGTTCCCGATGCTCCGCTTGACCAGATTCTCAACGTGTTTGGTGTAGATCAGGTTGCGGAAGTAACCGGCAGATCGAAACGGATTGTTACGGTCGATGATGGAACGGGCCCGAAGAAGGTCCGGCAGGGATGGAGCAAAACGAAAGGTGTTGCCGATGCTGCAAGTTTCATGGCCGACAAGAAGAAGATATTGATTTTCTCCGAGGCAGGCGGAACCGGTGCAAGTTATCATGCGGACCTGGCGGCGAAGAATCAGCGACAACGAAGCCATTACATTCTGCAGGCTGGATGGAGAGCAGACAGTGCAGTACAGGGTCTTGGCCGGTCGCACCGATCGAACCAGGCTATTGCCCCGGAATATGTTCTTGTCACCACAGACCTTAAAGGCCACAGACGATTCATCTCTTCAATAGCCAGGAGGCTTTCACAACTTGGCGCCCTTACGGAAGGTGAACGCGCCGCTTCTTCCCAGGGGCTTTTTACCGAGCGGGATAACCTGGAAAGTCAGTATGCCTCAGATGCGGTAATTCAGCTTATCCATGGTGTTCACCGTGGGGTTGTTCCCGGAATAAGCATGGATATCCTTGTCCGTGAACTCGGCTTGCCGAATCTGGTTGACGAGCATGGTCAGTTAAACACCACGCAGATACCGACTGTGCCGAGATTCCTTAACCGCATATTGAGCATGAAGATTGATATGCAGAATAAGGTTTTTGATCTCTTTTCATCATTCCTTGATTCTAATGTTTCCAGGGCGGAAGAAGACGGGACGCTTGACACAGGGCTTGAAACACTGAGGGCCAAGGCGATACGGGTCGTTGACAGTCAGCCGGTGTATACTGACCAGAAATCCGGTGCGGTTACGGAGTATGTGCAGCTTGACGTTGATTATCCGACACAGAAGAGAGAATACAACGCCAGTATGAAGACGGTTGTCAATAATCAGAGTGGTAAGGCTTGGCAGATTGCCGGCGAAAAAAGCGTTACCAATGAAAACGGAGACATTGCCGACGTATTTGTTTTGGTGAACGGTCGTGGTGTCAGGAGAAATGCGGCAAAAAGTGATTTCTCTGCAAAGTTTACTTCTGTTGCCAGTTTAAAAGAGTCCCGCAGATTGTGGGATAAGTCGCTGAGCGAAATACCTGATGTTTACACCCAAAGAGAACACCTTATTACCGGTGCGCTGCTCCCGATATGGGATAAACTGAAAGGCCATCCTCGTATAGTCCGGGTGCAGACCGAAAACGATACGATGCTTGGCCGGATAATCCCTGGTGAAAACATATCTGAAGTAATGGCCCTGCTTGATGTTGAAGGTAAGGCGGTTGATATGTCACCCGAACAGGTACGTACATCTGTGCTGAGTGGTGGGCAGACGTTGACGCTTGATAATGGGTGGAAAATAAAGCGGTCGAAGGTTGCCGACGAAAACAGGATTGAGATTGTTGGACCTGGATATAATGACTTTGATGTGCTTTCCAATACTGGTGCTTTCACTGAGAGGATAAATTACAAGACTCGGGTGTTTATTCCTACTGGCAAGGATGGCGATAATGTTATCAAGTCTGTTCTGAGTAATAGAAAGATAATGACCGTTACCGGCGGCATGGCCTTTAATGACGACATATCCGAAGCACCAGCCTACCACGGTTCACCGCATAGGGGGATTGAGAAGTTTGATAATGGTAAGTTTCTGACTGGTGAGGGGGCGATGGTATATGGAGCGGGTCATTATTTTGCTTCTAGGAAAGAGGTTGCTGATTGGTATAGGGAGAAGTTAACGCCTCCTGTAGATGTAACATTTGATGGTAAACCTGCCTATACACTTGATTGGCTGAAGGACAACACCCCGGAAGAATTTGCACTTAGGTCTGTTGGGCAAGGGAAAAGTGTAGAAGGTGGAAGAAGAATTTTAGAAAAAATATCAAAACTAGATAAAGATTATGCTGATGCGTTAAAATGGTTTGACGAAAATATAGAAAGAATAGGCGTTAAAGCAGAGGGCCAACTCTACAAAGTAGAAGTCCCAGAAGACGACGAACTCCTTTTTTGGGATAAGCCTTTGAGTGAGCAACCGGAGAAGGTAAAAGAACTTCTGATAAAAGCCATCGAGGAAAAACACGGTGAGAAAGAACGTGTTTTGAATAATCAAGAAAAGTCGTCAGGGGCTTTTATTTACAAGAGCCTTTCTGTCGACCTTGACGGTTACGAAAACACATCGAACTATCTCCTGTCACTTGGCATCAAAGGAATCAAGTATTTTGACGGAATGTCCCGCTCTCAGGGAGAGGGAGCCTACAACTTCGTAATATTCGACGGCAACGACATCCAGATAACCGACACCTATTACTCTCCAAAGTCAACCCAATCAAAAGGTCAAAAACAAGAAACAACCCTCCGCGAACTCATAAGCAAAGTCCAAACCGAGTCAACCAACAAACTGACGCAGCAACTCGCCAAACTGCTCGGCCAGTTTATTCCCGGCTCTAAACTGGATACCAAAGTTTTAATCGATCCATCGGCCAAGTCTGCCAGCTATACGGCAAGCAAGAACCTTATCACTATCGTTTCACCCAACGCTCACATTGAATCACTCCATGAGATAGTCCACGCGGTAACGGTGAACGAGATGGAGAGTAACCCATTGCTCAAGGCCAAGGTCACGAGGCTTATGAACAAGGTTCGCCGGGATGTTGTGAAGCAGGGCATTATCTCCCAGAAGAAAATGGATGAGATTAGCGCGGCCAGGACCAGCAGCATGTTCAAGTCTCTTGCTATGCCGATCGGTCTGAACGGTGTGGAGAATATCGGTTATGCCTTCCTGAACGAAAAAGAGTTTCTTGCACAGGCGTTTTCATCAAAGCAATTCCAGCAGGTTCTTGAAGGCGTGAAGGTCCGGCAGGGTGGCACGTTAAAGAGTGCTTGGGATGCCTTTGTTGAAACGATTATGAAGGCTCTTGGTATTAAGGTTGATCATTCCAGTGCTTTTTCTGAGGCTATTAAGATTGTTGCTGAATTGGCAGGGGTGGCAAGTGACAAGGAAAACTTGTCGGTTGGTGGTGTATCTTACAGCCTGGGCGGTAGCGGTATGTCAAGGCAGGAACGAGCTAGGTTAATAGAGAGAGAGCAGAACAGGAGCCTTGATGCGCTGGAGGTGCTTGACCATATTGACGCACTTCAACAAATAGTATCACCTGGCGTGCCAACATTCGAGGTTAGATTTAAACCCAGGGCAAAAGACGGGGTTATGGCTGATGTTACACCTGGGAGCACCAATATAACGTTCTTTGGAGATGTGTCAAAAGACACAATAGAGCATGAATTAGCGCATGCGTTAGTTAATTTTAGAAATCCAAAAAAGAAAATTCCTTTTCACGGTGATGTGTTTAACGCTACTTTGCAAGAAGTACGGAAAGCCTCGCAGCAATTGAGGAATAAGATTAAAAACGACGACATCTCCGAAGCATTGACCAGCCCGTTACCGGCAGCAATAACGTCACCCTTCGCCGGAACCAGAAACAAAGCTCTTTCCCTCCTGCAGAAATACGTCACGCCGGAACGAGCCGAAAAGTTAGCAACGTATCTCTGGGACCAAGACGCAGCAATAGCCAGAGTGCAAAAAGAGATAGGCCCACAACCTGAAGCCCGAGACTACAACCTGCTTCGTCGCCTCACCGGGAAAAAAGTAGCCGATGAAATAAAACTCTTCGACCGCGACAAACTCACGCCGCTATTGAAAGACTTCGCCAAGGTGGGCGTTAAGTTTTCCGATACCGATGAATTAGCATGGGCCGAACATGCCCCGGAACGCAATCTGCAAATGAAGCGGGTCAATGCCAAGCGATACATTGATTCGTTCCTGGGGAGTTTTACCGGTACAGAGCAGGCCAAATACAATGACATGCTTTCTGCCGTGCAGAATGATTTCGTGATGAAGAAGCAGGACATCAGCCAGAAGCGTGACGGTTATGTGCGTATCATGGACGAGATGTCTATGGAGGTCCGGTCAACGCATGATGCACAGTCGGCGGAAATTGACAAACTGCAGGATGCTCTTGATAATCGGACCTTCACCGCAGAGGAAACACTCAAAGGAACCCCGGAAAGAGCACAGAAGCGAATTGACAATGCCAGATGGCGATTGCAAAACCGTTTGAAGATTGCCGAAAAGTGGGAAGATGTGAAAGATCGGCTGTCCGGTATGACCGACGCAAAATCTACTGAGATAATCAAGAAGTGGAAAGCAGATAGCCGTTACCCGGAGATTAGGAGGATTGTTGATAAAATCCGGGAAATAAACGAAGCGGCTCTTGATATGAACTATGCGGCCGGTGAGCTCACCGACGAGGAATACCAGAATATCAAGAAAACTTACAAGTACCATGTGCCTCTTTACCGGGAAGACATGGACAGTGGCAAGAAAGCTGCAACCGGTCGCGTCGGTGTCGGTCCTCTTGCATCTCCTATCAAGATTGCTGCCGGATCTACCCGTAATGTTGTCAATGTTTTCAGTCATGTCGTTGACCGCTATCAATCGGCTATCAATAGAAAGCACAAACTGGAAGCAGGCCGCGCCCTGTACGACATGGTGGTCAGTAATCCTGACGAGGATAGATGGTCAATCGGTCAACCGGATAAAAAGCCGTACATGGACCGTGAAGGAAATATCCGCTTTTACGAGGACCGTGTTCTTGAGGATAATGAGGTTTATGTCAAAGTGGACGGAAAGAAGCACATTATTACCGTACCGAAAGACAATAAATCCATGATGCGCTGGATGGAGGCATTGAAACGTGAACCTGTTTCGCTCGGGCCAATACTGAAAGTCAGCCAGAAATTCAACCGGCTCCTGGCGCAACTTAATACCTCGTTCTCTCCTGAATTTATTATCAGCAACTTTGCTCGGGATATCCAGACCGCAGGTATTCACCTGGAAACAACGGCGGCTGCAGGACTGCAAAAGAAGGTTTTCAAGAACATCAAATCAGCCATCAAAGGAATTTACCTGGAAGAACGGGAAAAGGATTCCGGCGAATGGGGAAAACTCTATCGCAGTTTTGCAAAAAACGGCGGAAAGATAGGGTGGATGCAGGGTTATGAAAACGTCGAGGAATTGGCAAAGAACCTTGAGTCTGAACTTGCTTACCAGGAAGGGCAGAAACCGAAACGGGCGAAGTACCGGGAATTGTCGCGGTTCGTTGAGGCAATGAACGTGTCGGTTGAGAATGGTGTTCGGTTGTCAACCTATAAGGCGCTGCTTGATGCTGGCGTGTCGGAGCGGAAGGCGGCTCATACTGTCGCCAATCTGACGGTTGATTTTACCCGGCATGGAACGATTGGCCCCATGATGAACTCCTTGTACATGTTCGCCAACGCTGGAATACAGGGAAATATACGAATGATTTCAGCTATTTACAGCAACAAGAAGGTCCAGAAAATAGCCGGCGGAATTGTTGGCCTTGGCTTCATGGTGAACATTCTCGGGGCTTATGCAGGCGGCGATGATGACGATGGAGAATCTTTCTACGACAAGCTAAAAAGAACCAACCCAGATATCTTTGAACGGAACATGGTTTTTATGATCCCAGGAGGAAAAGGAGCTTATATCAAGATCCCCATGCCTTACGGGTATAACGTTCTGTTTGTGGCCGGCAATGAAATAGGATCAGCCTTTCGCCAACCTGTCGGGTATTCCGCCGCCGAAGGCATGGCCCGGTTTGGTTCTTCGCTCATGGGAACATTCAACCCTCTCGGAAGCGCAACATTGCTGCAAACTATTATGCCAACCATGGGCGACCCGATAGCCCAGGTCATGGAAAACAAGGCATGGAACGGCCAAGACCTCATGCCGTCAAAGAATCCCTTTGGTATTCCGACACCGGACAGTGAACGGTTTTGGAAATCGGTCAACCCTGCGGCCAGGTTTGCGACAAGATGGCTCAATAGCATCACCGGAGGCAACGAGACAAAGCCGGGCCTGATTGATGTCTCACCGGAAACCGTTGAGATGATCGTTGAAACAATGACCGGATCTCTTGGCCGGGTAATAAAAGATACCGTATTCCTCCCGATAAGTTTGGCGACAGATGGTAGCATTGAGACATACAAAATACCATTTGCCCGGAAAGTCTATGGTTCTACATCTGATTATATAGATCAGCGTGTATTCCGCGAAAACAAGGAATCTGTTGAGCAATTCAGCGCTGAATTTAAATTGGCCGATAGCCAGCGCCGGGCGGAAATGCGCCGCGACGACCGTTACAGGTTGATGAACTTGACCAAGACAACCAACTCCAGGCTAACCAGGCTACGCAAGCAGTTAAAGAAATACGAGGAAAGGGGCGACGATGCCAACGTTGACAGGATAAAGGAACACATGAAGACCGCGTATAAAAGATATAATGCGCGGTATAATCAAACAGTCTCATAACACTCCAAGGTTGCATTACCGTGTTGTTTTTTTGACAATTTGGTTGTATAATTGATTTTTAAAGAAAGACAATTACGGATTTAAAGGAACCCCGGCTTGTCTGGGACTATCCCATTAACCCGGTATCAAAGAGTTTTGCGCTCTTGGTATCGGGTTTTTTATTTTATAGAGGCAGACATGCACCCGATAATCAACAAGGCAACAGCGGCAGACACCAAGAGTTTTTACTTCCGAAGAGAGCATATTGGCTGCTCAGTAGTCGTTGACGGCGATCTAGGCACATCGACTATTGCCGTTAATTTTCTCGGCGCGGATAAGGCGACACCGACGGCGGCAACGGATAGCGACGGTGTGGCCCTAACTCTTACCGCAACGAACGTGGCTATTCCCATTACCTCGTCTGGTTATTTGCAATTTGTCAAAGGTGTCACGGTTGCCGCTGTCGGCGTAAATATTCACGGGTTTGAATAATGTTTTATTCAATGTTTCAGCCGGAGTTTGTTACTCCCTTTGATGGCATGTTTAAGCCTGGGTTTGTTGGTGGAGATGGCGGAATTATCAAAACCGGCCTGCTCTTTTACGCAAAAAACGGTTTGCAAGATACTATCGGAGTTTCTGCCAGACCGTTACAACCACTTCACTACATGACAGATGGAACTCTGAGTCATGTATCTATAGCTGGTACTGAGACTGTTGTCAGCAATGGCGGAACTGGATCAGTCGCCGTGTCAGAAGGGGTTTTAACGATCACCGGGACAGTGTGGGACATACTGCTAAGTAATGGCTGGTACATCACATTTGGTGATGAGTCTGCCGGTGTTGCATGGGAGGTTTCTGGCGGAAAAAATCTTGTCATGTCTGGTGTTACTTGCGGGACCGATGGGACGGGTCAAACTGGCTCAAACTGGCTTAATTTAAAGGGTTATTCTATCGCTGATGGCTCTCATTATTTAAGTGCTTTTTCTTTTGGTTTGATTCCTGATGATGTCCTTATTCCTGCTTTGTCGAATTTATCTGGTTGTGCAGCATATGAGGTGGCAGCATGACATATAAAATAGGCGTTATGTCCGATGTCCACTATAGATTAGGTGAGAACACGCGCACTGATATTATTGATTCCCTGGTTGAGCTTTTCACATCTGAATCTGTTGATTTAACACTGAGCCTAGCCGACTTAATCGACGACAACACAGACAGGGCCGATTCTCAGGCACAAATAGCGGCGCTTACTCCACATTTCCCTTCCGGATCAAAGTGGGTCATCGGGAATCACGATATATCTAACACATCACTTGCAAACTTTTTAATTGACGCTGCGGCTTTTACACCGGGGCAAAATTTCTATGTAGATTTAGGCGATTGGCGATTGCTCTGTATTGATAATGTCAGTGGTTTCAGGTGGTCCGCCGACGCAACAACATTGCAGTGGTTGGAAGATGAGTTGGAAAGCGCAAGGGTAGCTGGAAAGTACATTGCCGTTGCCAGCCATGCGCCATTTTCTTTAGATTGGCCCGGAGCAATGGCTCAGTTGGTTTACGACCCTGTATATGGTGCGGGTGCTGCGACTGCTTCAGCCCTTGACGGGACTGTAACTATTACGACCGATGAGGACGCTTTTGCTGTCGATGATGTTGGGAATGTCATTGCACTACAACACATAGACGCAACGGTTGAATATTTTGGCAGGGGGACAATAACCACCTTCAATAATGCCCGTAGTGTTAATATTTCGACCTCGCAACCGTTCCATTCTACCGGTCCTGCTGATGCTTGGATTTGGGTTACTGGTTATGATTTAGGTGGGTATTCCACGTATTCTTATAACGGTCAAAAAATTCGTGAAAAAGTAGATACTGCTGTCAGTGCCGGGGCTGATGTAAAATTTTGCATATATGGGCATAATCATGTTAACCGGCATCAAACTGTTGCGGGTGTTGAGTATTACGCATTTACCACATCAGGTAAAGACGATTCAGGATCTGGTGGGATTATAACTCTAAACGATGACGGATCTTTTTTCCTGTCTGGTATTAAGTTGCAGACATCGTACAACAATCAGCTGTGGTATCTGGACGCAGATAACGGCGATGATGACAACGGTGGTGCATTACAGGGAGATGCCTGGGCAACAGTTTCTAAACTGCTATCACATGGCGGGGTTGCTGGCGATACGGTGTATTTCCTCCCCGGAATATATCGCGAATCGGCGTATATGTCAGATAGTGGCATCTCTGGAAATCCGATAACGTGGCGTTTTGCTGACGGAGCGAAACTTTGCGGTGCTGATATTGTGGCTGGTTTTTCTGGACCTGACGGAAACGGATGGTATACAAAAGCAAGCGTAACGACAGAGGTTAAAACAGTTTTAGAGGATGGAGCGGCGTTGACGGAGGGGGACTATTCTGTTTCTGCCGTTGCTGGTACGTGGGATTGGAACGCTGACACTCTGTACTATTGCCCAACATCCGGCATACCATCAGGCCACATAGTCGACGCAGGGCAAAGGAATAACGGAATCACATTAAATGACAATGAGTACGTGGAAGTTTTAAGCCCTGTTTGCTACGGGTTTAACAACTCGGCAATCGGAACTTCCGGGGTGCCTGAAAACATATTGATTAAAAATCCAGAATGTTACGGAAACAACTACGGTATCAGCTTTCTTGATGTGCTTGGGTCAGGAAACAGGGTTGTAAATCCAGTTTGCCACCACAACAGCATTAACGGGATTCGTTGCGGTGGGTCTACTAGAGTTTCTATTGAGAACTTCAATGTTTTCGAAAATTATAAGGGACTTAGTATCGACTCGTTGTCGCAACCTGAGATTAAAACTGGAGTGGCGGCAAACAACACATATGACGGAATTAATTTATATTTAAATTCCACTGCCGTAGCATTTAAAAACATCATCACCTACGGAAACGCTCGAAGGGGATATACCGCTGGTGGTACAGGGGTCAGCAGTATCGCAAATTCATGTTTGAACGATACTGTTGTTTTGGGAAATACCACAACTTCAAACGTCATCACTGACGACCCGCTATTTGCCGATCCAAACAATAACGATTTCCACCTTCAACCCACATCGCCGTGTATAGGGGTTGGTGTAGATGCTGGATTGGTTTCTGATATTGAAGGAAATCAGCTTTACTCGCCATACAACATCGGTCCATACGGTGCAGCGACAGGAGCATTAACAAAATCACCATCTCTCTATATTGGCAGGGCAAAGTACTCGTTTGGCGTTATCTCAGGGACAGGTCCGAGTGATTGGGTGTTGACCGCACCAGAAGCCCCAGAGTTAATTGCATATCTCGGGGTAGATAATACAATCTATGATATAGACGGATCGGCAAAAGAGATTTCATATCTTACGTTTTTGCTTATTTGTGATGATATTCAGTTGTTTGGAGGTTCAAAAGGTTTTGCCTTCTATTCATCGGATATGTCAGCCTATTCTGAAAAAATCCATAAAATAATTGGTGACCAGTACACTACAGACGGGGTTGAGTTAATAGCAAATAGTGCCTTTGAGGGGACATACGTGGCAGGCGTTGCCCCAAGTTTTGCCAAATCTGGCGCACCAACGGTAGCTGAAGCGGCAGGAGTTACAGGTTCAGCACAGCAGATCAGTAACGGAAGCACAAGCGATATCGTCCAGCAGAATATCCAATTCGTTTCCGGTCAATCATACTTATTAAGGTGCTCTGGTAAGCGCAGCGCCGGGACAGGTAAAGTCGCAGTGCGGCTATTGTCGGCGGTGATCGGGGTGTCAACCGATGTGATTGAATTTTCTACGGCATCTTTTGAGGAGAAAGCATACATAATCACATCAATAGCGACAACGACAAGCCCTGTTAGATTGTATGCTGGCGGATCTACAACGGGCATATTTGATAATTTGTCGTTACAAAAACTTGTTTAAAAAGATCAAGAAGAAACTACTATCTGCCACGGCAGATAATTTTACATAACAAATAAACGAAGAATGACAGCCCCACTTGAAACCAAAACAATCATTACAGGAAAAGACCTGGATTGTCCCGTTGTGTGTCCAAAAGGCTGGAAGTGCTCTGTTGTCTCTGGTCATGGTGAGGCTCGGTGTAACTATTTTTTAGACCTGTTCGATAAACGGACAGGAACGCGGATTCGTGATTGCTTGCGAAGGGATATGGAAACATGAGCAACCATTGCACTTTATGGCCTGATCTCTGGTATGGAGATTGCTGTAATTCGCACGACCAGACCGCGCCGGATATATCGAAAAGTTGGTTGTCGCAAAACTGGTGGCTGGCGTACTGCGTGTGGGCTTCAAGTTATAGCCCAAAAAAATGCGACAAATTGTGGAAAGTCGTGTGGGGCAGATATGTCGCCCCACCTTTGATGTTTCTCGGAACGTCAACCTTCGGCTGGCTTTGGCGGATTAAGGCAGTGGTGAAAAAATGATAATCTACCCAAAGGCAATATCAAACGATGATGGTGGACAAGATTTCAGAGTGCCTTGGTTGTGTGGTTTACCGTGTCTAGCAACAAACAAAGAGGGGATGCAGGTCCACCAGTGTTACTTTTTGGATATTAAACATGGTCTCCCCCCAGGTGCCTGTGAGTGTGTCCATTCTGGAAAACAACAAATCAAGGATAGTAAAAATGCGATGCCCTGAGTGCGGTGAAGAAATAATCGACGGCGATGCCTGTCGGTGTCCACGGTGTGGCCGGCAGATTTGAGGATAATCTATTTATCTGGAGATAAATACAATGGGTAATTTACTATCAGCCGTCACTGATTTTGTCGGCGGCGGGATTTTTAAGGAAATTAAAGAAACTGTTCTTGCATATCTTCCGCCTGATATCACGCCACTGCAAAAAGCTGAACTGGAATTGAAGGTTCAGGCATTACTCAATACAAAACAGACTGAAGCAGATAGGATTCTTTTCGATGCATCGGTGCAACTCGACAAACGGATATCAGAGCAAGAAGGAACAGCTTCTGATCTTAAATCGCTTGGATTGCTCGGGAAACCGATAATCTTTCTCCGGGGGTGTCAGCGTCCTGTGTGGGGATTCGCTACTCTCTGGATTGACTATATGTGGTTTTTCGGCTCTTACCAGATGAGCGACCAGCAGAATACGGCTCTCATAGTCATAAATATGTTGGTCCTGGGGTTTCTTTTTGGTGAGCGCACAATCCTCAACCTGCAACCACTTATAGAGCGTGTGTTTGCCAAAAAATAACCAAGGGCGAATTAATGGAAAAATTTATTGCTGAGCGTCCCGGGGTTATTATCACGCTTCTCTCTATTATGGTTGGTACCATATCTGTTCTGCTTGGCTACCTGCTTTGGAGGTTTCAGGATTCTATTGATGATCTCAAAGAGTCGGTAATGGAAGCTATAAAGGAATTGAAGCAGGAGCGGAAGGAAGATCGTGTTGATATAGGTAGCCTGCTCGACAGGATGAGCAGACAGGAGACAATTTGCGAGTCGTATCGTAATTTCAACGCCTGCAAGAAGGAATAGAAACAATGACATTTTCTCCCGAAGGAATAGCAAACCTGATTCGCTTCTCTCTCCATCCTATCGGCAGGTGGACATTTGAAGTAGAAACTCATTTACTTATGATTTGCGCCCATGAATCATTGCTCGGGGAAGAACTGGTGCAGATCGGTGGGGGGCCGGCAAGAGGGCTTTACGGGATGGAGTGTGGTGTTGATCCACGAACCGGCAAACATCGTACAGAAATCGACATTTGGAGAAACTACATCACATATCACAAAGATATTGCCGAATACCTCAAGAACTTCTGTGGTGTTACTGGCCCGGACACGGAGGCAATGACACACAATCACGTTTATTCGACCGTGATGTGCCGGTTGAAATTATTAATGTGTCCAGGGAAATTACCAAGAACTATTGATGATACAGCAGAATATTGCTCTCGATTTTACAACGCCGGTGGTGCCGGTACTGCAGCAAAATACAAGAACGACTATCTCCGGCTGGTTGTGAGGTGATATTGTGTCCATCAGGACTGTTTACCATCGGCACCTGGGGGAACTTTACCGGGTGCCGATTACTGTGCAGTGTTTGAAGTGGAAGCGGGGGCTTTCTGGTTCTCGGGAGTCAAGCTGATATTTACCCACTTTTGATACATTTCTTCGTAGCACCTGCCGGTTTCGAGGTTGAACCGCGCGGAACAGCGGACTAGTGTTTCAGGCCGTTTTGACAGGTCGCAGATGCCGTTTTCATAGTGGGTGCAGTTCATGGTAGTCAGTTATTATCAGGCGCGGTGCCTGATAATAACTGAAAATCAACCAATACCCAAAAACTGCAATTTACCAATCTCCCGGACAAGATCCTCATCGGAAAGGTGAATATAAGTAAACTTAAAACTCCTGTCGTTGTGGCCGATAATCGTCTCAGCGACAGCAGTTTGGATACCACATGCCTCCATTGCTGATCGGGCAGTGTGCCTAAAACTGTAAAACGAAATATCCTTTCGCAATTTCTCTCCTGCCACAACCGCATTATTAAGTGTGGTCCTCATTGTTCGTCGGTAATACCGATAAGCCCGGTCTGATCCCAAATATTTGTTTGGCAGAAAAACCATTCTTTGTTCTTTTGGCGCCGTCTCCCGCATTGTCTCGATTATCTTAATCGCTACCGGGTGCGCCGGGACAAATCGTTGTTCTGTTTTGGTGCCTACTTTCGAGAATCCGCCTCGGGCCAGGTCCACGTAACCAACTGACATCATATTCCTGATGGGCTCTTTTTCTTCCCTGGCCGGAAGTCGCTTCCAATACAATTCAGCAGCTTCGCTCGGGCGCATGCCTGTATAAAGCAAAAACAGCAGATAATGGTACAAATTATTTTCTCGCTTCTTCGCTTCGGTAAATATTGCGTTAAGTTCATCTATCGATATAATTCTATCAAGCCTATCCTCCCTGGATTTCATCTTTGCTTTTGGGCGCTTTATATCAAGCTCTGGCGACGAAAACTTAACGCCCCACTCAACAGCCTTGGCATAGACCGACCGGACGAAAGCGAGCTCTATTCTGATGCTGGACGGGCCCACCTCGTCGACCGTCATTCTTTTGAGCATATGCGCGGCCACATCTTCATGCGTGACCTCTGACATTTTCTTTTTGCCGAAAGATTTTCCGAGCTGCAGGGCCGCATATCCATAACTTGTTGTTTGGGATTGCGCGACTGATTTTCTCGTCTCGGTGATAAACCTGTCGGCGGCATCGCTCCATAGCATGTCACCAGGCGCGACACGATCACCGATCGATACGCCACCTTTCAAAAGTCTCTCAGTTTCGTCTTGCCAGATAGCCGCGTCCAAATTGGTATCAAAAACCTTACTCGCTCTTTTTCGATTAATGCACAACTGGACCCGGTAACGGATGGTCCCTTTCTTGGTTTTAAACTTGCTGATTGCCATCGAAAAGCCTCGGTGGGTAAAAGATGGGTAAAACGGTGGGTAAATTCGTGGGTAAATTGCCTCAACACAGCACAAAATTATTGAACATTTTTATCACAACAAAACATAACCACCATATCAACACAGGTAAAAAAGGCAATAAAAAAGGGCTTTAAGAGGCTGATTTCTCTTAAAACCCTTGGTTGAATTGATGGTCGGGATGAGAGGATTTGAACCTCCGACCCCTTGTCCCCCAGACAAGTGTAAAAACAAACGAGATTAAATAGTTACGCTATGGCATGGGAAATAATGTGGGTAAACCTATTATACCTAGTCTTCCTCAATAAGTTTTTTCATCCATTGCTGTTGCGATATTTTAATCTCGTATAGGTTTTTTAGTGACCTGTTTTGCATGGTTAAATTTTCTATCATCTCGGATGATCGGTAAAACTGTAGAGCCACTACCACAAAAATCATCAGCAACACGGTAAGTGAAAGATATTGAGCGGTAACACTAACCGTATTTTGGTAGTTTGTAGTATGCACTTGGATAGCATCTCTCCCACCTTCGATGATTGCCGACTCTCCCGAAGCTGTTCTCATACTATCTATCGTCTCACCCCCTCCCTATTGGGGAACTTCAATATTACTGAGTAGGGTTTTTTCTTTATTGCCTGCATATCTTCCTCCATATATATTAGCAGGACGGCATTTAGTACATGTCGTTCGCTAGATTTTTAATCTGTAACAACCTGTTAATAAATCCTTTCAAAATTGAATCGTTTCCAACCTCTCTGTTCAGCTCAATAGCCTGCCTTTCGAGCGGTCGCAGAACGAAATCACCACCTTGTGTGGTCTGGCTGGCGTCCCTGCCTGCATTAATCACGGTTGACCCACCAACAGCATTGATAGATGAACTGGCGGCACCGGCGTCCTTAATAGGATACAAGAGATCGATCGGTATGGTCAAGGAGTTTGCCAATTCATTCCAGTGCCGAGCGTGAATCTCTGCCTGCTCGTCTCCTGCCCCCTCCCACTTCTGGATTGTCTGGTATGACACACCAAGCGGTGCAGCAAGCTCTTTTTGCGTAAGGCCCATTTCTTTACGTCGGGCTTTGAGTTCGTTTCCTGTCATTGGATCTTACCCCCCCAGGTAAAATTTATAGGTCTTGATTCCGTGATTACTCCAATTGCTCAACAGGTTAACACACATTTTTAATCTCTGCACAAATAATTATACCGCTACTGGCATAATTTTGTTGACATGCACACGCACAGGGTGTATTCAATAGGTATGAATACTAAAAAATACATCAAAACAGAACTGAACGAAGCAGGTCACGATATATCGATTAGCAATCTCACCCGGTACATATCGGGTGATCGCAAACCATCATTATCAGTGGCAAAAGAGTTGTCTCGCATTACTGGATCTTGCATAGTTATATGGCTTGATGCCAAGAAACGAGAACAGAGGGAAAACACATTGCGGGTGTACTCAAAAAAAATTGGTGGAGATATCTTTTTTTCTGCCGGTCGCCCGAAAAAACACACGAACGGCACGGAGGTATAAATATGAGTTTGCCGGAAACAATCACTTACTCGGAAGCAGCGAAGCGATGGGGTGTTGATCGAGCAGTTATCCGCAGGGAAATAGGCAAGGGCAATATTAAAGCCTTCATGCCTGGAAAAAGAATGCAGATCGACATGAACAGTGGGGATTCTTGGTTTTTGAAATCATGTGAGCGGGCTCAAAAGGCCGCGGGATGATTGTCATGAGCGACAAGACGAAAGGAATAATACTGGCCGGAACCACACAAATATTATGGGTTGCTGGAATAATCATCTTCATCTGGAGAATGGCGGCATGAGAACGGACAGATCACATCACAGTCACTTTACAGTGCCAAAAAAGAGCAGGAGCCGTGAGGAATATTACAACACTCATCGGCAACCTGAAGGGAACAATTTCTGCCTGCTTGCTGCCTTGTGCTGCGCGTTCTTCATCGCTGGCGCAATCGTTCGCGGGTTTCTGGGATTTTAGGAGGGCATTTCAATGATTGAGGGCGTGAAGATTTACGAAGACGGTCGGTGGCTCGAAGCTGAGATTGACCGGCAGGAGAAGGAAGAGGTTGAAAGGCTCAGCGAGCTTATCAGGGAAGCAAAAAGGATAGAGAACCTGCTGCAAAAGCAATACGTCAGGTTGACAGGGAAATATTGCCTGTAACCAAAAACAAAAGGGGAAAATCATGGGGAAAATGAAACTGGAAAGCCTCACTTTGAGGAATTTTAAAGGCACGAAAGAATTTACTCTTCTCGCCGGGTGCCGTGATACGACCATCCTGGGCGACAATGCTTGCGGAAAAACGACTATAGCAGATGCAGAGAGCTGGCTGCTCACTGATAAAGACAGTCTTGGTCAGGCTCAGTTTGAAATCTTTCCTATCGGCGCAATTGGGACCGAACACAAACCGCTCGAGGCGATGGTCGAAGGAGTTTTTGTCAATGGCGATACCGTGAAGTTGAAAAAGTCTTACCGCGAATTATGGACCAAAAAACGCGGCGAACCAAAGAAGGAAAAGACCGGCAATACTACCGACTACTGGATTGACGATGTGCCTTGCAAGAAAGGCGAATATCAAGAAAAGGTCGCCGCCATTACAGCAGGAAGCAATCAATTCAACCTGCTCACCAATCCGCATTACTTCGCCGGCCTGCCTTGGACCGAAAAGCGCAAGATGATAATCGACATGGCCGGAGATATCACCGATGCCGATGTCATAGCATCCATGCCAGAACTGTCAAAACTGCCTGAAATTCTCGGCTCAAAATCTTGTGAAGATTACAAGAAGATCGTGGCCGGCCGGCGCAAAGAAATCAACGAGAAGTTGGCCGGAATCCCTGGTCGCATTGATGAGCAGGATAGATCAAAGCCGGTACTGGAAAAAACAAACGGCCTGTTCTTTGTCGAGAAACTTACCAAACTCCGCGACAAACTGACTGCCAAGAATAACGAGATTGCTGCTATTAAAAACGGTGGTGTACTGGTTGCTCTTAAAAACGATCTGGCTGATGTCAATGCTGAGATTCAGAAAATTACCTCTGAGTATCAGGCAACATCTAATGCTCTCCTGCAGGCACAGAAAGACTTTCTGTCTGGATTTAAAGATCAATCTGCCGACAAGAAGCGCGAGGTCCGGGAGTTGGCAACAAAGAAAGGCCACCTTGAGGCGGATCTTGAAAACTTGAAGGATGTCAACAGAAACCTCGCCGGCCAGTGGAACGAAAAAAGCGTGGTTCAATTCACTGCCGATGTTTGCCCGACATGCGGCAAGCCAATGACCGAAGCGGAAGAGGCAGAGGCAAGGGCCAAGTTCAATCAAGCGAAAGCTGAAAACCTTGAGCGTATTCAGGTAACTGCCAATGCGAATAAAGAAAAGGCCGCGACGCTGAAAGAGCAGATTGCCTCCGTAGACAAGGAGATTGATGTCGCAACTGAGAGCGTTTCGGACCTTGAGGCGAAGATTGCAGAGATTGAGAATCAGATTGCAGCAAGCAAAGCGGAAATCTCCATCGACAAATCTCCTGAGTATATAAAGGCCCAGGACTCAAAAGTAAAAGTTTCCAAGAAAATAGAAGCATACCAGCAGGAAGCGCACAACAACGCAGAGCAGGCAACCGCCGAACGTGACGCAATCCAGGCCGAAATAACCGAAGCAGAAAAGAATCTCTCCCTTATCGAGCAGGTTCAAAAAGCCGACAACCGTATCGCGGAGCTCATGGAAGAAGAGAAGCGATTGGCAAAGGCGTATGAAACACTGGAAGGTGAATTGTATCTCATTGACCTTTTTACCCGGACCAAAGTTTCCATGTTGGACGACAAAATCAACAGCAAGTTTGATCTGGTTCAGTTTCGCATGTTCCGGGATCAGGTCAATGGCGGATTGCAAGAGGTTTGCGATATCACGGTTAATAACGTGCCTTATGGATCGCTTAATACCGGGGCCCGGGTTGCTGCTGGATTAGATATTATTCGGACGTTTTCAAATCACTACAATTTCCACCCGGTGATTTTTGTTGATGGTTGCGAGAGTGTTACCAGGTTGCCGGAGATGGATACTCAGGTTATTCGGCTGGTCGTTAGTGAAAGCGATAAAAATCTTCGAGTGGTGCAATGATATGATGTTCTTTTTATTAAGGATTGCGGAGTTATTTATCTGCCTGATCGGCGCATACATTGGACAAGTGATGGTCCATTCGGCTTGGGCAACATGGCAAATAGGCGCACTGACCGGGATTATCGTTATGGCCATACCTAAAAAATAATAACACAAGGGGAACACAAAAATGACACAAAATTTACCAACACAACAGGCAAAAACGCCAGTTGACCGGCTCAAGCAAGTAATGAGTAGTCCGTCTGTGCAAGAGCAATTCAAGAACGCCCTCGCGGACAAGTCAAATATGTTTGTCGCCTCTGTTATCGATCTGTACGCCAGTGACACATACCTACAGAACTGTAACCCGGCCACGGTCGTCATGGAATGCCTGAAGGCTGCAACACTCAACCTGCCAATTAATAAAAGTTTGGGGTTTGCCTATGTCATTCCTTACGCAAAAAGCGTGAAGGTCGGCAATAAATGGGAAAAGCAGGTTATTCCGCAATTCCAGCTTGGCTACAAAGGCATGATTCAATTGGCAATGCGTACCGGCCAGTACAAATACATCAATGCCGATGCCGTCTATGCTGGAGAGTATAAGGGGTTCAGCAAACTGACCGGGGAACTTGATATCTCCGGGGAGGCAGAAAGCGACGAGGTTGTCGGCTATTTCGCTCACATTGAAACGGTTAATGGGTTCAAAAAATCTTTGTACATGACCCGCGCCAACATGGAGAAACACGGCGAGAAGTACAGCAAGTCATACAGCAAAGATTCCTCCCCCTGGAAGACTGAATTTGATGGAATGGCAATAAAAACCATGATCAGGATGTTGCTCGGGAAGTACGGCATTATGTCAATCGATATGGCCGATGCAATGGCAATGGATAAAGAACCGGAACAGGACGTTCAATACTTGACCGAAGCAAACCGAACCATGCTCGACATTGACAATGAGACTGGCGAGATCCTTAACGCTGATCATTCGGGCAGTGGCGGGATGTCGCCAGAGGAAATAGCTAAGATCGCTGAAGAAGAATCCAAGATGTCTCAACCTTCTTTCGATATTGATTGATGATAACCGTAACCGTCATATCCAGCTCAAGCCTCGGCAATTGCTACGTCATTGATAACGGCAATTCAAAGCTGATGCTTGAGTGTGGAATAAACAGAAGGCAGATAATGCAGTCTCTCTCATTCCAAATGTCCGGCATTGACGGTTGCCTTGCCACCCATGAGCACCAGGATCATATCAAGGCAGCAAAAGAAGTAATGAAAGCCGGAGTTGACCTGTATTGCAGCAAAGGGACTGCCGAAGCTGTAGGATTAACCGGACACCGCTTGCACCATATCAAAGCAAAGCAGCAATTCAAGATTCAAAACTGGACGATATTGCCTTTCGATACTGTTCACGACTGCGCTGAACCACTGGCTTTTTTAATCCAAAGCGGCACCGATAAACTGTTATTTATGACTGATTCTTCATTCTGCAAATACCAGTTTTCCGGCATTACACACGCCATGCTTGAATGCAATTTCAGCGACAAGATTTTAGAGGAAAATATCAAGTCAGGCAGAGTAAGCCAGGCACGAAAAAAGAGGTTGGTTGAATCGCATTTCTCCCTGGAACGATTGATAGAAATGCTGAAAAAGAACGATCTGTCAAAGCTCGTTTCGGTGACACTTATTCATCTGTCCAGGGAGAATTCGGACGCAGAAGAATTCAAGAAGAAAATACAATCAATAGTGGGTGTACCTACCTACATAGCTGGAGAGTAAATTGTGGCAGAAATAAAAGACCTAACCGGCCAACGTTTTGGAAAACTTGTTTGCATAAAAGTGCATCCACACAGGTGTAATTCTGGTCGCGTAAAATGGGAATGCCGGTGTGATTGCGGAAATGAACCTGTTGTTTTTGCATGCAATCTGGCACGCGGAAACAGCAAGAGTTGTGGATGTGAAACTAAAGCCAAAACTCACGGGAAAAGCTCTACCAGACTATATAAGGTTTGGTCTTCAATGAAGCATAGATGTGGAAATAGTGACAATCCCTACTTTCACAACTACGGAGGGAAGGGTGTTTCCGTATGCCAAGAGTGGATGGATTACGAAGTGTTCTACCAATGGGCAATAAAGTCAGGATACAAAAAGGGGTTAACTATAGAAAGAGCAGATAATTCTAAAAATTATTGTCCTGATAACTGTTCATGGATACCTAAAGGAGACCAATCAAACAATACATCAAGGTGTAAGGTTATTGAATTTAATGGAATGTCAATGAACATGAAACAGTGGTCTGACTATCTAGGGATTCCATATCATATAATACAGTCTAGGGTTCGTTATGGATGGAGCTCAATCGATGCTATTACGCAACCAAAAGTTACCGGAAACAGGAGACACGCAAGGCTAATAACTGTAAGCGGGAAAACAATGAACATATCAGAATGGGCTAGACATTTAGGACTAAATCAGGGGGCGTTTTATTATCGAGCGTCAAAAGTCGGAGGAGATGATAGCGTAAAATCATTCATCAAATCAGAAATACAACAATTAACAGGAATACCCGTAATTGTTTGCGGGGAATAAGGAGAACCACAAATGTCAAACATCACCATCGAAGAAAACACATCTCTCGAAGAAATAACCGCACTCGGTATGCCAGGCAAAGACCTTCAGTTTACCCGGGAAGACGTGGTTTCTTTTTTTGATCACAATCACAAGGTGCAGATAGTTTTCACAAAAAAAGACGGCTCCGAGCGAACCATGCTCTGCACCAGAAGTTTTGATGCCATCCCGAAAGGCCACCGTCCGTTCGACAAAACACAAATCGAACGCCCTGGTAAACCGGCACCGGATTTCCTCTACTCTGTTTTTGATCTTGGTTGCAATGACTGGCGCAGTTTTACCATTGCCAAACTGCTTGATATTCAGCCGGCATCATAGGCCATGACGATAATCAATACCGTTAAGCAATGCCCCGTTACTGGCGGCAACCAAACATCGATGTCACTGGCGGCATTCAAGGCGATATGCGAAAGCAAGCAGGCCCAGATGTTTCATGGCAACTTTGTCAACAAATACTGTCAGGTGTGCCAGGGAACTATAACGCCTGCAGGACTTACAATTACCGACAATATACCGGAGAAAAAGGAGGGTGAAGTGGGGAAACCATTATCAAAGGCTACAGCAGGAAGAGAGTTGTGTGCGCTGTGCGGTCAACCAAGATCACTTAACAGAGCATACGGGAAACGTATATGTGCAGGATGCTCACAGATTGCGGCCAATAGTAGAAATAATCCGCAGTTGGTCATTGATATATTTAACGAATATTCAAATGACTTCCCTTTCCCCGGAACAAGTGGCGCCGGAGATCAAACACAGGCAGAAAAAAACATGCAGGACGAGATTGCCAGGCTCAAGGAAAGCGTTGATGTGAAGGCAGGTGTTATTGCCAAACTCGAAGAGTCGGTAAAGAAACTTCGTGCTTTGCTCGACGGCAAAGACCGTGAGCTTTCATCTGCTACCGACGAGATAGAACGATTCAAAAAAGAAGCATCCACGATCAAGACCAATGTCGCTCACGCAAACTACGACAAGGGCAAAATTATGATCATCCTCGCTGATATCGCCCAGGCCCATATTGAGGGCAAGGTTTCGGTCCGGGCTGATTGTTTTGTTGAATTACGGAAGGCGGCTACCGCTTAATAAAAACATCTCAAAAAAAAGGAAAGAAAATGTCAATCGAAATGACACTGGAAACAATCGGCCAAGGAGCACTATCAGAAAAGTTTGACGATGCCCTGATGGATGTAATCAAAAACACCACGGACCCCAATACCGACGCAACCACAAAGCGTAAACTGGTGATTGAATTGGTGTTTACCCCGAACAAAAATGACCGTGGCCTCTGCAAACTTGACACCAAAGTTACAACGAAACTCGGAGCGACAAAAGCCCTCGAATCTCAGGTTTCCATGGGGTTTGACCGTGAGTCTGGAGAGATTGCAGCAATAGAACACGTCCCGGCACAACAGACCCTTTTCGACAAGTCTACCCCGTCAAAAGGGAAGCAGCCTGAACCGGGTATTGAAAACGTCAAAACCGGAAAAGTAGTCAACATGAAATAAGGCACATTGCCTAAAACACGGAGAAATTAAAATGATTGATAAAAGTTTTCTGGAAAAAGTAGAGTCGATGTCCGCTCCAATTTTACATCAACTTTATGATGTTACGTACTCAAGCAAGGCGTTAAATAAAGTTTTGCCACCAATGACAAAAGAAATATCTGTCAATTCACTCTCGTCTGTTATCGACTTTTGCGAACATGAGATCGACAACGAGCGGCACGTATTGCATGTTGTTGACCACTCGACGGTTGTCCTTCTTGGTCCTCTCTTTGAAAGCCATAGGGTGAGGGAACAATTCATTACCGCCTCTGCGTTCGAATCAAAGTTCAGTTTCGGCCAATTCTACAATGTTGACGAGTTCATCATTAATCTGCAGGCGCAATTTGTCCAGGATGATACCACTGCACAAATACTGAAACTCGTTGGAAACATGACCAGGGTTTCAGAGGTCGGTACAAAGGATGACGGCGTTACACAGCGAGTCGAAGCTAAATCAGGTCTTGCAAAGGTTGAAAACATTTCTGTTCCAAATCCGGTAACTCTTGCACCGTACAGGACTTTTGTCGAGATTGACCAACCGAAAAGTAATTTTGTCCTTCGCCTTAACGAAAACCATAAATGTGCACTGTTTGAGGCCGATGGCGGCGCATGGAAAATAGAAGCCATGCAATTGATTTCTGAGTATCTCGATAACGGGCTGAAGTCAATTGGCAAGCGCGACCAGATAACAATTCTCAGTTAACCCTATCTGCATATTTCATAAGTGGCGGCTAGCACAGCGCCACAAAGGATAGCCATGTGTGACAAGTTATGGTGGAACACGAAGAAAGAGGCAAATCAATATATCAGAGCAATAGGCAAAAGCCACAGGAAACCCGGAAAGACACCAAGTGGGAGGTTATGGCCGTACCTCTGCCCTGGTTGCGGGAAGTGGTGTATGTCGTCACACAAGCCGAACAATAGAGTAAATCGCCGGAGATTGGAGGGAACGCAGTATGGACGGTAAATTAAGAATCATTAAAGCGGAAAAAGTCAGAGCGACAAAAAACTCCGGTCAGACACATCATTATTGGCTTTCTGACGGCACAGGACCGCACCGGCCTAAAGAACTTGGCCGACATGTTGGTATATCCTGGGAGACAATCAAGAAGCGCATGAAAGCATATGGCAGGGCCAGCTGGTTGGTCTTTTATAAAGATTCTGTCAGGATCCCGAAAGAGTTGAGCGAGCCTGAGCGGTTGAAGCAGCCTGAACATTTCAGCCATGCGCCAAACGGCGAACCTGTCGGAGCCAATGTTCAACGCGACGGATCGGTACTAACCAGGACCGGCAAAGTCATTCCAGCGAACTCAAGTTCCGAGAATGCCATGTTCAAACTTCCAGCTGCGGCAAAAGGTCCATGGAAAATGGATAGTCAGCACACGGCCAGATTTGAGCCACCGGATAAAGAGGAACAGGTCAGGGCCAGCTATGAAAAATTGCTCAAGTTTAACAAAAAAATGGAACGGCGCGGATTTCTGCGGCAGAGCGATTTTACTAACGTTGCGGGGTTGTCGTTATGAGTGTCGAAACTTTTATACCTGTCAGGACACGGACACCCGGGAACGGTCGTAGGCATTGGTCAAAGGACGCGAAAGAGGCAAAAATGCAGAGGATGGTATCTCGTGCTGCGGTCAATGCGATTGGCAAAAAGCGGCCTGTTTTTCCTGTCCGGGTGACGCTTACAAGGGTGAGCCCCGGAAGGATGGATCAACACAATCTTCCTGGCGCACTAAAGCACGTTATCGACGGTATTGCTGATTCTTACGGGGTTGATGACGGTGACGATGGGTGGGAGTTTGTTTTCCGGCAGGAGAAGGGCAAGGAGCATGGTGTTTCTGTTCTGATCGATGGTATTTGAGATTTAATGTTGGTTCTGGGTTTGTGTTGTTATGTGGTTATTTTTGTGTGTTAATTGTGTTTAAATTTTGAACGATATGAAAGCAATAGCTTTCACCGTAAAAATTAAAAATGGAGTAACAAATGTGCGACAGAAAAAACTGTTTCCATTATGACGACTTTTTTGAAGATAACTGTGGAGGTGGCGGTCATTTGAACTGCAATATACTTGATCAGTTGGCAGAGAAACATACCGCAATGAGGGTTGATCATTCTGGAATACTTGGAAGGATAGCTGGTGGTTGCAAGGTCAGGCCAGATCAGCGATACATCCTTGGTGAAATGGATAAGCACCTTGTTGAGATGGCTAAGCGATTTTATGACGGCGATATCAGGGCTGTTGACGAGTTTTTACAACTATATTGCCTGGATGATCATAGGCCAGAGGATAAGGAGCGTTATGAAAACAAAAGTTAGCGTTCAACTTCTTGTGTTTGTTGAATGTACTGGCAATTGGGGCGACGATTGCTCTTTAGCTCAAGTCAAGAAACAGGCCAAGGAAGAGGCTATAAAAATAGCGACTAGGTTGCTAGCTAAAGATCCTCTTGTGAAGAGAATCGAATCGGGTGAAGTGACTATTTCTGCAATTATATAAACGTCAGGCATCACGCCTGATACTAACAGAGAGGGGATTATGGGAGCAAAAGGCCGCAAAAGGAAGCAACGAAGAAAAGCAGCCAACAGGACAGGATTACTAAAAAATATATCTGGCTATTTCAGTACAACACAGAGAAACAAAAGAGCGCGGGCATTGCGAGAACATAAAGAGTTGTCGGACGCCCTAAAGAGATACTTTAATTCATAAAGTTTAGTCAGGCAATTTGCCTGATATTAACTGATGATCAACAAAAGCCAAAACACACGACAAAACACCAAAATGCCCCTTGTGCGAAACTCGATTTGGTTGTATTTTGGTGTGTATCAAGCTATCCTTTGGCCGGGATTGTTTTTCGTGGCTTGATAAAACTTAACCGGAGAACGTAATGCAAAAATTACCGAAGGCAAGTAATTGGACATGCCAACAAAACAGAAAGGGCCGCATACCCTTCCGGCTGTTTTGGTCCAATTGCTTGCCTTTTGTCGTTTTAAAGGTGGTGAAAAACATGAGCTTGTTTTTTGACGTCAGGGTGACGCCATGATTGCGTCACTGCGCATACGTGGGTGGGACAAGTGGCAGTCATACCGTAAAGACCGTGGCACTCCACCGTGGATAAAGGTTCACCGGGTGCTGCTCACAAATGCAGAATGGGCCGTTTTGACAGATGCAGAGAAAGGGCAACTCGTAAGCCTTTGGTTAATCGCAGCAGACAAGGGTGGAGAAATACCGGGAGATCCAAGGGTTTTACGAAAAGTGTGTATGTTGGATGAAGAACCAAATATTAATAAATTCATTGAGTTAGGGTTTATTGATGGAGAATGTCAACCAAGTGACAACCAAGTGACAACCACTTGTCAACCAAGTGACGCACCAGAGACAGAGACAGAGACAGAGACAGATAACTACATTGTCGAGCAAAAGACTCGACAGCAAATTCCCTTTAAAGAGATTGTCTCTTTTTTGAACGAAACAACTGGCAAAGACTACAAGGCGAGCACGAACGGCACAAAATCACATATCAGTGCAAGATGGAGTGAAGGGTTTCGCTTGGACGATTTCAAAACAGTCATCTGCGCGAAGAACACCGAGTGGAAAGGAGATCCTGACATGGAAAAGTATATACGTCCACAGACTCTTTTTGGGGCAAAGTTTGAATCCTACCTCCAGGCGGCAAAAGAGACAGTGACAGAAAAAAAATCAACATGGGTGAAAAATGACCTATTCAAGTCCACCACTGTACCCTACTAGCTACACGCCCCAAGAGATTGTTGGCGAGGCAAACATGCAGATGTTTAAAAAACATTATCAGATTTGCCAAAGCGGAACGAATAACGGCGAGTTTCCCGACAAGAGAATCGACAAAGAAGTCGGTGTAGAAACAAGGGCAGCAATAGCCGAAACATACAAGCATTTGAGAGACAACGGTTTTTACCCTGACGGGTTTTTACCAAACGGTGAAATCAGATGGGTGGTGCAGCTCAAGAGTGAGTGTCAGGTTATAATGGAAAAAGGACTGCGGATGCTCGAAGGAAAGCCGATGCCTGAACTGCAGCAAATGGCGCGTTCTGGTTGGTGTCCGCTGATCGAGCGCGTCAAGGTCGAAAGGCTTAGCGAAATTAAAGAAGCGTGCGGTGGTTTCTAAATGAAACCAACAAAAATAATAGCCAAGCCCTGGATAGAGCCGAACGGAAAACGCGGGATGCTGATCTTCCACACAGACAAAGGAATGCTGTCGTGCAAAGAGACTGCCCGGTTGCTCGATGTGAGGCCAGGCACGTTGTACGAGCGTTTCAGGCGATGTGGTAAAGATGCTGATTTGGAGGTTTTAAATCGTCAACTTTTTAGGGGGAAGTGATATGGAACCAGAAAAATATCAACCATCCAACGGGACTGAGGGCATGGAGTTTTATTCTCAGTGGTGTGATTCCTGCGAAAATGAGGGCGACGTTGAAGATGGGCTCGGCTGTGGTATTCTTGCCAGAACAATGATTTTAAGCATTAGTGACGAAAATTACCCGGAAGAGTGGTGCTACGACGAGCATGGTGTTCCGTGTTGCACCAGGTATAATACGGGCGCAAATGAGCATACTGCCAAAGCAAGAGAACTGAGAGAAAAACGAGGCCAGCTCCGGTTGTTCTGATGCCAGACTGGAACAAAATAAAAATACTCTCAGTCGACAAACACCAAAAGCTACAAGATGTCGACTATTGCACCGGCTGTCCGCGATTCCTACCCTCAGTCGACGAAGAGAAAGAACGAAACCCGAAAGCCTACGGTCGCTGTTTGCGATCAGGGGAGATTGGTTCGGAAACAGAAATGGAAGTTTGGAAGTTGATTCCGGCGGGGGCTGCTGTTGGGCGATGTTGGTATTTTATAAATAAAAATTAAAAGGAAGTGAATTATGCTTAACCAATGCAATTTCATAGGACGACTTGGCAGTGACCCTGAATCGCGTTTTACGACAAGCGGGACGCAAGTTGTCAACCTATCTCTTGCTTGCTCTGAAAAGTACAAAGGCGAAGAGACGACAGAGTGGGTGAAGGTCATTTCGTTCGGGAAGCTGGCCGAAATAATGGAAAAATATCTTACGAAAGGCTCGATGGTCTTTGTTTCTGGCAAAATGCAGACTAGAAAATGGCAGGACCAGGACGGGAAGGATCGTTATTCGACAGAAATTATAGCCAGGGATATGAAGATGTTGGGAGGCGGAGAAAGGTCTGGCGGTCAGGGTGGTGGATATCAGGAACCGCCTGTGCCTTCTGATCCTGGCGGTACTGGCGAACAAGTGCCGTTCTGATTGGCTCGGGTTGCAACAGATGAAAGCAATATCAATTTTTGGAGGGTTAGTGGATGCAGTATGTCAAAACGCTAGTCATTGCCTGTCTGGAAGAAGCCAGGCAGAAGCACCTGGTGGACTGTATAAACGATGAATACCTGAATGAAGATTACCACCTGGAAGTGACGTTGACTGTCGAAGAAATAAGAAATGCGGCTAAAGAGCTTGGAATTAAGGACTTTTGACAGAGTTCGAGAAGATAAGCGAAAGCATTATGTTGCATAAGGAGAAATTTAAATGATTTACGAAGATGAGAATATTGGGATGGTTGCAGAGTACGGGCATGGTTCAGTTTTTCACATATCAACAAGCAAAGACGATGAAGGGTTCGTTAATATTGGTTTGGTGTCGTCAGATCCTGGTGAAATAAATAGAGAATGCCCGAACTTCAGCGACCTTATAGGTTGTCGTCTGATGGACTCAGGCCCAAGCATTACGCTTAGATTTAAGAGCAGGGAATCCCTTGATGTACTGCTGGAAACATTGAAGGAAGCAAGAGAGAGACTTTAACTGAGAGGGGATTATGGACATAAAAGAATTCATAAAACAAAGAAACGAAGCCTTGCTTTCATTGGATAAAGAAAAAATTCTGGCAGTTTCAAAAGCATCGGGGCCAAGTGTTTTACCACCGGAAGATGAAAAAGTTTTTTGGGCTGGTGTCCATTATGCCAGACTTGGTGTCGTTGACTTCTCGGAAGAGGTCAAACAGGAAAGCCGTGCTTGGTTAAAGAATAACGGTTTTTGGATGTCAGGCTTCGTGTCTGATACTAACTGAGGCGAGATGATGTCAGAAAAAGTGTTACTGATTTGCCGTGTTTGCTGTAAGTGGAAGATGATTGATCGGGACGAATCGCACCCTCCAAAAACTGAGATAGAAGTACAGAAATGTCCTGGCTGTTGGGATTCGGATTTTGACGATTCAGACTACTATGACAGTGATTTTAACTCAACAAATTACAGTTAGGCAACCTGCAAGATAATAACTGACTATCAGCCTCAACCAAAAATCGTAATTTCATAACAGCGACCAGGGGGTCTTTTGTAAGTGAGAAAACGAGAACCCGGTTGGGGCTGATTTTTAAACAAAAAGGAATCATGGACGAAATATTCGCAATATTGAAAACCTGGGAGCACCGCAAGAATCCTCTGGCCGTGCATATGCTCCTGTATTTTATCACTCACGCCTCCAGTTCTTCCGCAGGCGATCTGCAGCGCGGCCAGGTGATAGCCGGCAGGGGCAAGCTGCAAAAAGTATTGCAGGCGTCGGAGTGGATGGTCAGGAAAACTATGGAAAAACTCAAAACGTCCGGCAAAATCTCCATAGGTTACTCCAGCGGTAAGGCTGTTATAACAGTTTGTGATTACGACAAGTATTTGCCGGAAAAGGAAAATGCTCTCCGGGGTAATCTCCAGGTCTATAATTATAGAAAATGCGGAAAGCAGGTGCATGACAAGGTTGATATGCTTCTGGCTCGACCGGAGTTTACCGAGAGAAAAGGGCTGCTTAAATTTGTCATCCCGATAAATCAGGGTGGGAGCCGGGAGCCGCAGGTCAGTTTTGAAAATGATGTTGGTATTGAGGTCCGGGCAGGGATCGAGGTTGTGCGTAAAGAGAAAATTCATATCTGATGGAGGGGAAATTGGAAACCGAAGAAATAGAAACCGTGGAGATGCTTAAACGAGAGATCCTTAACGCTCATTATACGCCGATGAAAATCAAATACATTGGCCCGTATCCGCTCGTGACAGCAAAAGATGGTGACGCAGGCTATGATATCGCCGCGAACGAAAACAAGCAGATTTACGCCGGCACGTCGGCTATTTTCTCCACCGGTCTGCGTATGGCGATACCGCGGGGTTATGTCGGTAAGGTGGTGTCCAGGTCCGGGTTATCGTTCAAACATAATCTTGAGGTTGGCGCCGGTGTAATCGATTCAGGGTATCGTGGGGAGATTAAAATACATCTGTATAACCATGGCAGCAAGGGAGTTTACATACAGGAGGGCGATAGGATAGCTCAGATCATTATTGTTCGGCATGAGTCACCTGCGTTTGAATTGGTGGATAGCCTGGATGATACCGAGCGTGGTAGTTTGGGGTTTGGTCATAGTGGGGTCTAGGTTTGGAGTAAATCATGAAACAAAAGTGTAAGCACGGAAAATATATGGTTTGCGAAGAGTGTAGTCTTGTACCACTTGAATCAGCCGGTACAAGTGAGTTTGTGATTGTTTTTAGGGACGGTGAGCCATGCAATCATGTTGGTTGCATGAACCATGTGAGTCATCCGTGTGAAGGGTGTGGAAGGAAAAACGCTGCTGGCAATGTGATATTGCCGAAGAGAATTGTTGATTCGTGGTCTGTAAAATAAATTAGGCCGGGATCTCCCCGGCCTTTTGTTAAAGTTTCTGGCACCGTTCCATTAAAACATCGAAGTCTCTGAGAAGGCCCAACGCCTCAAGATGCGCTTTCATCTGCTTTGTTTCGGACCTTCCTTCAAGCCCGTTTTCGATCTGGCATACTCGGTGCTTGCTCATGCCTAGCAGGGTTCCAATTTCTTCCTGGGTTAGATTGAGACGGGTTCTTAGTTCTTTGATTTTCATTCCGTTATCTTTTCTCCGTAAAGTTTGATTTCAAGTTTTTCTATTTTGTTGTAAATATTGAGCATTTCTTCCTGATAGCCTTCCATTATCTGCTGTTCCCGCTGGATTACATCGGCCTGGTTGACTATATATCCGGTAATACGCTCAAGATCTTTTTTAAGGTCGTTGATTTCCTGTTCCTCTGTTATTCTCGCTTGTGGAACAATTACGATATCGCTCACTGGCGAACCAATGGGCTCACAGCCAAAGGATGAACCAAAGAAGGTAAGGTCTTTTTCGGATACCTTTTCTAAAACGACATCTTCTGTTTGTGAGTAGTTGAATAGGATGTCAGTTGAACCGTAGTAATTGTTCACTCCCTCTTCTTTGAATATCGGCCTATTCCAACTGTCAATTCCTGCGAATTTAACGTTTCTCATATCATCCCCCTCGCCCGGATTGCTCCGGGCTTTGAATTAATCACTGTTTTATCTTGCTTCCCACTCATCGCAGACCTGTTGCATTGCTTCAGGCTTATCTTCAAGATCGCAGGAAAGGACACTCTCGAGGATTGCTTCAATCTCTTCAGTTTCTTCCCACGACAATGACTGCTTGAGTTCGTGCAGT
>JBFJXW010000012.1:0-39104 GCA_041622895.1 Desulfobulbus sp. | reverse complement strand
AGGCGATACAAGGAGCTGTATTCCCCCTTGAGCTCAAGCAGTTCGCTGTGTGTCCCCTCCTCCACCAAATGCCCGTCCTTGAGAACAATGATCCGGTCGGCATTCTTAATCGTTGACAGCCGGTGGGCGATAACAATGGTGGTCCGATTCTGCATCAGGTTCTCCAGGGCACGTTGCACTTCACGTTCGGATTCAGCATCCAAAGCGGAAGTGGCCTCGTCCAGAATCAAAATGGGCGCGTCTTTAAGCAGTGCCCTGGCAATGGAGATCCGCTGTTGCTGTCCGCCGGAAAGCCGCGCTCCGGACTCCCCGATCACCGTATCAAAGCCCTCCGGCAGTTCCATGATGAAATCGAGAGCAAAAGCCATCCGCGCCGCTTCAACAAGTTCCTTTTCCGGGCAGTCGCTGCGTCCATACGCAATATTATTGCGCACCGTATCATTGAACAAAATGGTCTGTTGGGTGACTAACGCCAATTGACTGCGGAGCGAAGAGAGGGTGAAACGGCGAATATCAATACCGTCAATGAGCAGCGCGCCCTCACTTATTTCGTAAAAACGAGGAATAAGATTGGCGAGAGTGGTCTTGCCGCTACCACTCGGCCCGACCACGGCGAGAACTTCTCCCTGATTGACCTGGAGGTTAAGTTGTTTGAGTACCGGCAGGTTATTTTCATAATTAAAACTGACATCAGAAAGGACGATATTGCGACTGAAAGGGGGCATCTCAATGGCATCCGCTGCTTCCTGGATATCAGGACGAATTTCAAGGAGTGTAAAAATCCGTACAGCAGCAGCCATTCCTTGCTGAATAGTGGAATTGATTTTACTCACGCCCTTCACCGGTTCATACAACATTACGAGCGCGGTGAGAAAGGACATAAAAGCCCCTGGCGTGGAATGCCCCTGCAGTACCTGCACACCACCAAACCAGATAATCATGGCCATGCCAATACCGCCAAGAAATTCGATCAAGGGATGAGAGAGACAACTGTATCGAGTCTCCTGCATCAGGGTATCCATAATGCCTTGCATCTTGTTGGCAAAACGTTTTTTTTCAAACCCTTCCATAGAGAAGGCCTTGACAATCCGCACTCCGGCGATAGTTTCATGCAGCTGGCTGGTCGCCTCGCCGAGTTTCGTCTGGTAGCTGGTGCTTATTCTTCTGAATTTTTTCCCGAAAACAACAATCGGCACGACGGCCATGGGGATAAAAATTAAGGAAACCAAGGCCAGTCGCCAATCCATATAAAAGATGACTCCAAGAAGCCCGATCACCGAAAAAAAATCCCGGAGGATACGAATCAGGGCGTTGGATACGGCTCCTTGCAACATACTGACGTCGTTTATGATCCTTGATATCAACTCACCGGTGGGATGCTTCTGGAAAAAACTTAATGGCAGTTGATTGAGATGAGCGTAGATTTTATTACGCAGGTCTCGGATAACACTTTGCCCCACCTTTTCCAGAAGAAAGGAATAGATGAAATAGAAGACGCCTTTGACGAAAAACACCAGCAAAAGCCCTAAGGGGAGCAAATTAAGCAGTTTTGCATCGTGCTTGAAAAAAATTTCATCAAGCAATGGCTTGACCATATACGCCTGGAGCGCGTTAAACCCCCCCACAACGACCATACCCACCATGGCGATCAGCAGCATTGAACGGTACGGTCTTATGACCAAATAAATTTTCGGTAATAACTCGTTATTCTTCATACAAAAAATAGAGTAAATTGTTGCAAAGTTCTTTCAAACTGGTCAAGAGCACTCGGTGGCTCTAGCTTGGCAAAGTCGATTTGGTGCCACACTCACCAGGTATTGTGGACAGGACTTTATAACGACGACAGTTCAAACAATATCCAGACCTGAGGGGGACGACAATAACGATGAAGGTGAGGCATATGCAAGGGGAACGAGCACAACATCTTCAGCGGCTCCGGCTTGGCCGTTTCTCCATTCCTGAAGGAGACTGGCCACGAACCCCATATCCAAGGCCACCCACACCAACGTTGCGCTGCAATTAGCGCAGCGAACATGCACCGTTTTTTCAAACGAGGCTATAAAAGAATGCCGGTATAATTGCCAGACATTACGGCATGAGGGGCGCCCCGGCCGCCAAGCGAAGCAATAACTTCGGCACACTCACTTTTCAGCGGCCCCTGGCTGACGTCGACGACAAAATAATCAAGACCGATTTTGGCCAGTTCACCACTGTATGGCAATAGCGAAAACGGCACATGTGATCGGGCGTACAAGGCTTCTTCCTGACGATCGAGATAAAACCGTTCGCCACGTGAGCTGACAAAATTCCGGTGCCTCTGGAAATGAGGGGCATCCAACCGGGCGGTAAAGAGCGGTGGACGACCGTACAGCAACAGCCCGACTTTCATCCGCGACGCTTCATTTCGTCCACCAACCGATCTGGAAAAATGGCTCAGTGTTTCAAGCAAGGTCTGACGATCCGTTTCCAGGGAAAACTGCATGCCGGTCATCCCTTGATCAGCCCATGCCTGCAGCGCCGGAGTGTTTAACACGTTACAGCAATAATCACCATAGAGTTCGACCGCTTCCGCTCCAGTGCCCTCAACATCACGAAATAAGGCTACCTGGCCAAGTTGACCAACTTGGAACCGGCGTGCGCCCAGTTGCCACAACTGTTCAATGGCCTGCCTATACCACGAAAGCTGATCTTCAATGATGATCGGCGGCAGGGCCCAGACTAACGGAGCCTGCTTGGCTTTTTTTCGTTGCTGATAGCGCAGATGCTGTTCCAGATTGCGTTTGTTCAGGTCAATCAACACGCTCGCGACTTTGAAAGGAAACCGTTGTCCCAGCGCCTCCAAGGTCGAAACCCGAATCCACCATTCCGGTGAGAAAGAGCCTGCACGCGCCCCTTGCCGTTTTCGACCCTGCCTGGACCCTGGCGCATCGAGGTGTGCCATGGCACGATTGTCCGGTTGCTGAAGTGTTGCCATCATCTTGTCCAGAACGGTCGCATCCGGAGTCAGAATTTGCTGCTTGCCAATGGTTTTTATCAGAGTGGAGCGTTGTTTTTCCACGCGGCCACTGACATCGACCCGAAAAAGAATGCCTTGAAAAGATTTACTCCGACTTCCCAAGAGTAAGCCGGGGAGGGAAATCGCCACAATTTGCCCTGCCAGTCCCTGCTCGGTTTTTCGACCTTTCTGCATCAGGGAACGAAGGGTAAAACTCTTGCGTTCACCGGTCCGTTCCTCGTACAGGCGCAGCCGGTCGCCCAAATTTACCGCAGCCTGCAGCTTCACGTGTAATGTGACCGGTGCCCCCCCTTTTTTCCCTCTGGACTCATCCACTCGGATAACCTTCCCGATCACCTCGCCGGTACTCCCGGAAAGCCGGGGCACGATTAGGTTTTCCTGCTGGCCGGTGACAAAAAAGCCCGACGACCGTTTTCGCCCCATGGCCTCATCAAGACATCGGTGCGCGGCGGCAAGCATCTCTTTTTGCTGCACCGGGTCGGCATCAAGGGCATCCAGCCCCAGACGATACGCACGAACCGCATTCCGCACATATTCAACCGATTTGAGCCGTCCCTCGATCTTCAGACTGACAACCCCGGCAGCCCGCGCTGCGTCGAGATGGTCGATGCCACTGAGATCATTCATCGAAAACAAATAGCCCCCGCCTTTGCCAGAACTCGAGGCGGGATTTCGCTTTCCCGATGGAAGCCATTCATAGCGGCGGCGGCAGGGCTGGACGCACTGTCCACGCAGACTCGACTTACCGCCATGGAGGCTGGAAAACCGACACAGACCGGAATAGCTGTAACACATAGCCCCGTGGATAAAAATCTCCAAGTCAACCGAACTGTTTTGGTGAATGGTTTGTATCTCTTCCAGGCTGAGTTCTCGGGCCAAGACAATCCGCTTGAAACCAAGTGACTTGAAATAATTGGCAGCCAAGGAATTATTGACCGTCATCAGGGTGGAGGCATGGACATTCAGTTCCGGAAAAAACCGCTGGACCAGATGCAACAGTCCGAGGTCCTGAATAATCAAAGCATCTGGTTTTATCTCGTCCAGTATAGCCAATGTTTCCAGAGCCAGCCGGACTTCACCTTCTTTGACCAGACTGTTCATGGCCACATAGAGCTTTTTCCCCTTGCCATGGGCATAGCCGGTCATAGCCGAAATCTCGGCCATGGAAAAATCCCGGGCCAGGGCCCGGGCATTCAATCCGGGTGCTCCGATATAGACGGCATCGGCCCCCTCATCCAGTGCAGCTTCGAAGGCCGGCAGGGTGCCGGCGGGAGCGAGCAGTTCCATTGATGAGGGATCTCCGGTTGGTACGGTAGTTGTCATACGCTGTATCGGGAAAGTCTAGGGCTATGCTATGGCCCCGGCAAAAGGCCGTAGCAAAAGCGGTAACGAAAAAGTGGCAAAGCTTATTCGGAAGGAGAGCAAAGAGCCATGGGGTAATCAAGGGGTGGCAGCGGCAGGATAAAGTAAAAATTGTTCCCCTCCGGAGTCGGCTCGTAGCCGACGCGACCGCCATGCATTTCAATGACGTGTCGGATGAATGAAAGTCCGTGGCCGGTACCGGGAACATTCAGGTTGTCGTCACCACGTATACCTTCGAGAAACAACTTATTCCCCTGCTCTTCCGACATATTCGGGCCTGTGGTAAAAACGTTGAACTTTATTCCTTTCTGCCCTTTTCTGAGAAAATTTTCCACAACCTCGCGGCCATAGGCCATGGCCTTTCTCGGTCGTCCTTTATGATCGACAATCTCTTTTGTATATTTGGCCGCATTAGAAAAAAGATTGGCATACACTTGAGCGAGCAACCCGATATCAACCAGGATCGGGAATTCCTCTTCATGCATGTTCCGCGGCCTGTCGACAATGACGTTTGCGACCTGCAACCGGCTAGCATAGTGTTCTAATTGGGGAATGATCACTTCCTTTTCAACAAAACAGCGTTTGGGGTGGAGGACCAAATGCCCCCGCTCAAAGTGCTCTCGGCGAAACAGGCTCTCGATAAAAAGACTCATGTTCGCATGATGTTTAACAATTTCCTGATAGTATTTGAGCAGTTCATCCTGCAGGATCTGCAGTTTCACGAAAAATTGTGCGCACTGCGGAGCAGGCTGCCCCTGCCCTTGTGCCTGTTGGATGTCCGCCTTCAACTCGTCAATCATCGCGATTTTCTTTTTCAGCTGATTGAACAAGTGTTTAAAATACATGTTGGGCACAATGATGTTGTGCTCAATATCGATCACCAGGGTATTGATAAATTTTAATCGATCGATATTTTGACGGGCAATCAAACGGTTATCTAGATTATACCCAATTCGATTGGCATATTTGACAAAGAAAAATTTGTCAGTTTCCGACAACCCCTCTTTGCGACGGACCTCATACATCCCCAGGGTACGACCGCCTCCGCACAATCCACGCAAATTATTCCATAATCGCGTTTGCTGCTGTTCCTGATCCTGGAAACCGTTTTCTTGACGATGAAAAGGCTGCTTGCTGAAAATCGGAATCATATACGATCCATCGACATCATAAGGAGCCTCCTGCATCTGAACGGGATATCGAGCCGGCTCCGGCTCAGCGAGTACGCCCCGTTCACTGGAGCACACCAGATGCAACCCGTATTCCGCACCCTGGCAAAGATACAGGGCACTTTGCACACCTACCAATGCCAAGGGAACGGATACGCATATTCGGTAAAAATCATCCAGCGAATCGTATTCCTGGGCAAGATCGAAAAAAGCCTTGAGAAAATCGTTGCGACCTTGGGAGAAGTTATATTTTTCATAACTCTCGGCTTTCTCACGTATGCGACGACAAACGTGTTCCAGATCTGTGGGGATAGAAGAGGTGGCGGATTGTTCAGTCATGGCAAGGGAGTATCAACGCTCTTCACTCATAATCGGAGGATTCTGACTGGAGACTGGTCAAGGTCAAGGGTCATCTTTTGGAAAGAATTACCGCGTCGCGGTTTTCTTTTTCGTCAAGAAGCACATCAACCCGTTCATTTGGTTCTACACCAACAGCCATACCGACATAATCGGGTTGAATCGGCAATTCTCTCCCACCGCGATCAATCAGCACCGCCAGCTGAATGCACAGCGGCCGGCCATAATCCATGATCGCATCCATGGCGGCGCGGATAGTTCGTCCGGTAAAAATAACATCATCCACCAGCACGACCCGTTTGTCCTCCAGCAAAAAGCCAATATCCGATTTTTTAACGATCGGATTTTGAGAGATAAGGCTCCAATCGTCACGATACAGGGTAATATCCACATTACCCGAGGGTAGCACGATGTTTTCTCGTTCTTCGATTTTGCGTTTGATGCGCTGCGCCAAAAACACACCACCGGTATGAATACCAATGATGGAAAGATCGGCCACACCGTGGTTGCGCTCGACAATCTCCAGACTGATACGGTCGAGGCTGCGATCGATATCCCTATCGACCATGATAGTTCGGTCCGTCATAGGCTCATACCCTGTTCCAATAATATTCAACACCTTTTTCATCCACCAGATTAATGGCTTCCGGAAAGGCTTCGCACTCCGCAGCAAACACCTTGGCAGCGATCTCGTCCGGAGAGTCGCTGTCAGCCAGGGCAACGCATCGCTGCAACACGATCGGGCCCGCATCATAGGCTTCGTTAGCAAAATGAACCGTACAGCCGCTCACCGTACATCCCCTGGCCTTGACCGCCTCATGAACATGATGTCCATAATATCCCTCCCCGCAAAAGGAAGGAATGAGCGCGGGATGGATGTTGAGTACCGCATAACGCAGCCCCGCAGGGGGCGTATACAGTTTCAGATAACCAGCCAATGCTATAAGGTCGACATCATAATCGGCCAATATCCGATTGATCTCCTCATTACTGCCAGCATAAAAGGCCGGATAGCCATATCGCTTTGCCTTGGTAAGCCCAAGCGCCTTGGCATTGTTTGCAATCACCACCTGGATTTCAGCCCGCAGTGTTCCCGCCGCGATCCGTTCATGAAAATTATCCAGGGTTCGACCGCTACCCGAAAGCAATACCGCCAGCTTACGCATGATTGGCAACTCCGTCAAAATACGAATTTTGCGAAGGATCGACGGTTCGCAACCATTCAGCGATAGCGGTGTCGTAGGCTGAGGTCAACTCAAACACCTTAGAGGCCAGCCGAAAACGAGTGACCAGCGTGGTATTTCCGTGCATGCGCAACTCGGAAAGCACCAAATCGTAATCAGCAGGATCAACGATAACGGTGACATCGTGAAAATTTTTTGCCGAGGCCCGCAGAAGCGTGGGCCCGCCTATATCGATATTTTCAATGGCGTCGGCAAGGGTACAGCCGGGAACCGCTACGGTTTGGGAAAAGGCGTACAGGTTGACGGCAACGATATCGATGGGCTGAATACCATGCGCAAGGCATTGCTCTTGATGGGTGGCATTACCCCGCTGGTTGAGTATGCCGCCATGGACCAGAGGGTGCAGGGTCTTAACCCGGCCGTCAAGCATCTCGGGAAACCCTGTAAAATCAGACACTTCCTTGACAACCATTCCACTATCCCGCAATTTTTTAGCCGTACCGCCGGTGGAAAGAATTTCAATACCCATGGCGGCAAGCGCCCCGGCAAAAGCTTCACACCCTGATTTATCGGTCAGGCTGATCAGTGCCCGTTCCACTCGTCTCATGTTTTCTCCTTCCAAACCTTATTCTTTTTTCAAAAATTGACGAATCTTGCGCCGTTCGTATTTATTCGGCCGATGTTCGGGTTGGTTCCCCTGCAGATTCATGGCTTTTCGTTCCGCCTGAACCCGCTCCCGTTGGACAACGGATTCTGCTGTTTCTTCATAGAGCGTACGGGCGATTACCGCCGGTCCACGATGTTCACTTACGCCCAAGACCGTGACCGTGTAGGAGACAAAGCCCTTGCGAATACTCAACAGATCCCCGACCTGTACGGCTCTGGCCGGCTTGATCTTGTGACCGTTAAGCGCAATATGCCCACCGCTTACCGCCTTGGACGCCAGTGCCCTGGTTTTAAAAAAGCGGGCAGCCCACAGCCATTTATCTATCCGTACCTGTTCCATATCCGAGAGTATCTGCATCTTTTATCGTGCCAAAATACCACAATTTACCGGATCCATCAAACAAAGAAGACGCGATTCCTCTCACCCCTTGTGACACAACGCCACCCGATTGATACTGCCTGAAGCCGTAAAGAACATTGCCGATGACTGGAAAATCGGGTAAGGGGCCTCTATCATTTCTTAGCGAGTACCGAAACTATGCCTTTACAGACCGTTGGTATCAATAATTTCACCTGCCCCGTACGCATCCTTGAGAAAGGCGGCGAGTTACAGCAGACCGTTGCTACAGTCAACCTGCAGGCCCATATGCCTCAGGACCACCTGGAGTCTTGTGTCAGTATCATGACCGCCCTGCTAGCGGAATACCTGCCGGATATCAATGCCGGTATTTTCCCCACCCTGCTGGCCCGAGTTCGCCAACAGCTGCAGGCCAGTGAGGCATGGCTTGAAATGACGTTTCCCTATTTTATTGCCAAAAAAGCCCCGGTATCCCGAACCACCAGCCTCATGGAATACCAGTGCACCTTCACGGCCTCTTCAAAAAATTCCGGGGAACCCATACTCACAGTCGTGGTCCCGGTTACTACACTCTGTCCCTGCTCAAAGGAAATCAGTGCAGCCGGCGCCCATAACCAGCGGGCTGAAGTTACCCTGACGATCAAACCGCTGGCACTCATCTGGCTGGAGGATCTCATCACCATGGTAGAAACCTGCGGCTCTTCCGAGGTCTATGCCCTGCTCAAACGGCCCGATGAGAAATATGTGACCGAGGCCGCCTATACCCATCCGATGTTTGTTGAGGACGTTGCCCGTAAAGTGGCCCAACAGGCTCTCCAGAACCCGGACATCGCCTGGTTCTCAGTGGGTGTTGAAAGTTTTGAATCCATCCACAAGCATAGCGCATATGCTTTTGTCGACAGCGATGATCTGGAACGGGAATCTCCCGCGCCGTAACGATGCCTGGCAGGATGGTTACGGTTTGCCCAAACCTCCGAGGCAGAGATATTTCATCTCCAGATATTCCTCAATGCCGTACTTCGATCCCTCCCGCCCGATCCCTGACTCCTTGATACCGCCAAACGGTGCCGCCTCCGACGACATCCGCCCGGTATTGATACCGACCATACCATATTCGAGCGCCTCGGCCGTTCGCCAGATTCGACCGATATCTCGACTGTAGAAATACGACGCCAAACCAAAGGGGGTATCGTTGGCCAGCGCCACGGCTTCCCGGTCTTCTTTAAATAAAAAGAGCGGCGCCACCGGGCCAAAAGTTTCATCCCTGGCAATCAGCATCTCCGGAGTAGCGTCAAGCAATACCGTGGGTTCAAAAAAGAACCCCGAGCCCTCCACTCGCTTGCCGCCACAGGCAATACGCGCCCCCTTGGCAACAGCATCCCGCACTTGCTCCTCCACCTTACGAATCGCGTCGAGATCGATCAATGGACCCTGATGCACGCCTTCCTCATACCCGTTACCGACTCTGAGCTGCTGCACCTCCTTAACCAGTTTGGCAGCGAAACGCTCATAGACCCCTTCTTGAACAATAAAGCGATTGGCACAAACGCAGGTCTGTCCAGAGTTTCGGTATTTTGAAGCAATCGCACCCCGTACCGCTTCGTCGAGATCGGCATCATCAAAGACAATGAACGGTGCATGACCGCCAAGTTCCAGTGAGATTTTCTTTACTGTGGCCGCGCAGTCACGCATCAGAATTTTACCGACAGCGGTTGAGCCGGTAAAACTGAGTTTTCGCACCAGGGGATTACTGGTCAACTCCTTGCCAATCTCAATTGCCGGGCCGGTCACCACATTGAAAACCCCTGGAGGTATCCCTGCCTGGTCAGCCAGCCACGCCAATGCCAAGGCGGAAAAAGGAGTCTGACTGGCTGGTTTGACAACCACAGGACACCCTGCAGCTAAGGCTGGTGCAGCCTTACGGGTTATCATGGACGAAGGAAAATTCCATGGCGTAATGGCTCCGCAGACCCCAACCGGTTCTTTGAGAACAACGATACGCTTCCCCTTTTGCCCCATGGGAATAGTATCTCCATAAACCCGTTTGGCCTCTTCAGCGAACCATTCGATATAGCCGGCTCCGTACAAAATCTCTTCTTTTGCTTCGGCAAGGGGTTTTCCTTGTTCCGCCGTCATGATAACCGCCAGATCGTCCAAGTGAAAGACAAGCAGATCATACCACCGCCGTAAAAACCGGCAGCGTTCTTTGGCGGTCAGGCTGCGCCACGCGGGCCAGGCGGCATGGGCAGCATCGATGACAGCTGCGGTTTCCGTGCGTTTCAAGGCAGGCACCGAACCGACCTGGTCACCGCTTGACGGATCGAATACCGTGATTCGTTGGCCATCCGCACCTTCTATCCATTTACCGTTTGCATAACACTGGGAGCGTAACAGCTCTTGCGTTGATAATTTCATTGCCCCCTCTCCATGAGTTCGCTAAAAGAAAAGCAGGCAGCCCGTTACAAAAGTGAACTTTGCTGCCTGCTTGTTTGATAAGTAATTGTATGTAAATTTGCAGGATGCTATTAGAGCGCAAACGGTGGCAATATACACCGGACCTACTGATTTTTCATCCCTGATAAAAGCCGCGCGATAAAAGGCCCAAACCCCATGAGCATTGAACACCGCAGATCCGAACGTATAATCGACTACCTCCCCCTAGAGGTCCACGCTGTCCAAGGCCTAAACGAGGCACCCCTTGCCGGCCCTTTTTCCGGTCGAATCATTGATATATCACCGCATGGGGCCTGTTTGCTCATGACCCAGGTCTTACGCAACGGTTTTCACATTTTCCATTCTACACGTGAGACCGACGGTACTTTGCTGCAATTAACAATCAATGCCCCGCCGGACCTCAACAATTGCATACTCACCGCTGCCCCTATCTGGCTGGGCTTTTTCCAGCAGCAGGAGATCAGAGCCTTTAAAATGGGGATTGAATTTACGCAAGACCCGAAGGTAAACCAAACGAAAGAACTATGGAAGGCTATTGAAAAAAATCAAAAAAACCGTGGAAGCTGGTGGCAGAAACACTGCAAGATCTAACGAAGAAAAACCTCGTCATCGTTGTCATACGGCTTTGAAGTATCCGGCCCTGCAATCACGCCAGGTTGCCTAGCGCTGTTGATCGCGAAAACCCGAGTCTTTTTCTCGACGCCCCGAAGCTGTATCTCACCTAATTCCTCGATTGCAAACGAGTTCTCGATATCCCGTCGGACCGTATCGGTAGTATATATCCGGCAAGCGGAGGATTCCGATGCCAGTCGCTGGGCAATATTGACCTCGTTGCCGATGACGGTGTAGTCGAACCGTCTGGCTGAACCGAGATTCCCCAGAAAAACATCCCCGCTGGTCACAGCGATCCCCAGATCAACGCTCTTGAAATCCTCACATCGTTCGCCCCATTGATCTCTCAGGTCGGCAAACCGGGCTTTGACAGCCAACGCGGTCCGCGTCGCCGCTAGATTCGGTTGCTCGAGCTTGACGGGTGCCCCGAAGACCGCAAGAACCGCATCCCCCATAAATTTATCAACTGTCCCCCGATGCTGAAAAACCTCCTCGGTGAAAAACTGAAAAAATTCGTTAAGAAATGCACGCAGCATCTGTAAATCAACATACTGAACAAGGCGGGTAAAATTTCTGATGTCGGCAAATAATACGGTGACTTCCTTGACTTCACCCAGCCCCATCAGATCGGAGTTCTGGGCTATTAGTAATTCGGCAACTTCGGGAGCGACATACTGCTCGAACAGTGTGCGCATTCGGGTGGTTGCAGTCAACTGATGCTGTGCACGCACGTTCTCGAGGGCTACGGCTGCCTGACTGCAGATTATGGCCAGCATCTCGTAATCGGCATCAGAAAAGCGTTCATCAGTTTCCTTCTGACTGATATTCAGCACACCGATGATCCGCTTACGAATCATCAATGGAAAAGAAATGGCCGAGACAATATCCGTCTGCTGCAGGAGCGGGGAAAAGATAGATGCGTTTTGATCTTCCTTGTTAAGGATAACGGGTTTCCCCTGCTGGAAGACCCAGCCGGCGATTTGATCACCAGGATACAGCTTTATCGACTGCACGAGTCGGGGATCCATGCCGCGGGCAGCGGCAATGCGAAGGCAACCGTCTTCCGCATTATACAGCATTACGGATATGCTGCTTTTTTCTGCCTGACGATGTACGGCTTCAATTAATCCGTCGAGCACTTCCTGCTCCGATCCGGCTGAAAAAAATTGCTCCCCTAGGCTGTACAAGGGGAGCAAGGTGCGCAACCGGATATTTTCCTGCTGCAGACGAAAACGCTCTAAGGCCTGTTTGACTACCCGAGTTAATTGTCCCGCATTGACCGGCAGTTGCACCAAACCGGAAAAGCCCGTTTCCAAAGCACTGTGCAGCAGCAATTTATCGGCGGATGCGGACAGCAGAATTCCGGTAATCCCCGGCTGCACGGTCCCGAGGTCTGCAAAAACCTGACGACTATCAATGCCGGTCTGGTTATCCGCAATCAGAGCGAGACACACATTCTGATCGCGACAGGCCGCCATCGCCTCTTCGCCGGTTCGGCAGCGGATGATTCGCGATTCTGACAGGATCGAAACAATCATGGCCGCCTGGGCGTCATCAGAGGTAAGAAGTATTACAGAAAATTTCATACAGGCTCTTGTGCTGAGAATTCCGGATTTTTCCTTTCTCATGGTATCATTGTGGCAATAGCAAGGCAAGAAATAGGCTGGACGGTTGCTTCGATTAGCCTTGTGCCGCTATCCATTCGGTCATTTTTAGAGTATAATCGGCCATGCCTGAAAAACAATTACAACAACGCCCTCTCGCAGAACGGATACGGCCGACACGCCTCGATGATTTTGTCGGCCAGGAGCATTTGGTTGGTCAGGGAAAATTCCTCAAACAACTGATCGATAACGGCAGTATCCCGTCCTTACTGTTGTGGGGCCCTCCAGGATCGGGCAAGACAACGCTTGCCACTATTCTTGCCCACGCTATCTCGGCGCATTTCGTCTTTTTCTCGGCGGTGCTCTCTGGCGTCAAGGAAATTCGGCAGATTGTTGACCAGGCGAAGGCACGCCGCGAACAGAGCTCAATCCCGACCATCCTTTTTGTCGACGAGATTCATCGCTTCAACAAGAGCCAACAGGACGCGTTTCTCCCCCACGTAGAAAATGGTCTGCTGACCCTGATCGGGGCGACTACGGAGAATCCTTCGTTCCAAATAACAGCACCGCTGCTTTCCCGCTGCCAGGTTTTGCTGCTCCTGCCGTTGCAGCAGGAAGACATTAAGCGGGTGATCCTGCGGGCCCTTGTCGACCCTGCCACCGGCCTGGGCGAACACCACCTGACCATTGACGAAAAAGCGTTGACGTTGCTTGCCGAGGCGGCGGACGGCGATTGCCGCAGGGCACTGAACCATTTAGAGACCGCAGCCGCCATCAAAGTGGATGCACTTCGTCGCCAATCCGAGATTACAGAGAAAGATCGCATAATCACCGCAGACTGTGTGCGGGAAACGCTGCAGCAAAAGACGCTGCGCTACGACGCCAAAGGTGAGGAACATTACAATCTCATTTCAGCCTTGCACAAAAGTCTGCGCGACAGTGATCCGGACGGTGCGGTCTACTGGCTGGGCAGGATGCTGACCAGTGGCGAAGACCCGCTGTACATAGCCCGAAGGATGATTCGTTTTGCTTCGGAAGATATCGGCAATGCCGACCCCCAGGCCCTTCAGGTAGCCCTCAACTGCCGAGAAGCGTATCATATGCTGGGATCTCCTGAAGGAGAACTGGCTTTGATCCAGGCCACCGCCTACTTAGCCACCGCACCCAAAAGCAATGCCGTTTATGCCTGCTCCCATAAAGTGCGGGAAGCGATCAACCGCACCGGCTCCCTGCCGGTCCCTCTGCACTTACGCAACGCGCCCACCGCGCTGATGAAGGATTTCGGGTATGGCCATGGTTATCAGTATGCCCATAACGATCGGGATGCCTTGGTCCTTCAGGAACACCTCCCGCCTGAGCTGGCTGACACCACATTCTACGAGCCAACCAATCGCGGTTTTGAAGCCGTGATCAAGGATCGACTCACTAAATGGAAACAAAAACTTAAACAACGAGCACAACAACATGAACAACAGACACGGAAGAAATAAACGACTCTCACTCCTGTTCCTCCTGGCCCTGCCATTTCTGGCACTATCGATTGGAACAGTGGCGAAAGCAGCCTCCTTTCGACTTCTTTACGCTAATGACAATCTCGGCGAACTCAATGGTTGCGGCTGAGTCAACAGCAAATTGGGCGGTCTGTCCAAAAAAGCGTACCTGATCAAAGGGCTGGTCGCCGACCGGGCACACGCGGCAGTGATCATTAACAGCGGCAATCTGCTTTTCAAAGCGGACACCTTACCGCAAGACACCTTAACAACAGCCACAATAGCAGCCAATGGCATCATTCACGCGTCGCAAAAAATGGGGGCAACACTGGCAGGCATCGGAACTCGGGACCTTGCTGCGGGCGTTTCATTTCTGCGGCAAAGCCAGGAGTCAACCGGCTTTACCTGGCTCTCCTTGAACATTGTCGACCCTGCTAGCGCAAAACCGCTGTTTACACCAGTGCTCTTTCGGCAGGTGAACGGGTTGCAGCTCGCCATATTGGCGCTCACCGACCACACCGTCTTTAATGCCCTTGAGAGGACCGATGATTTCCGAGTGAAGAGCTGGCGGGAGGTTCTCCCACATGCTCTGGCGACAGTACGCCCCAAGGCGGACATCATCCTGCTCTTGTCCAATTATTCTTTCGTTGAAAACAAGGAAATCGCGAAATCCTGCAGCGATCTTGACCTGATCCTCCAGTCCGGGCACTCCCTGGGCAACATGGCACCTATCGTGATCAACAAGACACTAATTTCGCAGACCGAAACGCGGGGTAAATATCTTGGCGTTATGGATATAGACTGGAAAGGACATGGCAAATGGGGTGAAGGCAGTGCTTCCATTCAGGCAACGAAAGGCAGCGGACAGCAGTCCTCCTACACCAATCGTTTCATTGCCATAAAGCAATCTATGATCGATGAACCGGAAATTGAAGCATTGGTGCGGCAGACCCAACGCCGCATAGACAAGCAGCAAAGGACGGCGCGGTAAAAAAGGCCGGAAAAAGATAAAAAAAGGCCGCCCACAGGGGCGGCCTTTTTTTATTACAAACAGTCTGCTACTTAACAGCCGAAAGCCTTCTGCAGATTCGGCACCGTCTGTTTTTTACGGCTCATCATGCCGTCAATCCACATGCTGTTACCGGACAGCTTCGCACTAAAAGCGCCTTCTATCAGAGCCGGATCATCGGACAGAACCATGAGGTCAGTGCCCTCTTTCACAACATCGGTCAGCATCAGCAGTACAGAATGACGTTCGCTGCCTTTCTGCTCTTTCATGGCAGCGTAGAGGGCATCGCGCATGTCGGCAACCTGATCCAAGGTGGCAAGCTCAAGCTGGCCAACACCCACTTTCTTGCCTTTCATATCAAAATCTTTGTAATCCCGGTGCAGCAACTCCATTGCCGGAACGCCTGCAACCGCACTCTTGGCTTTCAGCATTTCCATGAACAGCTCATCGGTATCGGTGACACCGGCGATGGCGGCCAATTCTTTCACTGCTTTTTTATCAGCATCGGTGCAGGTCGGGGATTTAAAGTTAACGGTATCGCTGAGAATAGCGGAAAGCATCAGACCGGCAACTTTAGGATCAACAGCAACACCATCCAGATCATACAGTACTTTCAGGACGGTACAAGTACAGCCAACCGGCATGTTGCAGAAAAAGATCGGCTGATTGGTGGTCACATCGCCGATTTTGTGATGGTCAACCACGGCGACAACTTCGCCGGAGCTGAGATTGTCCGGAGCCTGAGCCAAGTCACTATGATCAACCAGCGCAACTTTTTTTCCAGCGGCGTCGGTCATCATCTCTGGGGCGGCATAGCCAAACCGTTTCAGAACGGTCTCTGTTTCGGGATTCAGTTTCCCCTGCATAACGGGAATGTGATCTTCCCCTTTTGCTTTCATCAATTCAGCATAGGCAATTGCGGCGGTTACAGAATCAGTATCCGGACTTTTATGACCAAAAACATAAACAGACATAGCGTAATACCTCCCAAAACGTAATAAATGATAGATCGAATAGGTGCGCTTCTCGTTGTGTCCCAAACCTAAACCCGGTCGGAAACAATAAAATTGATCGACATTATAACGTTCATTTATAAGCGTCAAGCAGAAAAAGGTGAACTCCGCACGATCACAAGCGCTTCATCAACAAACACAGGGGATCGAATGGCTTCGATCCCCTTTGTCCTCAACGGCCACTTTGGGTTTGTCGGATCAATCTCGACTGCCACCGAAGAAGCGCAACAGCATCAAAAAGAGGTTGATGAAATCAAGATACAAAGCAAGCGCGCCGATGATCGATCCTTTACGGATAGCAGCCTCTCCCTGCTGCATGATTCCCTGTTCCCCCATGTTTTTGATCTTCTGTACGTCATAGGCCGTCAGACCTACAAAAACCAACACCCCGATGGCGGAAATCGCCCAATACAGGCCGGAGCTTTTGAGGAAAATATTCACAATGGAAGCCAGGATAATACCGATAAGCCCCATAAACATGAACGACCCCATGCCGGAGAGGTCGCGTTTGGTAACCAGGCCGTAAACTGCCATGGCACCGAACATCCCTGCTGTAATCAAAAAAGTTCCGGCAATAGATGCACTGGTATAGGCTAGGAAAATGGTGGACAGGGTCACACCGTTGAGGATCGAGTACCCCAAAAACAGACCTGTGGCCGTGCCCGGCTGAATCTTATCGATTCTCGCCGAAAGGAAAAAAACCATTCCGAGTTCCGCAAGGATAAGAATAAAAAATATAGGACTGGAGACCAGCGCTCGGACCATTCCGGACTGGGCGGTCAAATAGGCCACAACTCCGGTGACAGCCAAGCCAATCGCCATCCAATTGAAGACTTTGGCAAGAAAAATGGTCGAAGCCTCCTGCTTCGCCTGCGCTAAGGTTATGCCGCGTGTTTCTGTATGCGTCTGCATAGCTGTTTTCTCCTTTTTTCGTATTGAACAGTTGATAAGGTATATCGGTAAAAATGTAACCATTCTCCCGAGGAAGGCAACAACCTGTTGCGCCTTGTGCGATGGAAAAACATAATCCATTCATTTGCAGCAAAGAAGCGTACTTTGTGGAAGACTGAACCCGGCAATCGGAATTGTACCGACCGGTTTCGATATTTCAACTGGAGCGAGTAAAGCGGTTTCGGATCAGGCAGCGTAAGGTGTTCTCTTCAGCGGTCAACGGAACGCTTCCACGCGAACGTCAAGAGTGCATTTACCCGTTCCGGCTCCCTCTCCCTTGACGATACATGAAGAATGGTTAAAAAAATATTTTCACCTATATTTGCATTGCCGCATTGGGGAATGCCATCGGTTCCACGCCGCCAATCGAGACATTGAGCGGTCGCGCCAAGGAGCCACCACTCAAAAAGCCGATCAGAAGATTGAGAAAAAAAACACCTTCGGGGGGGGGGAACCATGCTCTCCAGGGAAGGTTACACAGCTCCTTGCGAATGCAGAATGCACGTGGATCGAACAGTCATTCCCAGCTGAAACGGGAGGTGCTAGAGACGCTCTGCATCATCCAAATCAAATGGTCCATTTTCGAACAATGATGGACCGCCCCCTCCAAAGGGGCTTATTATTAACCTGAAAATACTATGAAAATACTGACCACACCCCGAATGGAACGGTGCATTGGCTGCCACTCGTGCTCCCTGGCCTGCGCTCGCCTGCTTCACCATCGCCTGTCCTGGGATACTGCCGGCATTCGCATTCACTCCTCTGGCGGCTTGACCACCGGATTCACCTCCGTTCATTGCCTGGCCTGCCCCTCACCGCCCTGTGCTGCCGCCTGCCTGACCGGCGCCATGATTCCCCGAAAAAGCGGTGGAGTGGCCGTGAGAAAAAAACTGTGCACGCGCTGCGGTGCCTGTGCTGCCGCATGTCCGGTTGATGCCATTTTTATCGACCAGGAAGGAGAACCCTTTGTCTGCCTGCATTGCGGCCGTTGCATCCCCTTTTGCCCGCATGACTGCCTGGAACTCACCGATGTTGCCAACGTCACCCCTTCACTCCCCAGCAATCCAACGGAGTCCGCATCATGAACAGCGACCACTTCAACGTCTTAGTTTTCGACCTGACAAGCGGAAAAGGGGCACACATCCAGGTGGAAGGTCGCGACCGGGTCGCCGGCGGCAGCGGCCTGGCAGCTTTGTTGTTCACCCAGTACGGGCAGCCGGACGCGCCTTGGGATGCGCCCGGCCAGCCGCTCATTTTTGCCATAGGCCCACTCAGCGGGTACTTCCCCTTAATGAGCAAGACGATCTGCGCCTTCAAGTCTCCCTACCATAGTCAATATACCGAGAGCCACGGCGGCGGTCGCAGTGCGATGGCGCTACGCTTCACCGGTCTCGATGCCCTGGTGATCACCGGTCGATCGCCGACTCCCTGTTTTCTCGAAGTCGGCAACAATCGCTCCCAGATCAGGGATTGCAGTTTTCTCTGGGGCCAGGACGTACTCGAAACCGGCAAGATCCTGCGGCGAATGAGCAAAGGCTCGGGACACCGCTCCATTTTACGCATCGGCCCGGCGGGAGAAAACGGTGCGGCGATAGCGGGTATCAATGTTGACACCTATCGTCATTTCGGCCGACTGGGCGGCGGTGCGGCCATGGGGGCAAAAAACCTCAAAGCCATCGTCCTCCACGGTGACGCGGTCTTTCCGCTACCCGAGAACAAACAGTATACGAGGTTGTTTGCCGAGGTACACCGTCAAGTCACGGCGAGCGGGATGATGAAGAAATACCACGACCTCGGAACCCCGGCCAATATCCAAACACTCAACGACCTTCAATCTTTGCCGTGGCGCAATCTCCAGGCCACGGCGGACGAGGCGGTGGAAGGCATCTCTGGAGAACGGTTCGCCGAGCAAACCTTGCTGCGAAATTCAGCCTGTTCCGGCTGCCCCGTAGGTTGCATCCATGTCGGGTTTGTCCGGGAAAAATTCATGGCCGACCACAGATACCTTTATCGGCAGGTCGGTTATGACTATGAACCGATCTTCTCCCTGGGAACCATGCTGGGAGTGACTGACAGTTTCGCGGTACTCACCCTCATTGATATTTTTGAAAAGGCCGGCATGGATGCAATGTCAGCCGGGGTAGCGCTTGCCTGGGCGACGGAAGCCTCGGAAAAAGGTCTTATTACCGATCGTGAGACCCTGGTGCCCCTAACCTTTGGCGATGCCGCAAACTACCAGCGAGCCGCCTATTCCTTTGGATCCGGAGCCAACGCCTTCTACCGGCGCCTCGGTCAAGGCACCCTCCAGGCCGCCGAAGTATACGGTGGCAAAGATTTTGCCTGCGTACTCGGCCAGGAAATGGCTGGCTATGCAACCGGCGAAGTATTCTTCACGGCGCAATCGCTTGGATTTCGCCACTCACACTTGGACAGCGGCGGGTATTCGTACGATCAACAGCATGAAAAACAAGACGTCGATGCCGCAATACATTTCCTGCTCCGGGATGAAGCATCGCGTGCCTTCATGACCTCCATGGTGGCCTGCCTTTTTGCTCGCAATGTCTATACCGATTCGCTCCTGGCAGAATGCCTGCAATCTCTGGGGTACGAAAGACTCGCTGCCACGATACCTGAGTGCGGAAAGAATATTCAGAAAATCCGTTGGCAGGTCCGTATCGCCAGCGGTTTCCATCCTGAATCGGTAACCATTCCTAAGCGATTCCGCGAGGTCACCACCTGGAAAGGTCCTGTCGATCCACAGTATCTCCAGTCTTTGCAAACCAATTATGCCGCGGCGATCCGTGCACTTGCCGACGAGTGAGAGATTCGCATGGGACACCATACACACGACACGCGAAAACGTGAGCTTGGGGAACAATGGAACGCGCCCCAGGGGGTACGTGAAGGCACATCAACATAGGAGAAACAACATAGGGCAGAATACGGAGGTAAACAAAAAAGACTGTTGTCCAGATTTCCTTTGTCGCGCTTTTTAAAGCGCGTACACAGAAAATAAAAAAGGGTTACATGCGACAGCACGTAACCCTTTCGTTCTATGGTGCTCCAGGCAGGATTCGAACCTGCGGCACCAGGATTAGGAATCCTGTGCTCTATCCACCTGAGCTACTGGAGCGAGATGATGGTATCAATATGTCGGCAACCGATTTGGCACGCTGTTTCTTGAACGCTTAACCGAGCGAGCAAAGATACCCACTACCGTATTTCCATGCAAGTAATTATTGGCGGATACCACAAGCATAAATGAGTTCGCGCCTCCGTTGCAGCAGGGTTTTGGTTGCTCAGATCGATTCACCGTCGGCAAGAAATGACTGACCACCGAAAGTTTCATCCTGATAGCCAAAGTTGACGATGCAATTACGGCCAATCCGCACGCCTCCAGGGATGTGGGCTTCTTTCCCGACCAGAGTGATCCCGGTATATAAATGCTTGGGAAACTTTTTGTTGACCGACGTCATGTTCTCTCCGCATCCAACGACGGCACCGGCTCCGACCTGAACGCGTTTATCACAGATAGTCAGGTCAATCACGGCGTTTTCACCAATGAGCGTATCATCAAAGATCACTGAATTGGTGACCACCGCCCCTTTCGCTACCCGCACCCCGGGTGACAGCACCGAATTAATGACCGTTCCCTCGATTACACAACCGGAAGAAATCATGGAGGAGGTCACCTGGCTCCCGGGCAGAAAACGCGCCGGGGCTCGATCCATGGGACGGCCGCCGTATTCCGGATTAGGCCGAATCTCCCATTCCTCTGGCGCGATACCGGAATTTTCACGGATGATATCCATATTGGCTTCCCAATAGGACTGTATAGTCCCGACGTCGCGCCAATAGCCGTAGAAGGGGTAGGCATATACCCTGTCTTCGTTAATGGCTCGGGGAATAATGTGATGACCAAAATCCACTTCCCGCCGGTCCAAAGCAAGGGTGCGCAGCAGATACTTGGTATCAAATACATAAATACCCATAGACGCCAGGTTGGTCCGAGGCACAGCCGGTTTTTCCTCCCAATCGATGATGCGGTTTTCAGCATTGACAATCCCGGTCCCGAATTCATGAATATCGCGTTTGGGAACCACCATCATACCGATGGTGATGTCAGCTTTTTTATGCTGATGGTAGGAGAGCATGGCGTCAAAATCCATCCGATAAATGTGGTCACCGGATAAAACCACCACCTGCTCCGAAGGATTGGCAAGGATAAAATCGATATTTTGCCTGATCGCATCAGCCGTCCCTTTATACCAGTCGGAATCCTGCTCTCCAGTACGCGGCGGCAAAATTTTGATCCCGCGTGTCCGACCGGTAAAATCCCAGGCCTCGCCATTGCCGATGTGCCCCATGAGCGAAAGGGGTTTATATTGAGTAAGAACGCCGACCTTGGTCAGGCCGGAATTCATAACATTCGACAGGCTGAAATCGATAATCCGGTAGATCCCACCGAACGGCACTGCCGGTTTGGCCCGGTGACCGACCAGAAGGTTCAACCGGCTGCCGATTCCACCGGCCAGGAGAAGAACTAGGGCATCACCGCTTTCTCTCATTTCAGTTCCTCCCCGTCCTCTAAACAATGCTGCGGCCATTTTTCCGGCGGTATCCTCGGAGCCACCGTACATCCACAGCCGATGCGAAATCCTTCAGGCACACTGTTGTTCCACCCGATAACACTGACCCGGCTCTGTTGTTCACAGTTCGGAGTACCAACCTGCACGTTCTTATTGTAAACGGTGTTAACATCGCTGACCACGCGATTGAGTTGCGCCCCTTCGTGGACGATATTATCGAAAAAGAGTACGGAATCGTTAATCTCTACCCCTGGCATGACATGGACCCCGGGAAAAAGGATTGAATTGCGCACGGTTCCCTCGACAATGCAGCCATTATAGGCCATGGAATTTTCCAGACAGCCGTGAGGGCCGACTTTCACCGGCTGACGATCGGCGATATTGCGATGGGCAAGATTAGTGCGTATACCCCAGCCTTCCAGGTCAATCTTTGGTTCCGGACCGAGCAAATCCATAGAGGTCTGCCAATATTCATCAATAGTTCGGGTGTAGCCCCAATATCCACGGAACTTATAGCCGTGCACCTTATACTGCTGCTGCATCATATTTGGAATGATATCACGGCCGAACTCATAGGACTCCCCTTCCTGATTTTTTTTCAGCACTTCAAAAAGCACTGCGGGTCGAAAACAGTACACAGTGAGCGAAGCCCATCCGCTCTTGGGAGCAGCGGGTTTTTCCTCGTACGAGAGCATCCTGCCGCCATCGTCGTTATCATCGGCTATTTCCGCCACACCGAAACGGCTGGCTGATTTCAGGGGCACTTCAATAAAAGCAGCTGTCAGGTCCGCATCCTGCTCGCTGTGATAGCGGATCATTTTCCGGTAATCCATCTGGTAGATGTGATCGCCGGAGAGAATGAGAATCACCGAAGGACCATAATATTGCATATAATCCATATTTTGATAGACAGCATCGGCGGCCCCCCTATACCAGTGAGGATTGTCGTAATCCTTGAAGGGTGGCAAAATGGAGATGCCCCGATTTCGTCCGATCATATCCCACGCAGCACCGGTACCGATGTGGTTGATCAAGGAATAAGAGCGATATTGACTGAGGATGGCAATGCGTTCGATGCCGGAGTGAAAAAGATTGGAAAGAGGAAAATCTATTACCCGGGCAAAACCGCCGAAAGGAATGGCAGATTTTGGACGATAGTGCGTCAGCACACCCAATTCATCGACGCGACCACCCGCCAGAATCATCGCCAAGGTCGAAGGTCTATACATAGGACACCGTGCAGATGAGTTACCAGCGCCCGCTTCAAGAAGTGTTGTTTCGCGAGAGGGCGCTAACGATTAGAAAAGATTGGCATCATAGTATTGCATAACACTCTAACGGCGCAAGCAATATCTCGAAGAACTGCGGCGGCCAAGGCATGTCACGGGAATCTTTTCTTTTCGACTATTTGATATGCTGGGTGATGAGGCGGATGAGGGTCTTGGTGGTGAATTCCTGATTTTCTCTGAGCGGCAGGTTTTTCAAGGGTGTCTCAGCCCGGGCCGCTTCCTTGTGACCGCCCGCCGGGCCAAAGCGGCCGAAGGTATTTTTAGCAAGTTTTCCGGCATTTTTCCGATACCCGTCACAACGAAAAATAACCACCAGTTTTTCACCGTGAACCCCGGAAACAATCACCCAGTCAAACGATTCCACCCGATTGAAAAAATCGGCAATGATTACCAGAATATCAGGTGTGCCGACCTTGCCGAGATGTACATAAGCCCGGCGCTTGCTCGTTTTGACCTCGTTTAAGGCTGTTCGAAAATAGCGCAATTCCGATCGACGCAACTCGGTAAGCTCAAATTTTCGTACCAGGTTAAGATTGGCAATATTGAACAGATAGCGAAAACAGATACTGTCTGCCACCTGCATGTTCTGCTTCTGGAAATTCTGGGTATCTACCTTGATGCCGTAAAACAGGGCGGTAGCCAGAGATACGGAAGGTTTTATACCGGCGGCCCGGAGATACTCGACCATCATCGACGATACCGCCCCGTATTCAGGACGAATATCGATAAATGCCGCGTCCCAGCCGGTAGTCACCGGATGATGATCAATGACGGCATTGAAAGTCATTTTTTCGAAGCAGGCCAAGTGATTGGGTTGGGAATCAAGCAAAACCTTTTTGCTGTAATCCTTCACCTGCAGGGTATGGAGTCGTTCAATGGGGATTTTCAGGCGCTCCACCATGGTCATGTTATTGAGACGGCGGATTTCGTTGGGATAGCCGATGGTAACACTGTGCACCCGATAACTCAGAAGACGCTTGAGCGCCATGGCGGAAGCGATGGCATCCGGATCAGCGCTGATAACGATCAGTACATCATCGCTTCGTTCGAAAATAGCCCATAAGCCGTTAAGTCGGGCTACGGCTGAATTCTTACTGGCACTCCGGGTTATGTTGTTATCAGCAATTTTCTCAAGTCGTTTCTGCATAGACAAAGGTCATAAAAAAACACCGCAGGTTCGTACTACGAACGCAGTGATGAGGGGCTTATCTGCCGAAAACGAACGGCAATCTTTTCAGGGTTTTTCCAGAGCAGCACATTCCCTGCAGGATACGGGTACCTGGAAACCAGCTTCTGGTAAGAATTGCTTCTGCGTTGCCTGTATCAAATTACAAAAAACGAATTACAAGAGCAGGCACATTACCACAGAGATTGAAAAAATAGCAAGCTTCGTCTTTACGGGAAACCTCGCTATAACAATTTAAAAACAACAAGAAACCGTTTAAATAGAAACAGTTTAGCGATACACAGAAAAAAAAGATACAAACAAAAACAAGACACTGAAAGGATTAGGCCATCCTTGCCAGCTGTGTGCAGCAAGCAGTAGTGCTTGACTGATACCACGGCAGGGATTACTACATCTGACGACAAACCGCTGTATTTTCCGTTTGCGAACGACGGGCCCTTCCTGCCTGATCGACGCCCCTGGAGTAAACCCTTTTGATCCGTGCATCGACGACCACCCCGTGATACTTCTTTACCGTTATATTCTCTCTAACTTCATCCGTAACCTAGGGATGATTATGGCTGGATTCATCAGCATTTACCTGTTGATCGATTTTTTCGAGAAAATTGACAATTTCCTCGAAAAAGGCAAGTCCATCGGCCTGATCACCAAATTTTTCCTCTATAACATTCCTTTTATTATCGACATGATGAGTCCGGTTTGCATTCTGCTTGCCGGTGTTGTCACCCTGGGAGTGCTCAACCACAGCAACGAACTTATCGCACTGAAGTCGTGTGGTATTCCTTTAAAAAAAATCACCACCCCCATCATTGCCGCAGCAATGGTGTGCGTTCTCCTGTTCCTGCTCATGTCGCAACTGGTGCTGCCCAAAACGATTGCTGCCACTAATCAGATCTGGAATAAGGAGGTGAAAGGACGGGTTGCGCTGGGCATCTATCGCAGCGGCCGATACTACTATCGCGGGCAGGAAGGAATCTACTCCTTTGCCCGTCCCGACCCCCACAAGAATGCTTTCCGTTCTTTCTCTTATACCGTCTGGAACACCTCGTATGCCCTGGACAAATTGGTCGCCGCTGAATCGGCCCAATGGGATAAGGGCGTCTGGTCCCTGGACAACGGACAAATGCAACAGGCGGCAGGGAACGCCTCTTTTGCCTATCAGGTATTCGACACCCGCAACATTCCTTTTCCTGAGACTCCCAATGATTTTTTCGTACCAGCCTACCATACCATGGAACTTTCGCTGGTGGAGTTGTACAAAGAGACCCGGAACCCAAAATCCGAAGAAGAACGCAATAAAGCCTGGACCGATTTTTATGGTAGAATTTCTTATACCTTTCTCGGGTTACCCCTTTTGCTCCTGGGCCTGCCGCTGCTTCTTTTAGTCTACCGAAAATGGGGTCGCGATTTATCGCTGGCCATACCGGTGAGTTGCGGTATGGCCTTCGTCTGCTGGGGCGCCTATACAACCCTGCAGTCTCTTGCCAAGGCCGGGTATTTTCATCCCCTGGCGGCTGCGCTGTCCGTGCATTTGGTTGTTGGCTGCCTCGGGTATCTGCTGCTCTTGCGGGAGGATGTGTAGTGAAGAAACACATCGGAATTGTTGGAGTCCCGCCCTTGGCAGTTATAGAAGAAATCAACCGCAACGGTGATCGTATCATCGATCTCGATGAACCGCAGATCCAAGCGCCTATAGATCAGACCGCCTCCCGTATCCCACGGGTATACTGTGCCATTCTACGCACTGTTGTTCTCAATTGCATGCATCTGCAGCTGGATTGTGTCTATATCGACGTCGGCCCGGGAAAATGCGATTGCGCCCTCCATGTAGCCGAAGTCCTAACCGACATGCTGAAGGTTCCGGTCATCCGCACCCGCAATCAGGACACCCGCGCCTTTGGGTATCCCCTGTGCACCAGCCGGATGCCGCTTATTGAAAAGTTCAGCCGGATCACCAAAGGCGTTCAATCCGCTGCACCGTACCCTGCAGGGACACCCTGCGTACCGCAGTGCGGCTTCTGGGGAGTGCCCCCCAGGGATTTCTCTCTGCTGTTACCATTTCCCGAAACCACACACATCTTCGGCTGGACCCGGTGCATGGAGAATAAAACCCCTGCAGATCTAGAACTGGAACGAGCTTTTGATCCGCATATTCCCACCGTGTTTTTCTCGCAATCCTTTTGCGCGAAATCCGCACTGGCCAAACTCCTGGCAGACAAACATCCCCGTGCTATTGCCATTGACTGCGATGTCACTGCCGGCAGTTCCACTCGGGCAAAAATCGAGGCTTTTCTCGAACTCTCCGGTATCGAACCGGCCAACCGGAGTACCGTTTGATGCTGCTTGCCGATTTTGGAACATCCTACTGTAAAATACTGGAAACTGATGCCGACACTGCACCCCGGATCATTGCCACTCGTGAACTGGACCGCACGTTTTATGCTGATCTGGCAACGGGCCACAATGCCAGTCGCAGAAGCCACAGGAGCATCAACGAATTGACGGCGCTGGCGCGGGGCGGGAAGCAGCTGGTCGATCAGCCCGACTTCGTTTTGCTTGATTGCGGCAGCCGTGACATTAAATTTGTTCGTTTTCAAGAAGGGAAGGTCGTGGACATGGGATGGAATGCCGAATGCGGGGCTTCCATGGGGTTCACCATCGAGCTTCTTGCCAACTACTACCAGTTGGACTACTCAACCATACCCGTTCCAGAGAGCGGTTTTTCCATTACCTGCGGCGTCCTTGGCATGAGCCATATCTTTGATGCTGTCGTCTCCGGTGCATCCGACGCCGAAGCCGTGGCCAAATTTGTCCGAGGCATTGCCCTCAATGCTCACCGTTTCGCCCACGAACCGGAAGAACTGTATCTTTCCGGAGGACTCTGCGACAACCCGCTGTTTATCGCCAGCTTTCCCTGCCGGGTCATTCCGTTGGGTCGCTTTGTCCTGCTTGAAGGGCTGCGCGCCACCGCGCAGAAGCAACAAACGCACCCCGCCTTGCGATGACAACAACCGGTACGAAGTATCCCCTCCCCCACCAAAAAAAACCGGGTATCGACAAGCGATACCCGGTTGGAAAATTGACGAAAGAATAAGCCAATTATTTTTTCTTCTTTTTTTTCTTATCCTTCTTTTTTTCCTTTTTCTTCGATTTCACCTCTGCTTGCAGCGGACAGGAACCGCACATTTTACCTTTCTTTAGGTAGCCGCCACAGCATTTGCTTTTAAGTTTCTTCTTTTTATTCTTGCCCATACTACGCCTCCATCACCATTCCAGTGTTGTAAAAATAACCTTCCCCGATCCTCAAAAACTAGGGTTCCTTCGGGGAGTAGCGAGGGGCTTTATTCAGCGTCTGGACCGAAAGATACTTATTCTTTCTTCTTATCGTCTACCTTGTCGTCTGCCTTTTGCACCTCTAGCAGTTCGACCTGAAAAATCAGCATGGAACCCGGCTCGATAACCGGCGGCGCTCCACGATCACCATAGGCAAGATCCGGTGGTATAAAAAGCTCATAGGTCGACCCGACTTCCATAAGCGGCAACGCTTCCTGCCAGCCGGCAATTACCTGATTTACCTGAAACACAGCCGGCTCGTTCCGTTTGTAGGAACTGTCAAACTCCTTACCGTCCAGCAAGGAGCCCTTGTACTGTACCTTGACAGTATCAGTCGGCGTAGGTTTGGCACCCGTGCCTTTTTTTACAACCTTATACTGCAAACCAGATTTCGTTTCGGTTACGCCTTCCTTGGCCTTGTTGGTTTTCAGAAATTCTTCAGCGGCCTTGCGGTTTTTCTGAACCATGGCCACAGTTCGCTGAATTTGTTTTTCCTGCTGACGTTTGGCAAATGCCTGCTGAATGGAAGCGGCCTCGGCAGCGGTGAGCAGGGGTTTGTTGCCCTTATATCCGTCAATGATGCCCTGCTGCAGTACGCCCAGATCAAACGTATCATCCAGGCTCTTGAAATACTCACCAAGATCCAGCCCCATGGCGTAACTCAGTTTCTGCTCATCCGTCTTCAACTCCATCGGCTTGTCAGCCGCGGAAGCCGTTCCCGCGGCGAGCAGCAGAGTAAGCAGGCAAGACACATACAATTTCATACAATTCTCCTTTACTTGAGGTGCTTAAAGATAACTAAGAAAACGGTCACCGAGGATGCCAGAATGATTCCTCCCTCTCCAGGTTACCGCTGGGTTAATGCACAGTATTCAAAGGACGATACTATCTTTGACCATCTGTTCATGTGCTGTTTCGCCGAACAACGCATGGAATAAAGCCCACACGTCCTATTTCTGTGCGACAGCTTAAGCTTGTAACTTAATCACCCTTTCACACTTTGTGTCCATAAATTTTGCATGACTCGCCAGGTTTTTTTTACAGTTTCCTTCTATCGATAACCCGTTTTGCTTTGCCCACAGAGCGTTCCAGGGATTTTTCTTCAACCAGTTTGACATCGACACTCACCCCTAACTCTGATGAAAGGCGGTTTTTAATGTGATCGACCATGCCGCGCTGCTTTTTCATTTCGTCAAAGAAGATGGATTCCATTACTTCCACCTGGACGGTTATCTTATCGGCATGGTTTTCCCGATCGACAATAATCTGGTAATGAGGTTCCGTCCCTTCCACCTCGAATAGGACTTTCTCAATTTGGATGGGAAAAATATTCACCCCTTTGATAATCAGCATATCATCGCTCCGTCCCATCACCCGCTGCATTCTTTTCATGGTTCGGCCACAGGGACAGGGCTCTGGGATGAACCGGGTCAGATCCCTGGTTCGGTAACGAATCATTGGAAAGGCTTCTTTGGTCAGGGTGGTGATGACCAACTCTCCGATCTCACCTTCCGGTACCGGTTCCAAGGTGATCGGATCCAGTATCTCAAGGTAAAAGTGATCTTCATTGATATGCAGGCCGTTGCATTCCTGACATTCACCGGAAACGCCCGGCCCCATTACCTCGGACAGACCGTAGTTGTCTGTGGCAATTATGCCAAGCTTCTGATGGATCTCCTGACGCATTGCCTCTGACCAAGGCTCGCCGCCAAACAAGCCGTACCGCAGCGACAGCCCATTGGGATTGATCCCCATTTCCATCATAGTGTCGGCTATGACCAGGGCATACGAAGGGGTGCTCACCAGGGCCGTTGTTTTAAAATCCTGCATAATCTGGATTTGCCGCTTGGTGTTGCCGGCGGAAATCGGGATGACCGACGCGCCGATGGTCTCAGCTCCGTAATGGAGGCCGAATCCTCCGGTGAACAGGCCGTAGCCAAAGGCGATCTGAATGACATCGTTATTGGTGACCCCTGCCGCGGTGATCACTCGAGCCACCAGGTTGGACCACGTCTTGATGTCGTTGCGGCTGTATCCCACCACAGTTGCCTGGCCGGAAGTGCCGGAAGAGGAATGAAGCCGAACCACGTCCCGCAACGGGACGGCGAACAGGCCGTAGGGATAATTGTCGCGCAAATCCTGTTTTTCGGTAAAAGGCAGCCGCCGCAGGTCGTCCAGGGAACCGATGTCGTCGTAATTGAATTTCAGCTGATTGAATTTCTTTTTATAAAAGGGAACATTGGTCCCCACCCGGTATAATGTCGACTGCAGCCGCTCCAACTGAAGCTGCTCCAGGTCCTCCCGTGCCATACATTCCTTTTCCGGTTCCCAATACATATGCTCTTACCGTCTTTTGAAGTGGTACCAATGGATATTTATTGCCCGGTCGCTCAGGGCCGTGCACCAAGTTGTTTCGATCGTACGATCAGTCTATTTTTTCACGTCCCAGGTACGCCCGCTGCACATCCGAGTTGGCCAGCAGATCAGCTGCCGGTCCCTGAACAATGACCTTGCCGACCTCAAGTACATAGCCGCGATCGGCGATCCCCAACGCGGCCTTGGCATTTTGCTCGATCAGCAGCACGGTGTTGCCCTCCTGCCGAAGGCGACAAATAATCTGAAATATATCGCGGACAATAAGCGGTGCCAAACCGGTGGACGGCTCATCCATCATCACCAGTCGCGGCCGGGACATCAAGGCCCGCCCCATCGCCAGCATTTGCTGTTCACCGCCGGAAAGCGTTCCGGCAAGCTGCCGTCGCCTTTCCCGCAGGAGCGGAAACAATTCGTACTGATGCTCGAGCTCCTTCAACACAGCAGCTCTGCCCTCTTGCTGCTGCAGAACATAACCGCCAAGCAACAGATTCTCTTCCACCGACATCGGTGCGAAAACCTGCCGTCCTTCAGGCACAAGCGCACACCCCGAAGCGACGATCCTGCGCACAGCCCTTCTGTTGCACGGTTGCCCCTGAAAATCGATATCCCCTCTGGTCGGTTTGATGAGGCCGATGATGGTATGCAGCAAGGTGGTTTTGCCCGCCCCGTTGGCACCGATCATGGTAACAATCTCGCCGGCATTGACGTGAAGAGAAATATTTTTCAGTACCCGTAATTTACCGTAGCCGGCATCGAGGTTTCGAATTTTCAGCATACGATCCCACAAGGCTGCTGAAGGGGTAGGCGCGAACCAGAGGTATCAGGCAGTGATGGCATCGTCTTCGCCCAGATAGATTTTGATAACTTCTTCATTTTTTTGAATATTGGAGGGTATATCCTCTGCGAGCTTGCTGCCAAAGCTGAGGACAACTATTTCGTCGGAAATATCCATCACCAGCGACATATCGTGCTCAACCAGCAGCACTGTAATCCCCATATCGCGGATCTTGCAGATCAGGCGGGCTACTTCCGCAGTCTCGTAGATATTCAGGCCGGCGGCTGGTTCATCAAGCAGCAGCAGCCGGGGTTCCGCGGCCAGCGCCCTGGCCATCTCCACCGCCCGTTGCTGTCCAAAGGCAAGGCTGCTCGCTTCGACATCAGCACATTCGGCAATCTGCAGCATTTCGAGCAGTTCCATGGATTTGTCACGAATGGACCGTTCTTCCTTCCACGTTGAAGGCAGGGAAAACATACCGGCAAAAAACCCGGCACGGCTACGCACATGGCGCCCCACCATGACACATTCCAAAGCGGTCATACCGTTGAACAATTTGATATTCTGAAAGGTTCGCGCCATGCCAAGCCGTGCGATCTGATACGGTTTCTTACCGTGGATCTCACGCTCCTGGAAGGTGATGGTTCCGGAACTGACCGGCAAATTGCCGGTGATGAGGTTGAACAGCGTGGTCTTCCCGGCCCCATTCGGACCGATCACCGCTTTGATGCTTCCCGGCGCCACCTTGAAGCTCACATCGTTGACCGCATGCAAGCCGCCAAATCGCTTATGCACGGAGCGCAGCTCGAGTATTGCTTCCCCGGGCACTAATGACTCTTCGCCACCACGACACTCAGCCTGGCTTGCATACTTCATGACTGCGCTCCACTAAACATTCCTTTCGTCAACTGCTTCAGGCGCAGGCTGAGAATTCCTTCCGGTGCAAAAAGCATCACCCCGATCAAAATCGCACCGAAAACCGCATCGTCATAGGTGCCAAACACTCCGCGAAGGGAAAGGAAAGTCAGGCTCACTCCCATGATCAGCGTTCCCCAGAGATTGGTCATCCCTCCTACCGCCACCAGGGCGACATAGCGTACCGACTTCATCACCGAGGCTTCACTGGGACCGATGCCGCCGTTGTAGTGGGTGAGCAGAACCCCGGCGATGGCGGCATACACCGCGCTGAGGATAAAGACCTGCAATTTGAACCGAGCGGTATCCACGCCGGAGGCCTCGGCGGCTTCCTCGGATCCGTGCAGCGAGCGCAACGCTCTGCCGATCCGGGAGCCGATCAGATTGAGCAGCAGGCCAAGGCCGAGAATCAATACCCCCCAGGCCAGATAATAATTAACGACACGGTGAGCAGAATCGCCGTTGACCATGATCGGCCCCACTACCCCCATAGCTGGCAGCAGGGAGAATCCCGGCACCTCGGTAATACCGTCAGCTTCGCCAAAATAGGAAGAAGCAAGCAGAATACGGTAAATAATGGTTCCGAAACCAAGCGTAGCCATGGCCAGATAATGCCCTTTCAGTTTCAGCACGGGGATTCCGATGACGAGAGCGATGACAGCTGCGGTCGCTACCGCGCACAGACAGGCAGCCCACGGGGACACGGTGAGTAATTGCCCGCCGAAGATGTCCTGAGACGATCTGAGCAGACCGAGCGCATCGAGCCAGCGAACCGGCAGCGTGTCCTTGTAGAGCAGTAAACTTCGGGTGGTCAGGGCAGCAGACAGGTACCCGCCAATGGCAAAAAAACCGGCATGGCCGATGGAAATCTGCCCGGCATAGCCCATCAGGGCACTCAGGCCGATGATAACCAGGCCGTAATAGGCGGCCATAGTCAACTGGGTCAGGTAATATTGCGTTCCGGTAAAGGCGGTGAGCAGGTGCACACAGATTACCAGCAGGGAGAGCGCTGTAAGGCCGAATACGTTTCGTCGTTTCATCAGAAATCCTTCAGCCGGGCCGCCTCACTGGAACCGAACAGGCCATGAGGTTTCACAAAAAGAATAATTAATAAAATGGTGATGGCAATGGCGTCCTGAAAGGCAAGCGGCACTACGGAAACGGAGAAAGCTTCAATGATCCCGAGAAGAATGCCTGCCGTAACCGCAGCCATGGAGTTCCCCAGGCCGCCGAGGATGGCCACGGTAAAGCCTTTGATCGCCAGAGCCGAACCCGAATCGTACTGGGTGTACGTGATCGGTGACATCACGCAGCCGGCCAGTGCCCCGATACCGGCGCTGAGCATGAAGGAAAGGGTTACCATATTGCGGGTATTGATGCCGCAGAGAAGGGCTGCGGTGCGGTTGGCCGCACAGGCGCGCATTTCCCGTCCCAGCGGTGTCCCTTTGAAAAACACGTTCAATCCAACCACCATCACCGAGCAGGCAACGAGCACCCAGAGTACCTGAGGTGAAATATGGACACTGCCCAAAGAAAAGGTAGAAATTTCGTTACCGTAAAAATAAGGCAGACTGCGAATGGACTCACCCCAGATATGCAGAGCCGACTCTCGCAGCAGGATGGAGATGCCGATGGTAATAATGATCATCCGCAGCACCGAAGGGCTCTCCAGCCAACGAATGAACACAATTTCGATCAAGCCGCCAATCACCATGGTGATGAGTACGGCCGCTGCAACCGCATAACCAAGCGGCATGAACTGCAGCAGCGAAATAGAGATCATGCCGCCAAGCATCACGAATTCGCCCTGGGCGAAATTGATGATACCGGTGGCGTTGTAGATAATATTGAAGCCTATGGCGACAACGGCGTAGATGGCGCCATAGGTGATGCCGGCAAACAGGTATTGAAAGAAGAGATCCAGACTCATGCGGTTAACACAACTGTCCGACAGATACGGGTTGCGTATCCGTCGGCGAGCACCTTATTGCCCCTGATAGAGGATAAATTTTCCGTCCTTGACTGTCAGCATGGCAAATGAGTTGATATCAAGTCCATTATGGTCCTGCGGGGTGAACGAAAAAATACCGCCGACCCCAGGAAATTGTGTCAGCCCTTCTACCGCGTCGCGTACTTTCTCGCGGTCATTTCCGCCCTGCTTGATGGCAGCAGCCACCATATTGATGGCATCGTAGGCATACCCGCCAAAGGCAGAGGCTTCTTCCTTGTACCTGGCTTCATATTCGGCTTTGTACTGAAGCAGTAATGCCTTCTGCGGATCCGTGTCAGGCAGGGAGTCGACTACCAGCAACTGACCGCAGGGGAAGATAATCCCTTCGGCTGCGGCTCCAGCGGCCTCGGCATATTTAATATTGCCAAACCCATGGCTCTGAAACAGGGGAACGTTCCAGCCGACCTGGCGCATGTTTTTGGCGATAATAGCCTGGGCCGGAACAATCGACCAGTTGACCACGGCCTGGATGCTGCCGTCTGATTTCAACTTGGCGACGAGGGCACTGAGGTCGGTGGCCTTGCTGTCATAGGTCTCGGATGCCGCAACCTTGATACCGAAATCCGGCGCCATTTTCTCCAGCTGCGCCTTGCCGGCCTTGCCAAAGCCGTCGTTGCCTGCGGCCACGGCAATAGTGGTGATCTTCAGCCGCTGCATTTCCTCAAAGATTTTCTGGGCGGCAAAAGAATCCTTTTGCGGTGTTTTAAAGACATAGGAAGCAACCGGATCAACAATGACCTCGGCGGCGGCACAGGAAATGAGCACGGTCTTGCCGGCTTCGGCTATCTTTTTGACCGCCATGGATTCACCGGAAGTGGACGGCCCGATGATGGCGACCACCTTCTCTTCCTCGATCAGCTGCTTGGCAAAGGAAACCGCCTTCTCTGAACTCCCAGCGGAATCCTTGATAATCAGCTTGATGGTGTCGCCGTTGATGCCGCCGGCCTTGTTGATTTTTTCCACCACCATCTCGGCACTTCTGGCTTCGGGGCCGCCGAGAAAGGATGCGGGACCGGTTACCGCAAATATCGCCCCTACTTTGATAATTCCCGCCTGCGCGGCCTGCACCCACAACATAGGCAGCAGACAGCCGACAGCGCATCCCCGGAGACATCGTTTAATACCTTTTTTCATACTCCCCCCATCGTATGGCACGAATGACATTCAATCCCTCCCGCACCTGGATGCGGCAGGGTACAACCCTGGTATCGCAGCTTATAAAGAGCAAATCTGTGTGCCGCTCAGCAGCGTGAACCCTTTCTGCTGTAACACTTCGATGGCCTTATCCATGTCGTCGAAACGAAAAATCAATACCGCATCGGCACCGCTTTTATTGACAAAAGCATACATGTATTCGACATTCAGGCCAATTTCGTTAACCACCGCCAGCACACTGGCCAGTCCGCCGGAGCGATCCGGAACCTCGACGGCAACCACATCGGTTTTACCAACGGTGAACCCTCCGGCACGAAGCGCTTCCTTGGCCAGGTCAACTTTGTCGACAATGAGCCGCAGGATGCCGAAGTCAGCGGTATCGGCAACGGAAAGCGCCCGAATATTGATATCGTTCTCAGCCAGAATTCTTGTGATTTCCGCCAGACGGCCGGATTTGTTCTCCAGAAAAACCGCAATCTGTTCTACACGCATGAGACCCTCCTGATTTTTTTAGAAAAAACAGCCGCACCTGTCTGTCGGGGAGAATAAATCCCGTTCACTGATCAGGTATGTTTGACTCACAATTTCCGCCTATCAATCACCCGTTGCGCCTTTCCTTCCGAACGTTGAATGGAGCGGGGCTCTACCAATTTCACCTTGCAGGTGACACCGAGCATATCCTTGATTTCCACCTGGATTTTCTTGGTGAGCTTTTCCAGCACCTTAATTTCATCGGAGAAAATATGCTCACTGACTTCAACCAAAACCGACATGACGTCAAGATTGCCCTCGCGGGTAACCTCGATCTGGTAGTGAGGCTCCACTCCCTCGACACCGACAAGCACATGCTCGACCTGAGACGGAAAGACATTCACGCCCCGGATGATCAACATGTCGTCGGTACGTCCGGTCACCTTTTCCATGCGGATCAGGGTACGACCGCAGTCGCACGGTTCGAGAAACAATCGGGAAATATCCTTGGTTCGGTAACGGATGAGCGGGAAGGCTTCCTTGGTCAGTGTGGTAAACACCAGTTCACCGGCTTCGCCGTACGGCAGCGGTTCCAAGGTTTCGGGATCAACAATCTCCGGCAGGAAATTATCTTCCAGGATATGCATGCCACGCTGCGAATGCAGACATTCCATGGCCACGCCGGGACCGATGATTTCTGACAGACCGTAGATATCCACGGCCTTGATCCCCAGCTTGCGCTCGACCTCTTCGCGCATGTTCTCGCTCCATGGCTCGGCTCCGTGGATACCGACCCGCAGTTTAAGATCCTCCGGAGACACACCGCTATCAGCCATGGCGTCCGCCAGATTGAGGGCATACGAAGGGGTGGAAAGCAGTACGGTGGAGCCGAAATCGCGCATGATCGTAATCTGGCGTTTCGAGTTACCGCCGGAAACCGGAATGACCGTGGCGCCAAGGGCTTCGATGCCATAATGCGCCCCCAGACCACCGGTAAACAGGCCGTAACCGTAGGCGTTATGCACCATATCGCCCCGCGTTACTCCAGCCATGGTCAGACAGCGGGACATAATCGAAGCCCAGAGTTCGATATCCGCCGCCGTATAACCAACCACCGTCGACTTACCGGTGGTCCCGGAGGAGGCGTGTACCCGGATTACATCCTCCATGGGCGTGGCGAACAGCCCGAAGGGATAATTGTCGCGCAGATCGTCCTTGGTGGTAAAGGGAAGTTTACGCAAATCGGCCAGTGACTGGATATCGCCCGGCTTAATCCCGGCCTCATCCATCTTGGCACGATACGGTAGCACCTTCTCATAGATACGATGCACCAGGGCCTGCAGGCGTTTGAGCTGAATCGATTCCAGCCCGACCCGCGGCAGCGTTTCAATTTCTTCCACCCACATCATTACCTTGTTCTCCTCTTCTCTTGGTACCGCCCTCAGGCGTAGACTGCGGCCCGACCGGCAGTAAAAGCCTTTTTGTTGACCTCGCGAAACTGTTCTTTCACGGTGTTGTCGATAACCTGAAGAAAGACCTCGGGATCGACCGCGAGAAAATTGGACATGGCGCCCACCATGGCCACATTGGCGGTGCGCAGCTCGCCCACCGATGCCGCCACGGCAAAGGCATCAAGAGCCACCACATTGATGTGGCGCGAGGTCAGTTCATCAAGGATGTTTTCCGGATAGGTCGCCTTGCCCAGTGCCACCGAAGGCGGCAGGATCTTCTGGGTATTGACCACCACCGCGCTGTCCTTGTGGAGATACGGCAGATAGCGAACCGCCTCCAGGATCTCGAAGGCCACCAGGATATCGGCCATGCCCGGCTCGATCAACGGTGAGTAGACCTTCTCTCCGTAACGAAGATGCGCCTCCACCGAACCGCCGCGCTGAGCCATGCCGTGTACTTCGCTCTTCTTGACATCGAATCCGGAGGCCAATTGGGCATGGGCGGTGAGCTCGCTGGCCAGCAGGATGCCCTGCCCGCCCACCCCGGAAAAGAGTATGTTGCCGCTCTGTTTCATTACTTCTCCTCCTTTCTGGTGATCGCTTCAAACTTGCAGACCGCCGCGCACTGACCGCAGCCGGCGCACTGGACCTCGGCTATCTGGGCATACCCTTTCTGTTTTTCGCGGTACCCGCGTGCCACGGCCTCTTCCGGGGTCAAGGGCGTCCAGCTGATCGCCGGGCAGCCCATCTGCACACAGAGCGTACAACCGGTGCAGTTCTCCAGGTTGGTAAAGTAGACCGGTTTCTTTCGTTTCACCTCTTCCGGCAGGAGCACACAGGGCGCCCGGCTGATAATCACCGACGGGTCCGGTGATTCGATCTCTTCTTTCAACACCTTGCGGGTCGCCTCGACATCATGGGGATTGACCACCACCACCCGTTTGACCCCGATGGCCTGGCACAGCTGCTCCAGATTCAGCGCCGGAGCCGGGTCACCGAGGATGGTCTTGCCGGAGGCCGGGTTTTCCTGGTGGCCGGTCATGGCCGTGGTGCGGTTATCGAGAATGATCACCGAGGCATACGAGTTGTTATAGACCGTATTCAGCAGCCCGGTGATACCGGAATGCATGAAGGTGGAATCGCCGAGCACGGCAACAATACGGCCCTCACCGCTTTTACCAAGCGCCTTGGACATGCCGTGGGCCATGGTCACGGACGCGCCCATGCACACGCAGGCATCCATGGCGGAAAGCGGCGGCAGGAAGCCCAGGGTATAGCAGCCGATATCACCGGAGACAAAGACATTTTTCATCTTCGACAACCCGTAGAACAGACCGCGGTGCGGGCAGCCGGCGCACATATTCGGCGGCCGCATGGGCAGTTCCAGAGGAGCGAACAGCTCGCCAATGGAAGCAGGCTCCACGGCTTTGCGGACAATGAACGAATTCAACTCGCCCTGGCTGGGTATAATGTCCTTGCCGTGGCAAGCAATGCCCATGGCTTTGAGATGGGTCTCGATAAAGGGGTCGAGTTCCTCAACCACGATCACCTCCTCCACCGAGGCGGCGAAGTCGCGGATCATCTGCTCAGGCAGGGGCCAGACCATGCCCAGCTTGAGCACCGGAGCATTGGGAAACGCCTCTTTGACGTAATTATAGGGGACACCGGCGGTAATGAAGCCGCGCGGCCCGGTTCCCGGCTCAATACGGTTTTCCGGCAGGGTTTCAGCCATCTGCCGGGCGGTTGCCATGCGCTTTTCCACCGCCATGCGCCGTACCCGTGCATTGCCGGGGAGCATAACCATTTTGGCAGGCATTTTCTCAATAGACGGCTCGGGCACCTCGCACCGCGTCCCCTTTTCCACCACGCCCTTGACATGGGCGATGCGGGTGGTGATGCGAACGATCACCGGGGTATCCAACTCCTCGCTCAGCGCATAGGCGCGGGACATCATTTCCTTGGCCTCGGCGGGATCAGAGGGCTCAAGCATAGGCAGTTTGGCGGCAAAGGCGTAGTTACGATTATCCTGTTCGTTCTGCGAACTGTGCATCTGCGGATCATCCGCGTTCAGGATGACCAGACCGCCTCGCACCCCCGTGTATGCCGCTGTGAACAGGGGGTCGGCCGCCACATTGAGGCCGACGTGCTTCATGGTCGCCAGGGATCGGGCTCCGGCAAAGGAGGCACCAATGGCCACTTCCAGCCCCACCTTTTCGTTGGGTGCCCATTCGGTATACACGCCTTCGTATTGGGACAGATTGCCCATGATCTCCGTCGACGGCGTTCCCGGATATCCCGAAGCCACGGT